>JBAZFF010000007.1:0-32122 GCA_041653495.1 Minisyncoccota bacterium
GGAGAAAAGTTTGAATAAACATGTCCATATTAATGCCCAAAAAAGTAAAACACAGAAAGTGGAGGAAAGGAACATCTAAGGGAGTATCGCACCAGGGAACCAAGGTTACTTTCGGGTCTTTCGGATTGATGGCAATGGGAACCAAGTGGATTACGGGAAGGCAGCTGGAAGCTTCCAGAAGGGCAATCATAAGATACATGAAAAAGGGAGGCAAATTGTGGGTGAGAGTGTTTCCGGACAAGCCCGTGACCAAAAAGGGGCAGGAGGTTCCCATGGGAGGAGGGAAAGGGGGCGTGGACCATTATGTTTTCCCGATCAAGCCGGGAAGGATAATATTTGAATTGGACGGTTTGAAAGAAGACGTGGTGAAGGAAGCATTCGGCCAGGCGGCAGACAAGCTTCCCATCCGCACAAAGATAATTGCCAGAAAATAATATGAAAATAGCAGAATTAAGACAAAGGAACAAAGCAGATTTGGAAAAGCTGATGGCGGACGACAAGGAGAAGCTGAGGCAGCTCAGGTTTGATTTGGCCGCCGGAAAGGTAAAGAATGTGAAAGACGTGCAGAAAACAAGAAAGGAAATAGCGAGGATTATGACTTTAATTAAAGCCCTATAATAATATGAGAAAAGCATTAACCGGAATCATAACGTCAAACAAAATGAAAGATACTGTGACGGTGCAGGTGGAAAGGATAGTCCAGCATCCAAAGTATCTGAAAAGGTTCAAGAGGCACGAGAAATACAAAGCCCACACAAAGGAAAGCTTTTCAATAGGGGACAAGGTTCAGATAGAGGAATGCACGCCTGTTTCAAAAGACAAGAAATGGAAAGTCATAAAACTGGTCGCAAAAGCAAAAGCAGTGGAGGAAGCCCAGGATTTGGACGTGGCTGAGATTGAGCCTGAAACAGCAAAAGAGAAATAACATGATACAGATACAGACAAAATTAAAAGTAGCGGATAACACGGGGGCCAAGATGGTCAAGGTCTTTACGATACTCGGAGGGACAAAACGAAGGTATGCTGAGATTGGAGACGTGATAGTCTGCGCCGTAAAGGATGCCGAACCCAGGAGGACAGTAAAGAAGCACGAGGTGACCAGGGCTGTTGTAATAAGGCAGAAAAAGGAATATAAAAGACAGGATGGAACCTATATCCGCTTTGACGACAATGCATGCGTGATATTGGAAGGAAAGACAAAGGAGCCCAAGGGAGGAAGGGTCATGGGGCCCGTGCCCAGAGAGATAAAGGAAAAAGGTTTTGAGAAGATAGCGAACTTAGCTTCCGAAGTGCTTTAATCATATGAAAATCAGGACAAACGACACAGTATTAATAATGTCAGGCAAAGACAAAGGAAAAAAAGGAAAGGTTTTCGAGGCTTTTCCCTTAGAGCAGAAGGTCATGGTAGAAGGCGCTAATCTGAGGAAAAAGCACCAAAAACCCAAGAAGCAGGGCGAAAAAGGGCAGATAATTTTGCTGCCCGGGAAGATTTCCGTGGCAAACGTAAGGCTTATTTGCCCGAAATGCGGAAAGCCCGCCAGAATCGGGGCCAAGGTGACGGAAAACAGCAAAGTCAGAATTTGTAAGAAGTGCAACCAGGAAATATAATGATTACCAAATTAGCTGAAAAATATAAAAAGGAAGTGCTGTCCAAGATGAAGGAGAAGTTCGGTTATAAGAACGTGATGGCAGTCCCCAAAATAGTGAAGGTTACCATAAACACGGGCTTTGGAAGACAGATAGTCTTAAAAGGAGCGGACGAGAGGAAGAAATTCACGGAAGGAATAATGGAAGACATAAGCCAGATTTGCGGGCAGAAGCCTGTTCTGACCGTAGCCAAGAAATCCATAGCTTCCTTCAAAGTCAGGGAAGGGATGATCATGGGATGCAAAGTCACCTTGAGGGGAAAGAAGATGTACGATTTCTTGGACAGACTGGTCAACCTGACATTGCCCAGAACAAGAGATTTCAAGGGAATACCATTGAAATCCGTTGATCAGAATGGTAATTTAAGTCTTGCGATCAGAGAGCACATAGTCTTCCCGGAAGTTTCCCCCGACAAAATAAAAAGCATTTTCGGATTGGAAGTTACGGCGACCACTACTGCCAAGAACCACGAACAGGGATTGGAATTGTTCAGACTATTAGGATTCCCTTTCGCTAAATAATATGGCCATAAAATCACAGATAGCAAAATCAAACAGAAAGCCCAAGTTCACCTCAAGGATAAACAGAAGGTGCTTTAAGTGCGGAAGGAAGAGGGCCTACATGAGGCAATTCGGATTATGCAGGTGTTGCTTCAGGGAAATGGCCAATCAAGGTTTAATACCGGGAGTTACAAAGAGCAGTTGGTAAATACTATGACAGACCCAATAACAGACATGTTAAATCGAATAAGGAATGCCCAGGCCGCCCAGCTCACTACGGTGGACGTGCCTTTCTCAAAGTTCAAGAATGAAATTGCCAGGATACTGGAAAGGAAAGGATTCATCGGGAAAATAGAGAAGAAGCAGAAGAAAGCCAAGGACACTTTGGAAATCACTTTGAAATACGACGGGAAGGAAGGGGCGATATCCGGCATGAGGAAAGTTTCAAAGCCCGGACAGAGAATATACCACGACCATTTCACCATAAACAGGGTAAAGGGCGGATATGGATTATCGGTGGTTTCAACCTCCAAAGGAATCATGACGGATTCGGAAGCTAGGAGGGAAAAGCTGGGAGGTGAGATAATTTTAGAAATTTGGTAAAAATATGAGCAGAATAGGAAGAAAAGAAATCATAATACCCCAGGGAGTGGAAGTTAAGATAGAGGGATTGAAATTGACCGCAAAAGGCCAAAAGGGAGAATTAACCAGGACATTCAGGCCCGAAGTTAAGATTGAAATGAAAGACAACGTAATTGCGACTTCCATCAAGACGGAAGAGAAGCTGGACAAATCCTTATGGGGCCTTACCAGAATGCTGATTTTCAATATGGTGGAAGGAGTGTCAAAAGGATTTGAAAAGAAGCTTGAAATACAGGGAGTCGGATTCAGGGCGGAAGTGGCCGGAAAGAGTTTGAATATGAATTTAGGGTTCAGCCATCCTGTTAATATGGAAATACCGGAAGGGATCCAGGTCTCAGTAGAAAAGAACATAATTACGGTTTCAGGGACTGACAAAGAGCTGGTCGGACAGTTTTCAGCCAATATCAGAAAGAAGAGGGAGCCTGAGCCGTATAAAGGAAAGGGGATCAGGTATGTCGGAGAAATTATCAGGAGAAAGGTTGGTAAGAAAGTGGCAGCCACGGGTGCGGCAAAATAACATGTTGGAGAAAAAAGTAAGGAAAATCAGAAGACATAAGAGAGTAAGGGCCAAGATTTCAGGATCCGCCAAATTGCCCAGGCTTTGCGTTTTCAGATCGGCCAAGCACATATACGCCCAGCTGATAGACGATGTGAAAGGGAAAACTTTGTTTTCCGCCAACGACCTGAAGCTCAAAGGAAAAAAGACCGATTCCGCGAAAGAACTTGGAAAACAAATAGCCAAGATTGCAATTGATAATAAAATAGAAAAGGTTGTCTTTGACCGAGCCGGCTACCAATACCACGGCAGGGTAAAAGCTGTGGCCGAGGGAGCCAGGGAAGGAGGACTTAAGTTTTAATATTATGGAGAATACGCAAGAGAAAAAAGAATTCAGGCCCAGAAGGAGCTTTGGCAGAAGGCCGGAAGAAAAGAAGGACGAATTTGATTCAAAGCTTTTGGATTTGGCCAGGGTTACCAGGGTGTCCAAGGGAGGAAAGCATTTCAGATTCAGGGCCACTGTTGTCGTAGGAGACAAGCTCGGAAGAGTGGGAGTCGGAATTGCCAAAGGAGTGGATGTTGCCCAGGCAGTGGAGAAATCCACCAGGATGGCAAAGAAACACATAATAAAGGTGAACATAGTGAATGACACAATACCCCACGAGACGGATGCCAAATTGGGATCTTCCAGAGTCATATTGAAACCCCAAAGAAAAGGAAGAGGTTTGGTTGCAGGAGGAACAATCAGGGTAATCTGCGAACTGGCCGGAATCAAGAACGTGTCTTCCAAGATTTTGAGCAGGAGCAGCAATAAATTGAACAACGCCCAGGCAACCATGGAAGCATTAAGGAAAATAAGAGTGAAATAACATGCAGCTTCACGAATTAAGAACGAAAAAAGGAATAAGGAAACACAGGAGAAAAGGGATAGGCGGGAAAAAAGGAACCTATTGCGGAAGAGGAATGAAAGGGCAGAGATCCAGATCGGGAAGGAACTTTCCGCCAGCCATCAGGGAACTGGTTAAGAGATACCATAAGCTGAGAGGCTACAAATTCAAGCCCGTAAACAAGATGTACAATTTGGCGGTTTTGAATTTGGACAAGATTGAAAAAAACTTCAAGGAAGGGGAGAAAGTGACCCCTCAGATATTGTCTGAAAAGGGATTAGTGCGTAATATTAATGGAAAGACCCCCAAGATCAAGATCTTGTCAGCCGGGGACATTAAAAAAGCTTTAGTCTTTGAAAATTGCCTGGCTTCCAAATCCGCCAAGGAAAAGATTGAGAAAGCCGGAGGAAAAATATAACTATGAATTGGCTCAATAAAATTGTCCAAATTTTCAAGATAAAAGACTTGAGAAACAAGATTTTCTTTGTTCTCGGGGTTTTTGCCGTCTTCAGAATCATGGCAAACATTCCCGTCCCCGGGATAGACACGGAGAAGCTGCAAGATCTTTTCTCCAGCAACCAGCTTTTGGGGATGTTGAATATGTTTACCGGAGGGGCAATGGACAAGATTTCAATAGTGATGATGGGATTGGGGCCTTATATTACGGCCGTCATCATATTGCAGCTTTTGACCATGATATTTCCGGCCTTAGAGAGGATTTACAAGGAAGAAGGGGAAGCCGGGAAAAAGAGATTCAACCAGTGGGGGAGAATAGCTACGGTTCCCCTGGCTTTCTTGCAGGGATATGCAATGCTTTCATTGTTCCAGAGCCAGGGATATATAGCCGTTTTATCCGGACAGGTTTTGGCGATTGCTTTGCTCACCATTACTGCGGGAACGGTATTGCTGATGTGGCTGGGAGAACTGGCTACGGAAAAGGGGATCGGAAACGGAGTTTCTCTTTTGATTTTTGCGGGCATTGTCGCCGATGTTCCGAATAATATAAGGCAGGCTGTCTTGACCTGGGATCCTTCCCAGCTGACTGGATACTTGCTGTTTTTCGGAATGTCCATAGCCATTATAGCCAGCGTCGTTTTGATCAACGAGGGGAGGAGAAACATCCCTGTTTCTTATGCTAAAAGGGTGAGGGGAGGAAAGATGTACGGGGGGAGTTCTACTTATCTGCCCTTAAACATCAACCCTGCCGGAGTCATACCTATCATATTTGCATTATCTCTTTTGCTTTTTCCCGGGATGATCGCTAATTTCCTGGGAGGCGCAGGAGGTTGGGTCGGACAGGTGGCCCAGGCAGTGGGAAACGCTTTCCAAAACCAATGGATATACGGCATTCTGTATTTCGTATTGGTGGTGGCCTTTACTTTCTTTTATACCGCGGTCACTTTTGATCCCAAAGCAATCTCCACCAATCTCCAGAAAATGGGGGGATACGTTCCGGGAATCAGGCCAGGGGCTTCCACCGCAAGCTTCATGTATTTCATCTTAAACAGAGTCCTGCTTATCGGAGCGCTGTTTTTGGGAGTAATAGCCGTCATGCCCTCTGTAATCCAGGGGATAACGGGCATTACGGTGTTTAACTTCTTGATCGGAGGAACTTCCTTACTGATCGTCGTGTCCGTCGCCCTTGATATTATGAGGCAAATAAAATCCCAATTGGAGATGAGAGAGTACGAGACTTTCTAATTATGAAGAGTCCTCAAATTATAATTTTGCTGGGAAAATCAGGCTCTGGAAAAGGAACTCAGGCTGATTTCTTGCGCAAAAAGTTCAAGAATTACGAATATATTGAAAGCGGAAGGCTGTTGAGAAATAAGGCCAAGGATAAGGATTACATGGGCAAGAAAATAGCCCAGATAATGCTGGAAGGAGCATTAATTCCAGCTCCCGTTATTTCCACTCTGTGGCTGGCGGAAGCAGCCAGAATTAAGGAAAAATCTAAAAACATGAAAGGGCTGATAATGGACGGGAATCCCAGGAGATTGATAGAGGCCCAGATGATAGATGAAGCTTTCAAGTTTTTTGATTGGGATAAGAATGTAAAAGTTATTTTAGTGGATATTTCTGACAAGGAAGCCGTCTGGAGGCTCACTAAAAGGAGAATGTGCAAGGAATGCCGAGAGCTGATCCCGTATGTCGGGGAATTCAAGAAAATGAGAAAATGCCCCAAATGCGGAGGAGAATTGATCAGAAGATCGGACGATACCGTATCCTCTGCCAAGAACAGATTGAAATGGTTCCACACGGATGTCCAGCCGATAGTCAATTATTACAAAAGAACCGGCAGGTTGGTCAAAGTAGACGGAGAAAAATCCATAGAAGATGTGTTTAAGGATGTATTAAAAGTTCTTAAATGATTCTCAAAAAATCGGAAAAGGAAATAGGGATAATGGCGGAAGGCGGAAAGATATTGTCAGACATTTTGAGGCAGGTGGGAGCCCTAGTCAGGCCGGGAATTACTACTAATGAATTAAACAGGGTCGCAGAGGCCCTGATTTTAAATTGCGGAGCTGTTCCTTCTTTCAAAGGATACGGCGGCTTTCCCTCGGGTTTGTGCGTGTCGGTGAACGAAGTAGTAGTGCACGGGGTTCCTTCGGAAAGAGTTTTAAAAGTTGGAGACATTGTTTCTCTGGATATCGGCATGGAGTACAAGGGATTCAACACTGACATGGCCGTGACTTTGCCTGTGGGGAACATTTCTTTTAAAGCCCAGAAATTAATAAAGGTGACTAAGCAGGCTTTGAAAGTCGGGATAAAGGCAATCAGGGTCGGAGGATATTTCGGGGAAATAGGGGAAGCGGTTCAGAAATACGTGCAGTCGGAGAAGCTTGATGTGGTGAGGGATTTGTGCGGGCACGGCATAGGGAAGAGCATCCACGAAGATCCCCAGGTTCTGAATTGCAAAGAAGGCGGAGCAAGCCCGAGGATAGAACAGGGGATGGTCTTTTGCATAGAACCTATGGTCGTGGAGGGCTCCTGGAGAATAAAGAAGGCCGAAGACGGATTCGGATATGTCACAGCCGATAATTCCTTGTCCTGCCATTTTGAAGATACGATAGCCATTACAAAGGAGGGGATAAGGGTTTTGACTGGATATTAGCGGAGCTTTGAAATAGTTTCTTGTCTGAAACTATTTTTTATTTGGAAAATGAATGTTATAATACCAGAATATGCATTTATCAGTAGTGATTCCGGCGTATAACGAAGAAAAAAGAATAGGGAAGACTTTGAAGTCCATAGATGAATATTTAAAGAAACAGGACTATTTATACGAGGTTTTGGTGGTGTCCGACGGATCAAAGGACAATACGGTAAAAGTTGTTGAGAATTTGATTCCCGAGATAAAGAACTTAAAAGTAATAGCTAATAAGGAAAACAGGGGAAAGGGGTTTGTGACAAGGCAGGGGATCATGGAGGCCCGGGGGGAATACAGATTGTTTACGGATGCAGACAATTCCACTTCAATAGATCAGGTAGAGAAGATCTGGCCTTGGTTTGAGGAGGGTTATGACGTGGTGATCGGATCCCGGGACTTGAAAGATTCTGTTTTGGATCCTCCCCAGCCCTTTTTGAGGAACTTTATTTTGGGAGAGGGGTTCAAGCTTTTCAGGAAATTAATCCTGGGGCTGTGGGGAGTGGAAGACACGCAGTGCGGATTCAAGGCTTTTTCGAAAAAGATGGTTTCTGACGTTTTCCCGAGATGCAAAATAGACAGATTCGCTTTTGATCCGGAAATACTTATCGTCGCCCAAAAGAAGGGGTACAAGATAAAAGAGATTCCTGTCTTTTGGAAAAACGATCAGGACAGCAAGGTAAAGCCAAGCAGCGTCATTAAAATGGCTTTGGACCTGTTTAAGATAAAGTTCAATAAGCTAAAAGGGCTCTATAACTAATATGGCAAAAAAGAAATTTCCTTCAGAACTGAGGTTCGACCTGGTTTCCAAAGACTGGGTAGTGATAGCCACTGGCAGGGCCAAGAGGCCGGAAACTTTCAAGAAGAACGGAAAGAAGGACGAGGGAGGCAATAAAAGAGATTGCCCTTTTTGCAATATAGGTACCCAGGAAAAGCCCACTTTGATCTTAAACAAGGGGAAAGTAGTCTCCGGGAACAAGATACCCAAAGAATGGACGACTATAGTTGTTCCGAACAAGTATCCGGCATTTTTGCCCAATACTCATTTGGACGAGAAAATAGAAGGGGATCTCTACGAAACCATGAATGCCATAGGATTTCACGAGGTGGTTGTCTTTAAAGACCACGACAAGATACTGGGCGAGTTTACGACGGACGAAATGGAAGAAGTGCTCCAGGCCTATCAAATGAGGTACCTTTCTTTAATGAAGAAGAAAATGGTGGAGCATATAGCTTTGTTCAACAACCAGGGAAAAGGGGCAGGAGCTTCAATCTGCCATCCCCATTCCCAGATAGTGACTACTCCCTTGGTGGACGTGGACATGAAAAGAGCGCTGTTGAATTCGGAAGTCTATTACGAGAACAGGGGGAAATGCCTTTATTGCCAGATGAATGACTGGGAAAGAAAAGTCAAAAAAAGGATTGTTTTTGAGAACGATGCTTTTCAGGCGATTTGCCCGTTTGCTTCAAAGACGGCCTTCCAGATGATAATATCCCCCAAAAGGCACGAGCCTTATTTTGAAAGAATAACCAAAAGAGACAGACGGAAGCTTGCGGAAGTCTTCCAGACCGTTCTGCATAAAATGAACAGGGCTCTGAATTATCCAGATTTCAACTTTTATCTGCACACTGCTCCGTGCGACGGGAAAGAATATCCTTTCTACCACTACCACTGGACTATAATACCCAAGACTTCGACTTGGGCCGGGTTTGAACTGGGATCCCGAATGGAGATATCCACCATAGAGCCTGAGAAAGCGGCAGCTTATTTGAGAAAACAATGAAATACATAATTGGCAATTGGAAATGCAATCCCGCAAAGGAAAAAGAAGCCAAAGAACTCTTTGATTCTTTAGCAAAGAATATCCCTTCGACTGAAAACGTGGAAACGGTAATCTGCCCTCCCTTTGTTTATCTTCCCTTCGGAAAAGGATTGGTTTTAGGCGCCCAAGATTGCTTCTGGGAGGGAAAGGGAGCGTATACCGGGGAGATTTCCCCCGTGCAATTGAAAGACCTGGGATGCCGATACGTGATAATCGGCCATTCCGAGAGGAGAAAATACCAAAAAGAATCAGATGTTTTGAATAAGAAAATAAAAGCCGCATTAACCTCCGGTTTGGTTCCTGTCTTTTGCATAGAGAAGGAATCCCAGATTCAATCAGGGCTGAAAGGGCTCTTGAAAACGGAGATTGAAAGAATAATCATCGCTTTCGAGCCCGTTTCCGCAATCGGAACAGGGAAGCCTTGTAGCGCAAAGGAAGCAAAAAAAATGCTGGATAAGATAAAAGAAAAAGTGTCAGTTCCCGTTCTGTACGGAGGAAGCGTTAATTCCTCAAACGCTAAAGATTATTTTGACGCAGGCTACGACGGGCTTTTGGTGGGCGGAGCTTCTCTGAAGGCCGCTGAATTTTCAAAAATAGCAAAGCTGGCCCAAAGTTAACAACCCTTTATTGCAAGAGGGTTGTTTTTTTGGGATAATATATGAATAAATTTGGCTCTTCAGTTCCTAAAAAATAATTAATAAAAGAATATGACTAAAAAAATAATCATTTTAATAGCGGTCGTTGTTGTGATTCTGGCGGCGGGCGCTTATTGTTTTCTAGCGCAAGAAGAAAGCGAGAAGACATACAGAATAGGGATTCTCGCCGGCGTAGAGGTGATAACGCCCATAGCCGACAGTTTCAAGGCGGAGATGGCCGAATTGGGCTATATAGAGGGTGAAAATATCGCTTATGACATCCAGGTGACCAACATTGAGCCAGATAAAGAGAAAGAGATACTCCAGGGCTTTGTAGACAGCGGAGTAGACCTCATTTTTACTTTTCCCACGGAAGTGTCCATGTTCGCCAAAGAAATAGCCGAAAATACGGGGATTCCGGTTCTTTTTGCCTTCGCCAATATAGAAGATACCGGATTAGTGGACAACATTACCAATCCTGGCGGGAACATAACGGGCGTGCGATATCCCGGGCCGGACCTGATTGTCAAGCGTTTGGAAATAATGGAGGATCTGATTCCCGGCATTAAAGCTATATGGGTGCCTTACCAGAAGGATTACCCCATAGTCCCGAGCCAGCTGGAGGTTCTCCGCCCCGCTGCCTTAGAGGCCGGCATAACCTTGATTGAATTTCCGGGCTCGGGAGGGGAAGATCTGCAGGCGGAATTAGACAGGCTTTCTGAATTAGAGAATATCGGGATTGATGCGATCCTTTCCTTGGCAGATCCTTATGCCATAGTTCCGGAATTCTTCATGCCCATAGCTAAGTTTGCAACGGAGAACAGCATTCTTATGGGAGGAAACTATATGTCAGTCGGAGGGTACGAGTCAATCTTCGGAGTGACGGTCAATCTGGAAACCACGGGGCAGCAGGCCGCAGCTCAGGCTAATAAAATATTATCCGGGGTCCCGGCGGGGACGATTCCAGTCGTTTCTTCTGAAAATTATTTTGTATTCAGTTACAGGGGAGCTGAAGCTCTCGGCATAGACATTCCCGTCGGCTTATTGAGCCAGGCGGACGAAATAATCCGTTAATCCAAATGGGACAAACAGTAGGAGGAAAACCGTTTCGCAGTTTAAACACCACCTTGGCCTTCACTTTATTCATCTTTGCGGCGACGCTTTTGTTGACCTTCGGTTTTTTTTCCGTGTATTCTCTTTTTGTTATCCAGCAGGAATCGGTTAATGAGCAGCAGACTTTTATTACTCGCGAAGCCGGCAACACAGTCAAAAGCTTCATTGAAGAAAAGATCGGGACCTTAGAGAGGATATCCCGCCTTTATGATGTTGTAGACATGGACCCGGCGGACCAAAAAGAGATGCTGGAAAAACTAATGGGGAGCGAAAGCGCTTTCCGCCAATTGGCTGTTTTAGATGACAAGGAGGAGGAGATGATGAGCGTTGCCAGGCAGTCTAAAAGCATGTCTGGAGACTTGAAAGATCGGGCCGGAGATGAAATGTTCCCGAAGATTAAGGTTGAGGGCATCTTTATCAGTCCGGTTTATATCGGCGAGGTGACCAGCGAACCGATGGTGACAGTGGCAGTCCCGGTAAAGAATATTTTCGGGGACTTTCGGGGGGCTTTGCTGGCTGAAGTGAACCTTAAATTCATGTGGGATCTCATGGATAAGATAGAGATCGGAGAAACAGGGCTGGCTTACGTTGTCGATAGGGACGGAAGGCTCATAGCTTTTGAAAATACAAGCCTTGTCTTAAGGGGAGAAAACTTGGGATACCTGAAGGAGGTGGAAGAATTCACGAACAATCCGACGGGCGAGCACGAAGACATCTCCGATATCTCAAAAGGGATAAATGGCGATTATGTGGTCACTAACCATTCCCATCTGGAAACTCCCGATTGGGCGGTTATTGCCGAATTGCCGGTTTGGGAGGCTTACGGGCCGCTGGCCAAAAGGATTCTCCTTGTTTTCGGGGGGATACTATTCATTTTCGGAATAGCCGTTTCCGTCGTAGTGTTCATTTCCAGAAGGATTACGCGGCCAATAATAGGATTGAGGGATGCGGCTGCGGAAATCGGGGACGGGAATCTGGAAAAGCATATTGCGGTTGAGACCGGAGACGAAGTCGGCCAGCTGGCGGAAACGTTCAATTTAATGACGGACAAACTTAAAGACCAGAAAGAAAGGGAGGCGGCCGTTTCCAAGATGAAATCCGAGTTCATTTCCATCGTAGCCCACCAGTTGCGCACCCCTTTGAGCGGTTTGAAATGGACTTTTGACATGGTGGCGGACGGAAGCCTGGGAAGATTCACAAAAAAGCAGAAAGAACACTTTGAAAACTGCGAAAAGGCGAATGAGAAAATGATAGATACGATAAACGATTTGCTGGATTTGACCAGGATAGAAGAGGGGAGATTCCTTTATAAGTATTCTGATGCGAAAATAGCCGATTTGGTCGAAGAAGCCGTAGGCAGCTTGAAAATGGATCTTGAGAGGAAAGATTTGAGCATCGTCTTCCAGAAACCCGACAATATTCCGACCCTTACGATTGATTCGGAAAAGATTGTTATAGCGATAAGGAATATGCTGGAAAATGCGATAAAGTACAGCCGAAGAGGCGGGAAGATTAATGTTTCCCTCATCGTCAATTCAAAAGAAGTTGTCTTTAAGGTGGAGGATATGGGCATCGGGATTCCCAAGGACCAGCAAAACAGGATATTTGAAAAGTTCTTCAGGGCGGAAAATGCTACAGATACGGAGCCGAACGGTTCCGGGCTCGGGCTCTATATTTCAAATAATATAATAAAAAAACACGGAGGCAATATGTGGTTTGAGTCTGAGGAGGAAAAGGGCACGACTTTCTATTTTTCCCTTCCTTTAAAACAATAACATGGTTCTTGATTCTCAATTCTATATTCTAATGTCGGGCGTTGTTTTAATAGTGGTTGTCCCCGTTCTAATAATGATAAAGAACAGAATCAACCCGATTTCGACACTGGGAGTTCTGGCCCTTATTTTTATTGCCTTCAGCATGGCTTTTGACGAAGAAAATGCCGTAGGCTATGTTCTTGCCGGCATTGGCGTAATACTTGCCATTATTGATATAATCAGAAAGATCAGGAACGAATTATAATGCGGCGGAGTTTGATTTTAATGCCCCGAACTGTTAAGATTTTATATTATGGATAAGATTCTGCAAGGGCATTTTTTTAATCCCACAGTGGGAAATTTAAGCCTGGATGATGCGATCAGGGAGGTTTTTAGGTATATTGCAGAGAAACCTGATAAATTCTACGACATTATAGTGGGTTGCGATTCTTCTTCGTCCGAAGAGCCCCATTTTCCCTTAGCCATCGTCGTCTTGAGGGTGGGGGAAGGAGGAAGGTTCTTCCTGAAAAAGATAAGCTATAAGGACAGGAAGTTCTACAATTATAAGGTCAGGATATTGGAAGAAGTTTTCCTTTCCTGCCAGCTGGCCCTTTATTTAAAGGAGATTTTTGACAAGAAGAGAAAGGAGTCCAACTATAATTTCCAGTTCCGATACATCCATGCCGACGTGGGGGAGAACGGAAAGACCAAAGATATGATCAGAGAGGTGACGGGCCTCATTAAAGGAAACGGATTTGAGCCTAAAATAAAGCCTTTTTCATTCGCCGCTTCAAACGTGGCGGACAGATTCTCATAATGAAATCAAAAGATTTAAGGAAAAAATATCTGGAATTCTTCAAGAAAAAAGGGCACGCAACAATAAGCCCCGCTTCTTTAATCCCAGAGAATGATCCGACTACCTTGTTCACCTCCGCGGGGATGCAGCCCTTGGTCCCTTATCTTTTAGGGCAGAAGCATCCCGAGGGGAAAAGACTGGTTAATTCCCAGCCTTCGTTGAGGATTGAAGATATAGAGGAGGTGGGAGACAACAGGCATACCACTTTTTTTGAAATGCTTGGAAACTGGTCTTTGGGAGATTATTTCAAGAAGGAGCAGCTTCCCTGGATTTGGGAATTTCTGACTAAGGAATTAAAGCTTCCCAAAGAGAAGCTTTACGTTTCTATATTTGAAGGAGATCGCCAGGTTGCCAGAGATTCTGAGTCGGAGGAGATATGGAAGTCCCTGGGGATTTCCCCGGATCATATTTTCGCTTACGGGATAAAGAAGAACTGGTGGTCCCGTTCCGGAACTCCGGACAGAATGCCATCGGGAGAAATCGGCGGGCCGGATTCCGAGATTTTTTATGAATTTTCCGAGATTGAGCACGATCCCAAATTCGGAGAGAAATGCCATCCAAACTGCGAGTGCGGCAGGTTCTTGGAAATCGGCAATTCTGTGTTCCTGCAGTATCAAAAACAAGAAGACGGGACGCTGAAAGAATTGCCAAACAAGAATGTCGATTTCGGCGGGGGGCTGGAGAGGCAAGCCGCAGCCGTTCTAAACGAGCCGGATGTTTTTAAGACCGATCTCTTTGAACCGATAATAAAATCCATTGAGAAGAGTTCAAATAACAAATACGAAGATAACAAGAAGGCTTTCAGAATAATTGCGGACCACATGAAAGCTGCATCCTTCATTATAGGAGACAGAAGGGGAGTAGAGCCTTCAAATGTGGGGCAGGGCTATATAGCCAGGCGTTTAATAAGGAGAGCCGTAAGATATGCGAAATCAATAGGATTTCCGGGAGATTCTTATGTTTTATTAATAAAAGAGATAGTTAAAATATACAAAGACATCTATTGCGAGTTGGAAGAAAGAGAAAATTACATTATTTCTGTCATCGGGAAAGAAATTGAGAAGTTTGAAAAAGCCTTGGAGCAAGGGTTGAAGGAATTTGAAAAAGGAACTGACCCCTTTGTTCTTTATACGACTTATGGATTCCCCATTGAATTGACCGAAGAGCTGGCCAAAGAAAAAGGGATACCAATAGACAGGAATAAGTTTGAGGAGGAGCTTAAAAAGCACCAGGAGCTTTCCAGGACTGCCTCCGCTGGAATGTTTAGAGGAGGATTGGCGGACCAGGGAGAAAAGACAGCTGAGTATCATACGGCCACCCATTTGATGCTGGCCGCCCTGAGAAAGGTTCTGGGAAACCATGTTTTCCAAAAAGGAAGCAATATCAATGCAGAAAGGCTGAGGTTTGATTTTTCGCACAATGAAAAATTGACCTCAGAGGAAATTAAAAAAGTAGAGGATATTGTGAACGAAAAGATAAAAGAGAACATTCCGGTTGTTTGCGAAGAGACGGATCTTAAAGAAGCGAAGAAGAGGGGAGCCATGGGGGTTTTTGAATCTAAATACGGGGAGAAGGTCAAGGTTTATACGATAAGCGATTTCTCAAAAGAAATATGCGGCGGGCCGCACGCCAAGAATACAGGGGACTTGGGAAGATTCGAGATTATAAAGGAAGAATCCTCAAGTTCCGGGGTCAGGAGAATCAAGGCTATTTTACACAAAGAGTAATTCTGTTAAAATCCATATATGCCGAACAAAAGAATCGTTGACATCTACAACAAAGAACCAAAGCCCGAGAATAAGGCGGTCTTAGAGAAAACAGAGGAGCATCCAAAAGAAGTTTCATTTCCCAAACCGGGCAAAAAGAAATTATTCTGGATTTTTGGAATATTCGCTCTTGGGATATTGGCAATTCTTTTCTTTGCCCTGCCTAAAGCGGAAGTTTCCTATTGGCCCCAGACCGATCCTTTAAACCTGGAAACCACTTTAACTATAGACGTTTCATCGCAAGAGATTAACGTTGATAGCAGGACTATTCCCGGAGCCTTTTTTGACAAAGAACAGACCGTGACGGAAGAGTTCCAGGCCACGGGCCACGCCACAAGGGAGGGGAAAGCGAGCGGAAAGATTACGGTTTATAACGAATATTCCACAAATTCCCAGCTTTTTGTGTCCACCACCAGGTTTGTCTCTGCAGAAGGAAAAGTATTCAGGACTCCAGTGGCAGTGACTATTCCCGGAGGACATTACGAAGGGGGGAAATTAGTCCCGGGAGAAAAGGAGATAGAAGTGACAGCCGACGAATCGGGGCCTGAATATAATATTGGAGCTACGACTTTTTCCATACCCGGCTTGGCGGGGACGGCCAAATATACCAAGTTTTATGCAAAATCTTCCCAGCCGATGACCGGAGGATTCTTAGCCGGAGCCTCCTTCGTGACCGAGGATGACATAGACGATGCCAAAACCAGCGTCACCGGAAAGGCAAAGGACCAGGCAGAAGAGGCTCTTTTGTCGGGGCTCGGAGCGGAGGAAATGAAGGATTACATATCAATAGAAAATGCGGTAAACACCAAGATAATGGAAGAATCTTCTTCCGCCTTGAAGAATCAGGAAGCAGGCAGTTTCACTTACCGGGCCAAGGCCAGAAGCAGGACGATGGTCTTTAAGAAAGACGACCTGAAAGAATTCGCCAAGCAGTTTTTAGAAAGCAAGATGACGGAAGGAATGGCGATTTATGAAGAGAGCATAGAGATAGATTACGTTCAAGAGAGCATCAATATAGACTCCGGAAAGATAATCATTTCAGCGGTCATCTCAGCCAAATCTTATTTAGAGATTGACGAAAACAACTTAAGATCCCTTATTGCGGGCAAGTCCCTCGCCGGCTCCAAAGTCATAGCGGAGAATCAAATAGGGGTGACTAAAGCGGAAGTTGATTTCTGGCCGTTCTGGGTTAAGACGGCTCCGAACAACCAAGACAAGATAGAGGTTCAAATGAAGATTGACTAATTTCAGGGGATTTGGTATATTATTCAATTGTCCGCTTTAATGGATAAGAACACAATAAGAAAAAATGGTCAGGTAGTTGAAGCTTTGCCGAGCACCACTTTTCGTGTGCGATTGGAGGAGGGCGAAGAAGTCCTTTGCCACTTGGCCGGAAAATTAAGAATGTACAGGATTAAGATCCTTCCCGGAGACAAGGTGGCTGTTGAAATGAGCCCGTATGACCCGAAAAGAGGAAGGATAGTTTACAGAGGAAAATAATGAAAGTACAACCATCGGTCAAAAAAATTTGTAAAGATTGCAAAACCGTCCGAAGAAAAGGACGTGTTTACGTTATTTGTAAGAATCCGAAACATAAACAGAGACAAGGATAATTATGGCAAGAATCGCAGGGGTGAATGTGCCCGACAACAAAAGAATAGCAACAGCTTTGACCTATATCTACGGAATAGGGAATGTTTTGGCTAAAAGAATATTGGCCGAGACAAAAGTTAATCCCGCCAAGAAAACCGTAGAGCTGACCGCCCAGGAAATAGGCATTCTGAAGGATTACATTGAATCCAAGTACAGGACGGAAGGAGATTTAAAGAGAGACAAAATGACGAATATCAAGAGATTGAAGGATATAGGCTGCTGGAGAGGCATGAGGCATGCCAAGGGATTGCCGACCAGGGGACAGAGAACAAAAACCAACAACAGGACAGTAAGAGGCAATGTGAGAAAGACGGTTGGGTCAGGAAGAAAACCCTCTGCAACACCAACATAATAGTTATTAATTATGGGTAAAAAAAGAGTAATACAAGAGAATAAGGAAGAATCAATCAAAGAGAGGGCGAAGGTGGATTCAAAAGTAGCCAAACAGGGAGAAACCCTGGGAAGAAGGCTCGGAGAAGGCAAGATTTATATTACTTCCACCTACAACAACACTTTGATTACTTTGGCCGATAAGTCTGGAAATGTTTTAGGATGGACTTCATCCGGCCAGATAGGCTTTAAGGGCACCAAGAAAGCTACGCCTTTTGCTGCCTCCAAAGTCGCCGAAACTGTTTCTCAATTGGCCGAAAAGTTCGGAATCACCAAGATCGAAGTTTTTATAAAAGGAATAGGATCAGGCAGGGATTCGGCAGTCAGGTCTTTGGCCGCCAGAGGTTTGGAAATATTAGCAATAAAGGATTTGACGCCTGTCCCGCACAACGGATGCAGGCCTCCTAAGGTAAGAAGGATTTAATTATGTCAGAATCTAAGAAGTGTAAAATTTGCCGAAGACAGGGAGCCAAGCTTTTTTTGAAAGGGGACAGGTGCCTTTCGGCTAAATGCCCCATGATAAAGAAACCTTACGCTCCTGGGCCCAGAAAGAAAAAGAGGCCAAGGCCTTTGTCCGAATACGGAAAACAGTTAAGGGAGAAGCAGAAACTGAGAAATTGGTATAATTTGAGCGAGGACAAATTCAGGCAATACATAATGCAAACCCTGAAAGCCAGGGGAAAAGTTGCCGACGCTTCTGCTTATTTGGTAAAGCTCCTAGAAAGCAGACTGGACAACGTTATCTTTAGAATGGGCATCGCCGCATCGAGGAGCACGGCCAGGGAAATAATATCCCACAAGCATGTTTTATTGAACGGAAGAGTAATGAATATCTCCAGCCATTTAGTCAAAAAGGGCGACGTCATTTCCTTGAAAGAGAAGCACAAGGAGAAAGCCGGATTCAAAAACATTTCTGAAAATTTGAAGAAATACAAAGCCCCGTCCTGGCTGGAACTGAATTCCGACAAATTGGAAGCCAAGGTGATTTCCGATCCCGTTCTGGACGAAGCAGCGCCTCCGGCAGACTTATTGGCAATCTTTGAATTCTATTCAAAATAATTAATAATTAACAAAACATATGATCTCTCTACCAAATACTCCAAAAGTGACGCAAAAAGAAGGGAACAAAGTGGTCCTTGAAATAGACTCTCTTTTTCCCGGATACGGCATTACCGTCGGAAACTCCTTGAGGAGGGTTCTGCTTTCCTCTCTGGAAGGAGCAGCCGTGACTCAGGTGAAGATAAAGAATGTTTCCCATGAGTTCTCGACTATACCCGGAATTATGGAAGACGTGATTACGATAATGCTGAATCTAAAGCAACTCAGATTCAAAGTCCACGCGGACGAGCCTCAGAAAGCCGTCTTAAAGATAAAAGGAGAAAAGAAGGTAAAGGCTTCCGATTTCGAAATTCCCAGCCAGATAGAGCTGGTGAACAAGGATGCCCACATTGCCACTTTGACTTCGAAATCATCCGAGCTGGAGATGGAAATAACCATTGAGAAAGGAACCGGATACTCCGCCAGGGAAAGCAGGGGGAAAGAAAAGACCGAAATAGGATCAATCGCTTTGGACGCAATTTATACTCCGGTGAAAAAAGTGAGCTACAGGGTGGAGAGCATGAGGGTCGGGGAAAGGACGGATTACGACAGATTATTCTTGGAAATTGAAACAGACGGAACCTTGTCTCCCGAAGCAGCTTTTTCAAAAGCAGCCGAGATATTGGTAAGCCAGTTTTCATTGTTAAAGGAAAGCTTCCAGGAAAAGGCGGAGGAAGAGAAACCGAAAGCCCCAAAGAAAGCGGCCGCCAAGAAGCCTGCAAAGAAAGCGGCAAAGACAAAGAAGAAAAAATAATGAGAAAGAAACAAAGAGGAAGAAAATTTCACAGAGAGAAAGACCAAAGGAAGGCGCTTTTGAAATCGTTGTCCCAGTCTTTGGTTTTGCAGGGGAAGATCACAACTACTCTTGCCAAGGCCAAGGAAGCCGCCATTTATCTTGAAAAGAAAATAACCTACGCCAAAAAAGGAGATCTGGCCTCAAGAAGGATGCTTTCAAGATATTTCACCAAGAAAGCGGTTGATAAACTTATAAGTGAAATCGGTCCTTCCTTTAAGAGCAGGAACGGGGGATATACGAGGGTTATGAAATTAGGCCCCAGAAAGAGCAGCGCAGCCCAAATGGCCATACTGGAATTAGTCAAATAACATGGAAATAAAAACACACAAAATAGACGCAGAAGGAAAGATATTGGGCAAATTAGCCACAGAGATTTCAGTTTTATTGAGAGGAAAGAATAAGCCGGGATTCGTTCCTTACAAAGACATGGGAGATGCCGTTATAGTAAAGAATGCAGACAAGATTAAAGTTACCGGAAAGAAAGCCGCAGATAAGATTTATTACAGCCATTCTGGCTATTTAGGGGGACTGAAAGAAACGCCTCTTGAGAAATTGATTGAGAAGCAGCCAAGCGAGGCCTTAAGAAGGGCAGTTTTGGGGATGCTCCCTAAGAACAAGCTTGCCGACCTACAGATAAAGAGATTAAAGTTTGAATAATATGCCAACAAAGACAGCAGCCAAGAAAACAGCAAAGAAACCCGTTGCCGCAAAGGAGAAAGCCCCCAAGGTTTTGAAATACATAGAGGAAGTCGGAAGAAGAAAGACCGCTACGGCCAGAGTAAGGATTATGTCCGGGGCGAAAGAAACTTTGGTAAACGGGAAACCTTTAGAAAAATATTTCCCGGCCAAGGAATTGCAGTCTGTTGTAGTATCGCCGTTTGTTAAATTGGATGTCTTGGGGAAATTCGGTTTTACCGCAGTAGTGAAGGGCGGGGGAATTACGGCCCAGGCGGAAGCGGTGAGGCACGGAATATCTAAAGCTTTGACTATTCAGGATCCTAAAAACAGAGAATACTTGAAAACTACGGGATATTTGACCAGAGATCCCAGAATGCGCGAGAGGAAGAAATTCGGGCTCAAGAGAGCAAGAAGGGCTCCGCAGTGGGCTAAGAGGTAAACTCTTTATAAGTATTCCAAAGAAATGGGTAGCGGTCAAAACCGCCCCTTTTCTTTTTAACTTGATTTTTGTTCTATATCTGGTAGTCTATAAGAACATGAGATTGTTCTTTGGAGGTAAATATGCCAAAATACGCAGGATATAATACAGAAGTAACGGAACTCAGAAGAAAAGCCATTGCATCGGGAGACCAGTCCATAAGATTGCATGAGGCAATAATAGGGAACGATCCGAAGTTAAAGCATGCTTTTACTCCTGAATACGCGGACAAGATTATCAAGAAGGAGGAAAAGGAGGATGTAAAGAATATCCCCCAGGAATTGCTGGAAAAGAAGCAACGGGAAGGGAAGGTCGGAACCAGTAAAAGAGATGCCAAAAATTTTCTAAAAAGATTAAGCCAAATGGCTTCCGCCGTCAGAAGAGATGCTGGCATAAGAAAAGGCAAGGCTCTCCAGCTTATCAGAAAGCTGGACTTGATGGATTCCATAACCCAGGGTCAGATAGACGATATATGCAAGGAATTCAGGATAGTTTTCAAGTCCAAAATTGATGAAAGATTTAAGCCTGGCTTCGCCCCGAATCCCGAAAACTGGGGAGCCGATCAGCCCTTTAGCTTCTCTTACTATCTGGGAGCTCCGGTAATAGATTAGTTCTCATTAGAAAGATGAATATTGCATCTTATAGAGTGGTTGGCTGACCACTCTTTTTTTATAGTGAAGAGACAATAAGAAAGAAGGACTCATCCCCGCTCCTTGCCATTGTCCATTAGTCGTGTAAAATGAAAGAGAAGTTTATGTTTAATCTCTCAGAGCTTATCGACAAATTCTATCTGGATAACCAGAAAGACAAAGAGCAGCAGCATTTCTATATTACAGATGCTGGCAGGTGTGCCAGAGCTCTTTTTTTTAAGTTCAAAAATGCGCCCAGAGTGGAGGTGGAGCCAAATATCTTGAGGCTTTTTGATCACGGGGACCATATTCACCAGCTGATTATGAAGCCGCTTTTCGGTATGAGGGAATTGCACGTGGTGGCTTCAGAAGTGAAAATCCCTTCCCATGCGCTGGTTTCAGGCAGGGCGGACGCCATAATTTCAGACGGAAAGAGCCTTTACGTTCTGGATATAAAGAGCGCAAACAGCATGCTGTTTGACAAAATGACCGAACCAAAGGAAGAGAACGTAGACCAGATCCAGATGTATCTGCACTTCTTCAAGATCCCCAAAGGAATATTGCTTTACGTAAATAAAAATACCCTTTCTCTAAAAGAGTATATGGTGGATTACGATAAAAAGAGGGTAGCGGGCCTTTTAAAGCAGCTGGAGGAAACGAAGGGAAAGATAGATTCAAATATAATTCCGGCTAAATTGGGAGATTATCCGACCAACTGGCAGTGCCGATATTGCCAGTACAAGGAGGTTTGCATCATGGCTAATTCCAGTGAAATATCCTGGCCCGAATTCCAGAAGAGAATTGAGTTAAGGGAGAAAGACGTCAGAAGCGAATAGCCCTTCTTGGCTGTTGTAATACAATCTTTTTGCAAAATCATTCCAGATCATGTCTGGATTTTTATTTACAGCCAAAGTTATGGTCTGGAGATTATCCCTGTCGTCCAGCTCAGCTATCAGTATTTCTCCATTTGTGGAGATGGCTATATATTCTGAATTGATCCAAAGGCAGTCTATTATCCCGTCCTGGCTCGCCATCAGCGTCATTATCTCGCCCGCATCTTTTCTCGGGACTATGGAATCTTCCAGAAAGAAAATAGATATTTCATTCTGGGTGAAATACAGCAGTTTCTTTCCGTCTGGGGAAAGTTTGATATCCTTTACGCCTGTTGCAATTTCCCGGTCTTCAAAGCCAGCGCTCTTTGCAGATAAGATTTCTTCCGCATATTGGAAAGTATAGTTTCCGTAAAGATGATTTTCTGCCACTTCTCCCGGATTTTGGATATTTTCAATAGTGCCTTTCACGTTGTCCAAACTGAAACTGAAATATCTGTCTTTTCCCAGTATTTCTGTTTCTAAAATAACTTCGGAAGAAGTGGTGGAAAAAGTTATGTCTTTCAGTTCTACTTCCTTGGAATAGATGTCCTTCTCCCTTAAAAGATTGGTTTCCGTATCCAGTTCCGGGTCGTACATATTAAGAATCCAGCCTTCCGCATTTTCTTTTTCAATTATGATTCTCTGGTCCAGCGTGGGCCATACCCTTTCCGTATTCTCGGAAATCAGACCAAAGCTTATTTCTGCGGGGAAGAGGATTATGCTTTTGGCTTCCGTTACTTCTTTTTCTTTTACGGCCAGGATCTTTTTCCAGGGGGCATATCCTTCCTTTGAAACTTCCACTTCGTATTTCCCGGGAAGAAGGTTCTCAATTAAAACGGAACCGAAAAGGAAGTCGGTCTTTTTGACTACCTTTCCGTTGAGGGAGACGTCTACCTGTTTGGGTAGGGTTTTAATAAAGATGCCTCCGGTCGAGGTTATTATTTTCTCTCCATCTTGGGCGTTTAGATTAATCCTGTACCCCTGGGAGTAAAGGATTACGGAAGGGCCACCTATTGCAAAGATGACGAAACAAATCAAAAATATGATTGTCCTGGTCTTTTTAGTCATAAGTACTCTTTAATTTTAGACCAAAAGCCAGGAAATTGAAAGAGGGTCCGGCCATATTGTCCCTTGACAAACCAGCCAATTTCCAGTATAAATATAGTTATCGTATCAATTGTTGTTTAACAAAAAGACTATTTTAAAAATAAGAGAATAAATAAGGAGGAAGATTTAAGTGTTAAGCTCAAGGAAAACAAAGGAGTTGGGGGACAGGGTAGAAGAGTTGTACAAGGCGGGGAAACACCGGGAAATCATATTAAGGGTAGACCCGAATGATATTCCCTCCACCCTTACGGGCGACAAGATTAGACTTCGCTTGGGGTGGGCGCACTACCAACTTGGGGAACAGGAAGAAGCGTTAGTGCTGTTTTCTAAGCTTGTCAAAACAGATCTTCCCACTACCGAAATTGGGGAAGGATCCACAAGAGGATTGGCTCACATCTGGATTCAGAAGGGAAAACTGTCAGAGGCGGAAGACTTGATAAAGAAATTGCCGGCTGGATTCAACCGGGATAATATTTTCATCAACCTCTATCTTGCCATGGTGAGAAAAGAGATGGAAATTCCGGCGGGAGACGTGATGTGCTTCATAGCACATGCCATTATTCCTCCCTATGCCATAATTAATGCCCACATAGTCAATAATGGATCTTGGGCACTGTTCCAGGCGAGAAAACAACCGGAGATCAAGGAGTTGCTTTTGGCTCTTCCTGGCTATCTTGAAAAAGCTAAGATTATTTATCAAGAAGTCAATGCCCAGCAGAATCACATTGCTAGCGTATTATATCGGATGGCAGTGGTCTACGAATACCTTGGCGAGACCGACAAAGGCCTTGACTGTGCGGAAGAATCAAAGGAAATCTGGCTAAGCCTTGTCTCCTCTCAGGGCGGAGAAAGGTATCAGCAGAACCTCAAGGGGGCAGAGGACCTTCGCATAAGGCTCCAAAGGCAAAGGAACAAATAGTCTATGAGTGCCCTATTGATGTATGATCGGTAGGGCACTTTTTATTTGTCAAAAGGGACTATTTAATATAGAATATATCTATTATGATAAGAAAAATTGGCATTGATTTGGGCACGGCCAATTCTTTGGTTTTTATTCCGAAGAAAGGCGTGGTTTTGCAGGAGCCTTCAGTAGTTGCTGTTTCTTTAGCCGAGAACAGGATTTTGGCAGTGGGGGAGGCGGCCAAGGAAATGACCGGCCGAACTCCGGATACTATCCGGGTTTACAGGCCCTTGAGAGACGGAGTCATTGCGGATTTCAGAGTGACTCAGGCAATGCTGAGGCATTTTATAGAAAAGGTTTCGGGATTCTGGAAGATATTAAAGCCGGATCTGATGATCGGAGTCCCTGCTGGAATCACTTCTACCGAGAAGAGGGCTGTGATAGAAGCTGCCCTAAACGCGGGAGCCAAGCAGGCCTATTTAGCCAAAGAACCGATACTGGCCGCAATAGGCGCCAATATTCCCATCAATTCCTGTTCGGGGAACATGATAGTGGATATCGGGGGAGGGACTTCCGAAATAGCAGTTATTTCTTTGGGGGGAATCGTCACCTGCAATTCTTTGAGGATCGGAGGGGACAAGATGGATGTCGCCATTTCGGATTACATAAAGAAGAAATATAACTTGGCCATAGGAGAACAGACGGCGGAAGAAGTAAAAATAAAGATAGGAACGGCCCTGCCCGAGAAGGAAGACAAGAAGATTGAGATTCGGGGGAGGGACTTGATTTCCGGACTTCCCAGGACCATTAAGGTTTCTTCAAACGAAATATCGGAAGCCCTTTATGATATGATCGGGGAGATAATCCACGCCATAAAAATGGTGCTGAGGGAAACTCCTCCCGAATTGTCAGCCGATATAATAGACAAGGGGATGATACTTTCCGGCGGAGGATCCTTGATAAGAAACATGCCCGAGAGAATCTCCCAGGAGACCGGCGTTCCCTGCTTCATGGCGGAAGAGCCCATGCTTTGCGTGGTGAAAGGAACCGGAGTCTTGCTGGATAACCTGGATGCTTATAAGAAGAGCATAATGTCAAAAAAATGATAATAGGCCATCAGAAACAATGGCAGTACCTAAAGAAAATATCTGAAAGTGGGAATATCCCGCACGCTTTTTTATTTTCCGGCCAGGAGAGACTCGGGAAAAGAAAAATAGCTTTTGAGTGGGTATCCCTGATTTTCGGCCAGGACTTGAGAAAAATACATCCTGATTTCACGGTTGTAGAACCGGAAGGGAAGGAGATACAAATAAGTCAGATAAAGGAACTGATAAGGGGATTATCTTTGAAGCCCTATTCCGCTCCCTTAAAAGTGGCCTTGATAGACAACGCACATCTAATGAACCAGGAAGCCCAGTCCTGCCTATTGAAGACTCTGGAAGAGCCCAAGGGGAATACCTTGCTGATATTGATTACCGATCAGCCGAGCTCCCTTTTGCCGACGATCATTTCTAGGGTCCAGGCAGTAAAGTTCTACCCGGTGCCCAAAGAAGAAATGAAAGATTTAGACCAGGAAGCGTTTGGGTTCCCCGGATTAGCCGTGGATTTTGCCGCAGACCCGGAAAAGAAAGCTGAATTTGAAAAAAAAGTAAAAGAGATAGAGGAGATTTCAAAATTGGATCTGTGCCAGAGGTTTGATTACGTTAAGCAGCTTACGGACAATTCCGAGGATATAAAAGGGGTTTTAAAGATATGGATTTCTTATTTCAGAAGAATCTTGCTTTCCAAAATCTCGGGCGGCGGGGATATCAACAAGAATAAAATCATTTTAAAATCACTGCAGAACGCGGATTATTTGATTTCAAGAACAAACGTCAATTCAAGGTTGCTTTTAGAAACATTAATGATTGAACTATAATGTATAAAGAAATTTTACAAAAAATAGAGCCGGAAGTGGATAAAGTCATAAGCTTTTTGGAAAAAGAGTTTTCCAAGATAAGGACGGGGAGAGCCAATCCTTCCCTGGTTGAAGACGTAGTTGTAGACTGTTTCGGGGAGAAATTTCCCTTAAAACAGCTGGCTGCGATTTCCGCCCCGGAGCCAAAACAGATAGTGATTCAGCCCTGGGACAAGTCTTATATTGCAGGGATAGTCGCCGCGCTGGAAAATACCGGAGTGGGAGCCAATCCCGTAGTAGACAGGGATTCAATAAGGATTAATTTGCCGGCCCTAAACGAAGAATACAGGAGGGAATTGCAGAGGCTCATTTCGGAAAAGCAGGAGGAGGCCAGAAAAACAATAAGGCACTGGAGAGAAAGCGCCTGGGAAGAAATCCAGGAGAGGACTAAGGCCGGAGAAATCAGGGAGGATGACAAATTCAGGGCGAAGGACGACTTGCAGAAGATAGTGGACGAGGCCAACGAGAAAATAGAGAAAATAGGAGACAGGAAGAAAGAAGAAGTTTTGGAATAATGCCTACTTTAATCATTGCAATAGTATCAATAGTCTTGCTGCTGGTTCTGCACGAACTCGGCCATTTTCTGACGGCCAAATCCTTGAAGATCAAGGTTGAAGAATTCGGCGTGGGATACCCTCCGAGGATTTTCGGAAAGAAAATAGGGGAGACCATGTATTCTTTAAACTGGCTGCCCTTCGGAGCTTTTGTGAAGATACCTGGGCCGGATGGAGAAGGGGAGAACTTAAAGGATTCAGAGAACTACGAGAAGAGGCCTGCCTGGCAGAAAGCTTCCGTATTGCTGGGAGGCGTAGTTTCCTTCTGGCTTATTGCTGCGATTCTTTTGAGCGTTGCTTTTACTATGGGAGTTCCGAGTTCCGTTTCTGATTCGGAAACCAATCTCCCAAACGTAAAGGTCCAGATATTGTCCGTTTCTGCGGATTCTCCTGCCCAATTGGGAGGATTAAAGCCGGGAGACGTGATAACGGGGTTTGAGGCCGCGGGAGACAGGACGGATATTGATACTGTTTTGGGAGTCCAGGATTTTGCCAAAAGCCATCAGGGGCAGGAAGTTTCCATTCTGATTAAGAGAGGGGCGGAAGAATTGAATATCCCTTTGGCATTGAGAAGCGATTCTTCAAAAGGAATATTGGGCATATCTCTGGTAAGGACGGCAGACCAGTCGTATTCCCTAAAGGAAGCTCCCTTGATGGGGATTAAGGCTACGGGGAGTCTGACCTGGCAGGTTATTACCGGCTGGTTCGGAGTATTAAAGAGCTTGATATCCGGCGGCGGCCTTCCCGTCGGCGTTGATTTCGTAGGGCCAGTGGGGATTGGGTCTATGTTAAACGATGCGGCCAAGATCGGAGCCAGCTATTTCCTGCAGTTCATAGCCCTTCTTGCGATTTATCTCGCTGTCTTTAATATTCTCCCCATACCCGCCTTGGACGGGGGGAGGATTCTGTTCTTGGCCATTGAAAAGATAAAGGGAAGTCCTATAAATAAGAAAGTTGAGCAAAAGTTCAACGGCGCAGTGTTTCTGATAATGTTGATTCTAATGGCTTTCGTAACAATAAAAGACATAACTAATTTATTTTAATGAGGCAGTCAGAATTATTTACAAAGACATTGAGGGAATCCCCAAAGGAAGAGGTAAGCATTAATGCAAAGCTTCTGTCTCGGGGAGG
The DNA here is from genome assembly GCA_041653495.1 of Minisyncoccota bacterium. Classification (GTDB taxonomy): domain Bacteria; phylum Patescibacteriota; class Minisyncoccia; order Minisyncoccales; family RBG-13-42-11; genus JBAZFF01. The sequence goes on from JBAZFF010000007.1 coordinate 27,512, forward strand.
GTACATAGACAGATTGATGGCCGGAGTTTATTCCTATTTGCCCCTGGGGCTTTTGGTTTTAAAGAACATAGAAAATATAATCAGGGACGAGATGCAGAAGGTGGGGGGGCAGGAAGTCCTGCTTCCGACTCTGACCCCGAAGGAAAATTGGATGAAGACGGACAGATGGAAATATCCGGAAATGTTCAAGCTGAGAAACAGGGCGGAAAAGGAATACTCCTTGGGCTGGACGCACGAGGAAATAATAACTCCTCTTGTCCAAAAGTTCGTAAACTCTTACAAGGATCTTCCGGTTTATGTCTACCAGTTCCAGAACAAATTCAGAGACGAACTGAGGGCGAAGTCCGGGATGCTGAGGGGGGTGGAATTTATGATGAAGGATTTATATTCCTTCCACAGGGACGAAAAAGACCTAGATTCTTTCTATCTGAGAATGCAGAGGGCTTATTTCAACGTGTTTGAGAGGTGCGGACTCAAAAAAGAAACTTTCTTGACTCTGGCCTCCGGCGGGGCCTTTGCTAAATATTCCCACGAATTCCAGATGGTTACTTCGTTCGGGGAAGACGAGATATATCTCTGCAAGAAGTGCAAGATAGCGGTGAACAAGGAAATCATAGAAGAAGAGAAACATTCCTGCCCCCAGTGCAAGAGCAAGGACTTAGAGGTCAAGAAATCCATAGAGGTGGGGAATATCTTCAAACTGCAGAACAGGTTTACCAAGCCCTTCGGCTTTAAAGTGAAAGACGAAAAAGGGGACGAAAAGGAATTGGTGATGGGATGCTACGGAATAGGGCTGAGCAGGTTAATGGGAGCTGTAGTGGAAGTGCATAATGACGAAAATGGGATAATCTGGCCGGCGGAAGTGGCGCCCTTTAGATTCCATCTTATCCCCGTCGGAGATGTTTCAAAAGAAGCAGACGCCATTTATCAAGATTTACAGAAGGCCGGGATTAAAGTATTATATGACGATAGGGACAGATCTGCCGGGGAGAAATTCGCAGATTCAGACCTGATGGGCATTCCGAACAGATTGGTTGTGAGCGCAAAGACTTTGGAAAAGAAATCGGTCGAGCTGAAGGAAAGGGAGAGCGGGAAAATATCCCTTGTAAAATTAGCCGAAGTAAAAAAGATATGAAGTTTGATTTATTGAATAAATTCTTTTCTTATTTTTCAGAAGACATAGGTATAGACCTCGGAACGGCAAATTCTTTGGTTTATATGAAGGGGAGGGGGATCATCATCACCGAGCCCTCCGTCGTCGCTATTAATAAAAAAACAGGGCAAGTTCTGGCCATAGGCCAGGAGGCGAAGAAAATGGTGGGGAGGACTCCTGCCCACATCGTAGCCACAAGGCCTCTGGTTTCAGGGGTGGTTTCAGATTTCGAGGTAACCGAGCAGATGCTTAAATATTTTATTGAGAAATCCCATAAGAAAAGATTACTAATAGGCCCCAGGCCCAGGGTGGTAGTGGGGATTCCCTGCGGAGTCACGGAAGTGGAGAAAAAAGCAGTTAGGGATGCGGCTTTGAACGCCGGAGCAAGGCAGGTTTTTCTGGTGGAGGAGCCCATGGCCGCGGCAATCGGAGCCAGACTTCCGGTGCAGGAAGCCGGAGGAAACTTCATTGTTGATATCGGGGGAGGGACTACGGAAGTAGCCGTCATTTCTCTGGGCGGAATTGTGACTTCAAAGAGCCTCAGGGTCGCCGGAGACAAGCTGAACGAGGACATAATACATTACGCCCAGGACGAATACAAGTTGCTGATCGGGGAAAGGACGGCAGAGTCCTTGAAAATAGGAATAGGCTCTGCTTACCCCTTAAAAGAAAAGAGGCAGCTCCCGATGAGGGGCAGGAATCTGATCACCGGGCTTCCCGAAGAAATAATAGTTTCTGACGAAGATATCAGGAAAGCCATGGAAAAATCAGTCAGGCAGATAGTAGCTGAAATAAAAACTGCGGTGGAAGAGACCCCTCCAGAACTCTTGGCTGATATAATGGCCTCCGGAATATTCCTGTCCGGAGGGGGTTCGCTCTTAAGGGGGCTGGACACTTTAATCCAGAAGGAGACGAAGATCGTCACCAAGATTATAGAAGATCCCATGACTGCCGTAGCCAGGGGAGCCGGAATGATTCTAGAGAACTTGGACGATCTTAAAGAAGTCCTAGTGGAAACAGAAACGTTGGAGGCTCCAAGATAATATGATTTCAAAAGAAGAAGTAAAAAAAATAGCCAAGCTCGCCAGGCTGGCTATTTCAGAAAAAGAGACCGCAAAATACCAGAAAGAGCTGTCTCTTATTTTGGATTACATAGAAAAAATGGAGAAAGCAGACGTTTCGAAAGTTGAGCCAACGAGCCATCCTTTTTCCCTGGAAAATGTGGTGCGGGAGGATAAGCCTGAAAAAGACGAATGCGCCAATCTAGTGGAAATGGCGCCCGACAAAAAAGACAACTACGTCAAAGTAAAGTCAATTCTGAAATGAAACTGCATGAACTTACGATAAAAGAAACTGCCCAGGGGCTTAAAAGCGGGGAGTTTTCCGCCTTGGATGTGTGTAAGGATTATTTGGGCCGGATAAAGGAATTAAACAAGGATATTTTCGCTTATTTATCGGTGGACGAGAAAGGCGCCTTGAAGCAGGCAGAGGAAGCTGACGGCTTGATATCCAAAGGGAAGGCCGGAATCCTTACAGGCATGCCTTCGGCCATAAAGGACAATATCATGGTCTGCGGATTAAAATGCACGTCTGCTTCAAAGATATTGGAGAATTACGTGGCCCCCTATGATGCTACGGTTATTAAGAAGTTGAAAGAAAAGAAGGCAGTCTTTTTGGGAAAAGCCAATATGGATGAATTCGCCATGGGTTCTTCCACTGAAAATTCAGCTTTCGGCGTCACTAAGAATCCCAGGGACTTGAGCAGGGTTCCGGGAGGATCTTCCGGAGGATCAGCCGCCGCAGTGGCTTCAAACATGGCTGTCTTTGCCTTGGGGTCCGATACGGGAGGATCAATAAGGCTTCCGGCTGCTTTCTGCGGGGTAGTGGGGTTGAAACCAACCTACGGGGCGGTTTCCAGATACGGACTTACGGCTTTTGCTTCTTCCTTAGATCAGATAGGGCCTCTTGCCAAAACAGTGGAAGATGCCAAGATCGTGTTTGAAGTAATATCCGGGAAGGATCCTATGGATTCCACTTCCGTTGACTCTCCCGCTGGCGCAAAGGAGTTTGACTTGAAGAAAATAAAAGTTGGCATCCCGAAGGAGTACTTTATTAAGGGAATTGATGCTAAAATAGAGGAAGAAATAAGATCGGCCATTAAAAAATACGAAGACATGGGAGTCAAGGTGGAGGAGATAAGCCTGCCCCACACTGATTATGCCTTGGCCGCTTACTATATAATCAATCCTTCCGAAGCTTCTGCCAATCTGGCCAGGTTTGATGGAATCAGGTACGGGTATTCCGCAGGAGGGAAAGATCTCTTGGACCTTTATATGGAAACGAAAGGCAAAGGTTTCGGGCCGGAAGTGAGAAGAAGAATAATGCTGGGAACTTATGCATTGTCTTCGGGATATTACGATGCTTATTATCTGAGGGCCCAGAAAGTGAGGACTTTGATTAAAAAAGATTTTGAAAAAGCTTTTGAAAAAGTGGATGCCATTTTTACCCCGACTTCCCCGATATTTCCCTTTAAGATAGGGGAGAAGGCGTCAGATCCTTTGTCTATGTATTTGGTGGATATTTATACGGTTTCCGTAAACCTGGTTGGCGTTCCGGCTCTGACTTTTCCTATAGCCAAAGTCGGCAATCTTCCCGTCGGCCTCCAGATAATCGGGAAACCTTTCGGAGAATCAACATTATTCAATTTAGGAAATGCATTTCCAGGAAATTAGCCAATCAGTCCTTTCTTTCTTGATAAATCCTCCTCCGGTGGGCTGGTTCTTGGCTGTCAAAATAACATTCATCGTTTCCACCCTCTTGCTTTTAGGAGGGCTGATTTTTACCGCTTCCAGAAGCAGTTATTTATTGTGGAGCTTTTTTGAAGACGCTTCGGAGTTCTTCACTTTCAGACCCAGCGGAGTCAGAAAACTTACCAAAACCTGGCAGAAGATAAGCTTCAGGCTGGAGTCCGGGCTGGAGTCGGAATACAAGCTGGCTGTCATAGAGGCGGACGGCTTGCTGGACGACGTTTTGAGAAGGATGGGCTTTAAAGGGGAAACCCTGGAAGAAAGGCTGAAAGGCCTTACTTTTGCAACCTTGCCCAATATGGAAGACGTGAAAGAGGCCCACAAGTCCCGAACTGCCATTCTCCATAACCCCGACCAGCCTTTGTCCCTGGAAGAGGCCAAAAAGCTCATGGGCACCTATGAAAAAGCCCTGGAGAACATCCAAGCTTTTTAGTTGACTAATCTCAAGAATCCTATAAAATAGACTCTGTATTCGCGCGGGGTGGAGAAGTAGTATCTTGCGAGGCCCATAACCTTGAGTCACTGGTGCAATTCCAGTCCCCGCAACAATTTTAGCCGGCGTAGCTCAGTGGTAGAGCAATGCCTTCATAAGGCAGTGGTCACAAGTCCGAATCTTGTCGCCGGCATATGGACCCATAGTGTAGCCTGGTT
>JBAZFF010000008.1:0-4851 GCA_041653495.1 Minisyncoccota bacterium
GGTGCAATTCCAGTCCCCGCAACAATTTTAGCCGGCGTAGCTCAGTGGTAGAGCAATGCCTTCATAAGGCAGTGGTCACAAGTCCGAATCTTGTCGCCGGCATATGGACCCATAGTGTAGCCTGGTTCAACACGCCTCCCTGTCACGGAGGAGATCAGGGGTTCAAATCCCCTTGGGTCCGCCAGTAGTATTCTTTACAATTATTTTAGGAGGAAGAGTGGAATGATAAAGATAGCAGGAATGACTGGGACAGAAATCACCCAGCTTGACCCTAAAAGCGTTAAGCGCATATTATTGTTTGACGAAATCATGTATATTGCCCTGGCTCTCGGCGCCTTCTGGCAGTATGACTACTTCGCTGGCTATTATGAAGGAAGATGGGGATACCATGCCGAATTGAAATCTGGCAGACACAGTGATTCCTTCTTTGACGCCAAAATTATGCTTAGTTTTCCTAATATGAAAGCATTATTGGCTCGTCAAATGGTAATGAGGCTCAGGCGTCTTAATATTATAAGACCAGACTGGATTGCTGGCGTGCCCAATGGAGCTACCCAATTTGCCAAAGAAATAGCTAAGATTACGGGGTTGGAATTCGTTGAGCTGGTCAAGGACAATAATCATATAGCCCTCAATAAAAGACTAGGACGTGGCAATCTGCTTCTTTTCGAAGATGTATACAGCAGCGGCACTGGTTTCAGGGAGGCTGTATCGGTAATAAAGCTGAAATCGCCTAATGTTAGATTGTTGCCCATTGAGCCGGTCATACTGAACCGCGGATGGGCAAAAAGAATCTTTATAGAGGAGGAGCATCAGAACTTCAGAATAGTAGCCTTGGCTAAATGCCCAATGAGGGAGTGGGAGCCACAAGAGTGTCCATTGTGTAAATGTGGGTCCAGGGCGATAAAGCCGAAAGAAAAGAATGATAATTGGCGTCTTATCACTACTTCCCAATTATCGAAAAGGGAGCTCTAAAGCTCCCTTTTTATTTCTTATTCCCCTTGTAAAATTGCTTTTAGTAAAGTATAGATTGTAGTGTATGAAATCTAGTTTTTGGAAAAAGTTGAAACGGCCCATTATGGCTCTGGCCCCCATGTCAGGAGTTACCAACGAGGCGTTTCGAATGATGCTTTTAAGATTCGGGAGGCCGGATGTTTTTTGGACCGAGTTTGTGCCAGTAGAAGGGCTCTTTTCAAAAGGGAAAAATAATATCCTCCCTGATCTAGAGTTTATTCCGAAAGAACATCCTATAGTTGTTCAGGTTTTTGGATCAAAGCCCGAATTCTTTGAAAAGACAGCGAAGTTGGTGCGAAAGCTTGGTTTTGACGGGATCGATATTAATATGGGATGCCCAAATAGAGATGTTGAAAAGACGGGGGCAGGAGCCTCTCTTATTAAGAACAGAGATTTAGCAAGAGAGATTATCAGGATGACGAAAAAAGGTGCAGGGGACATGCCGGTTTCTGTCAAAACGCGCCTTGGATATTTAAAGAGTGATATGGGATGGATTAAGTTCCTCCTTAAAGAAGATTTAGTCGCTTTGATTATTCATTTTCGCACCAGAAAGGATTTATTCAAGGTTCCTGCGCATTGGGAACTTGCGAAAAAGATCGTAAAACTGAGAGATATTCATTCTCCTGGAACTTTGTTGATTGGAAACGGCGGAGTAGAGACGCTTGCTGAAGCCCGTAGTCTTTCGAAAGAAACAGGATTTGACGGAATCATGGTAGGAAAGGGAGTTTTGAGGAATCCTTGGTTTTTCTCTGGAAGGACTCCAGACATTAAAGAAAGAACGGAGGCCGTCATTGAACACGCCAAGATTCTTAAGAAACTGCACAGGAGGAGTCTTGCTAAAAGAGAGAAACGTTCTGAGAATTTTAATGTTCTAAAAAAGTACTTCTGGTCTTACACCGTTCAATTTAAGGGAGCGAAAGAGCTCAGGGAGAAGCTTTTGGGAGCAAAGGATATTAAGGAAACTCAAAAGATAATAAATAACTTCTTGAAGTCAAAATAGTTGTTTTTATTCGTAGAATTGGCAAGATTAAGATAAAGGAAAATCGTATCTTTTGTTTTACTTTAGTGGTTGACAGGTGGTATTGGATATGTTCTAATAGTCATGGTTCTTAAACAATAGAAAAGGAGATGTTCCAATGAATGAAGAGGTGGAAGACAAGTTGGGCAAATTTACAGAAGAAATTCTTAGTTTCTGTGACTCTCTCGGGGATTACAACAATATTCTTGGGGCGGAAATCGATGCTTTCATTAAGGCGGGAAAAGAAGAAAAACTTCAAATAGTCTCCAAATGGAAGGAAGAAGCTGTAACGGAAGATCAGCAGATGGAGACAATAGAAATAGCCCTTAAGTCAGTGGAGCAGTTAAAAATTTTCCTAAGCTTAATACTTAGAACTGCAAGGATGAGGAAAAAGATTATCAATATGCCAAAGGAGTCTTTGTCTCTATTGGTAATTAAACAGATAAAGGATCTAGTTGATAATAGTGGTGGTTATTCGTAAGTGCGAATAGCCACCTTTTTATTTGAGTTTTCCCCAGTTTTAATGGTTGAAATAAGCTTAAAATTAAGGTAAAATAGAGTATGCGGAAAAATATAGTAATAAAGGACGAAAAGGAGAAAATTCTGATTAAGGAGCTGAATAAAAGGGACGATATTAAGGCGGAAAGGATCAAAAAGTTATTGTATCTGCCCGATCTCACCAAAAAGGAGAATTCTCCCATAAAGATTTTGCTGGACCAAATAATAAATCTGCCACGATTCGCTGACTTTGATTTGATGGATTTTCCAAGAATCGTAACGGTAGAGGAGAATTTTGATGTTTTGAATGCTCCCCAGAACCATCCCAGTCGTCAAGAATCAGACACTTATTATTTAAATGATTCCAATGTTTTGCGTACGCAGACAACCGCCATGTGGCCGTTTTATTTGAGAAATCAGGAGGTCCTAGAAAGATTAAAGAATGATGGGCATGTCGGGCTGCTGTCTTCCGGAATTGTTTTTAGAAAGGATGAAATAGACAGAAACCATTTCCCAGCTTTTCATCAGATTGACGGACTGTATGTTTGTAAAAAAGATGAAAAGAACATATCTCTGGAAGACCTGAAGGAAGTAGAAATTGATATTGCAAAGAGTATTTTCGGAAAGGATATTGAGTATAAATTTTTGATTGACTCTTTTCCCTTTACGGATCCGTCAATTGAGATGGACGTTAAGATGGGGGAAAATTGGATGGAAGTTGTGGGATCTGGTTTGGTCCATACAAAAGTTTTGAAAAACTTCGGATTAGATCCGGAAATTTATAACGGTTGGGCATTCGGTTTCGGGATTGACCGTCTGGCCATGGTTAAAATGGGTATTCCCGACATAAGGATACTTTGGTCGGATGATCCCAGAATCACCAGCCAGTTTAAAGACATAAATTCGAAATACAGGGAAGTGAGCAGGTATCCTGAGATTTCAAGAGACATCTCTTTCGTCATTGATAAGAATGTGAACCTGAACAATTATTATGAAATTGTCAGAGATTTTGCGGAGGGGTTGATTGAAGAAGTGAAGCTCGTTGACAGCTTTGAAGATGAAAATAAATTCGGAAAGGATAAAAAGAGCTACACTTTCAGGATCGTTTACAGATCTCCGGAAAGAACTTTGACGAATGAAGAAGTGAATAAAATACAAGAAAAAATAAGAGTGGAAACAAAACAAAATTTAGGCGCTATTTTGCGTTAAAAAAAACTATGCCAAAAGAATTAAGAAAAGAAACAAAAGGGTCATACACAGCAAAAGACATTTATGTCTTGGAGGGACTGGAACCAGTCAGAAAGAGGCCGGGCATGTACATCGGGTCTACCGGGCCCGATGGGATACACCACCTGGTTTGGGAATGCGTGGACAACAGCTTGGACGAGGCCATGGGAGGATACGCCCATAATATTGAAGTGTCTTTGTTGCCGCAGAACAGGATCAAGGTAACGGATGACGGAAGGGGCATCCCGGTGGAGAAGCACCCCCAGACCCACAAGTCCACCTTGGAGACCGTTTTAACCACTCTGCATGCAGGAGGCAAATTCGGCGGGGAGGCTTATAAGGTTTCCGGAGGGCTTCACGGAGTAGGAGTTTCAGTCGTCTGCGCGCTTTCAAGCTATATGAGGGCGGAAGTGTGCCGGGACGGAGGAAGATACTTCCAGGAATACGCCAAGGGAAAAGTGAAGGCTGCAGTGAAGAAAGAAGGCACCTGCAAGGCCACGGGAACGTCTATTACTTTCGAACCGGACAAGGAGATCTTCAGCGAGATAAGCTTTGATCTAAAAAGGATTCTGAAGCATTTAAGGGAACAGGCTTATCTGACAAAGGGAGTCAGGATTACAGTGAATGACGAAAGGGAACAGCCCGGGACCTCTTACACTTTTTATTTTGAAGGAGGACTGGGTTCTTATATTAAATATTTAACCAGAGGAGTCACCGTCAGACAGCCCACCATATTTTATGGCTCAGGGGAGAAAAACGGAATATCCGTAGAAGCAGCCTTTCAGTATACGGAAGAGTACGAATGTTTCGAAGAAAGTTTTGCCAATAACATAAATACCGGAGAAGGGGGAACCCATCTGACCGGATTTAGGAGCGCTCTGACCAGGACATTTAACGACTACGCAAAGAAGAATAGTCTTTTAAAAGACAAGGACGACACTCTTTCCGGGGAAGACGTGAGAGAGGGGTTCACGGGCGTAGTTTCCGTTAAAATAAGGGAGCCCCAGTTTGAAGGGCAGACAAAAGCCAAGTTGGGGAATCCAGAAGTAAAGCCTGCCGTAGAATCCGTCGTGTCTGAAACCTTGGCGGATTTT
>JBAZFF010000008.1:4861-29893 GCA_041653495.1 Minisyncoccota bacterium
TTTAAAAGTGCATTCTTTCCTCAAAAGCCAGAAAGGCGGCCAGGGCGGCCAGGGAAACCGTATTGAGAAAAGGAGCTCTGGAAGGATTGGCTTTGCCGGGGAAACTGGCTGATTGTAGCTCAAGAAAACCGGAAGAGTGCGAGCTCTACATCGTGGAAGGGCAGTCAGCCGGAGGCTCGGGGAAGGAAGCCAGAGACAGGAGATTCCAGGCCATACTTCCTTTAAGGGGAAAGATTTTGAATGTTGAAAGAGCAAGGCTTGATAAAATGCTTGAGTCCAAGGAAGTTAAGTCTTTGATAATCGCCCTGGGAACCGGAATAGGGGAAGATTTCAATCTTGAGAAAGCCAGATACCACAGGGTGATAATAATGACCGATGCCGATGTTGACGGAGCCCACATCAGGACCTTGCTGCTGACTTTATTCTACAGGCACTTAAAGCCCCTTATTGAATCGGGCTATATTTATATTGCCCAGCCTCCGCTGTACAGGATACAGGCCGGAAAAACAGTGGAGTATGCCTATAGGGAAGAGCAGAAGGAAAAGATAATGTTTGCAATGCAGAAGGAAAAGACCCAGGGAATCTCCATTCAGAGATATAAAGGTTTGGGAGAAATGAATCCTGACCAGCTTTGGGACACGACTATGGATCCGGAGCACAGATCCTTATTGCAGGTGAACGTGGACGACGCTAGGGACTCCGATAAGGTTTTTGATGTTCTAATGGGGGACGAAGTGGCTCCCAGAAAGAAGTTCATCCAAACTCACGCTAGCAAAGTAAAGAACTTAGATGTCTAACGATAATTCAATTTTAAATCTGCAGTCCTGGAAAGCGGTGTTAATATCCGTGCTTTGTGTATTGGCCCTGGGGCTGGTTTTGTCCTGGCAGTACAAGAGGATGGAAGAGAATTCACAAGAGAAGTTGAGTTCTTTGGAAGATGTTTTAACGATGGGCTTTGTCGAGGATGTGGTGGACGATTTCATGATTTTTAGGATTTCGGGGAATGAAAAGCAGGCCGTACTTTTTCTGACCGAGGGGGCTTATCAGCAGTTTGACCAGAATGGCTTTTCTCTGGTGGGGGATATGGAGAGTTACAAAATAACCAAGAAAGAGAAGCTGGACGAGGAGACATTCAGATTCAGGGTGGAAATCTACGGGAAAGACGCCCCGACAGTTTCCCCAGAGATTATAATAATGAAGCTGATAGGGGATGCCTATTACGTGGATTCGGTGGAAACGGCAGGGTAAAGACTATTTGACACAAGGCATTATTTTTGTTAATCTGGCCTCATAGAGCCCGAGCGGGCTTTTTTAAAAACTATGGCAAACATTGCTTCTAAAGCTATAACTTACTTTAAAGAAGTAAGGCTGGAAATGAAAAAAGTGAACTGGCCCTCCAGGGAACAGACCACAAAATACACGCTTATTGTCATAGGCATGGCTTTGGTTGTTTCCGCTTACCTGGGATCTTTGGATTTTTTGTTTAATACCTTATTGGATAAATTCGTATTTTAGTATGCCAAAACAGCAAATACCACAAGAAAGAAACTGGTACGTCCTGCACACTTATTCTGGGTACGAGGACGCGGTGGCAAAAAATTTGAAACAGAGGATAGAGTCTTTGGGGATGGAAGACAAGATTTTCAATGTCTTGGTTCCGAAAGAGAAAAAGATTAAGATAAAGAACGGAAAGAGGAAAGTGGTGGAAGAAAAGATTTATCCGGGATACGTTCTGGTGGAAATGATGGTGACGGATGACAGCTGGTACGTGGTCCGAAACACGCCGAATGTCACGGGATTTGTCGGAGCGGGAACCACTCCGGTGCCGGTATCAACCGCCGAGATAGAGGGATTGAAAAAGAGGATGGGAGAGGAAGAGCCGCAGTTCAAGATTGAAGTAAAGCCCGGAGATTTAGTGAAGATAACAGACGGGCCCTTTAAGGATTTTGACGGAAAGGTTTCCGAAGTCGATCCGGACAGGGGAAAAGTAAAGGTATTAGTAAATATGTTCGGCAGGGACACTCCGGTAGAACTGGATTCCTTGCAGATTAAGAAAGTATAATAATATGGCAAAAGTAAAGAAAATAGTTAAAATTCAGCTTCCTTCGGGAAAAGCAACGCCAGCCCCTCCAGTAGGCCCTGTTTTGGCTCAGCACCAGGTTAACATATCTGAGTTCTGCCAGAAGTTCAATGCGCAGACCAAGGACGGGAACGGATTGATTGTCCCCGTAGAAATTACGGTTTACGAAGACAAATCCTATACGTTTATCATAAAACAGCCTCCCGCAGCAGTACTGTTAAAGAAGGCAGCCGGGATAGAGAAGGGATCCGGGGAGCCAAACAAAACCAAGGTGGCCAAAATCACCAAGGCCCAATTAAGGCAGATTGCCGAGCAGAAGCTTCCGGATTTGAATGCGAACGATGTGGAAGCCGCCATGAAGACAATAGCCGGAACGGCAAAAAACATGGGAATTGAGATTGTAGAATAATTATGGATCCAAGACCGTCAAAAACTCAATATTATTTAACAATAGCAAAACAGATTGGCTTAAGGTCAACCTGTTTTCGTAACCGAGGAGGTGCGATTATTGTAAACGGAGATCAGATAATAGCCACAGGATATATCGGAGCTCCCAGGAAGACCAAGGATTGTTTTGAAAGGGGAGAGTGTTTAAGAGATAAATTGCAGATTCCTCATGGAAAACAATATGAAATGTGCAGGAGCGCTCATGCCGAGCAGAATGCCATAATAAATGCGGCCCGTTCTGGAGTAAGCTTGTACGGAGCCGACATGTATATTTCCTTTGATAATCCAAAAGATGGCTCTCCCAGGGACAGTTTTCCCTGCTTTATTTGCAAGAAGCTAATAATAAACTGCGGAATCAACAGGGTAATCTGCACTAACAGCAAGAATGAGGAAGTTGTTTTCAAGGTGGAGGACTGGGTAAAGGACTGGCAGGAAAAGGACATTATAGACGATCATTTTCAGTTTGGGACTGACTTAAACAAGAAAGAAGGTTTAACGGGCTAACAAGCCCTTTTTATTTTATGTCCAATAAAGTTGTTTGCATTGTTGGCATGGCTGGTTCGGGAAAAAGCATAGTGTCTGACGAATTTGTAAGGCACGGTTTTCAATACCTTAGATTTGGGCAGATCACTTTGGATACCATTAAGGAAAAGGGCCTTGAGTTGAATGAAGCCAACGAGAAGAAAACAAGAGAAGGATTTAGAAAAGAACACGGCATGGCCGCTTATGCTATCATCAATATTCCAAAGCTCGACGAGCTTCTAAAAAGTTCTAATGTTGTGGTTGACGGGTTATACAGCTGGTCAGAGTACAAAACTTTGAAAGAGAGATACGGCGATTTCATGAAGGTAGTGGCCGTTTTTTCTCCTCCAGAAACAAGATATGAAAGACTTGAGAACCGGGCGGTTGCAAATGATGAAAAGCAGCGCTTCCGTTCTTTTACCAAAGAAGAAGCAATGGCCAGAGATTATTCTGAAATTGAAAATATAGAAAAGGGAGGACCAATTGCGATGGCTTCCTATACCATCATTAATACCGGAACGGTTGAAGAATTAAAGAAGCAAGTGCAGGACATTATGAATAAAATATGAGAAAGAATACATATCCTGGAAAATTCATTGTGTTTGAAGGACTAGACGGTTCCGGTCAATCCACCCAGGCTAGCTTGCTGAGGGATTATTTAATTGGTTTGGGAAAGGAGGTTGTTTTAACGAAAGAGCCGACCAAAGACTCAGAACCGGCCAAACAGATAAGAAAAGCTTTAGATGAGAATATCGTCATAGAACCTTTTGAATTGCAGAAGCTTTTTTGTCTGGATAGGAAAGAGCATCTAGAGAATCTTATTGAACCCGCCTTAAAAGGAGGGAAGATAGTAATATCCGACCGTTATTTCTTTTCTACTTTGGCCTTCGGCTCTTCGGACAAAATAAGCCTGGAATCTTTGATAGAACTGAATAAAGATTTCTTGATACCCGATCTTACGATACTTTTGAAAGTGAGCCCCGAGGTCTGCGTGGACAGGATTGAAAAAAGGGGAGAAGGGGTAAAATTATTTGAAAAGAGGGATAAATTGGCAAAAGTATGGGAAACTTTCAGGATATTGCCAGACAGGTTTGAAAATGTTTATATGGTGGATGGAGAGAAAAGCGTAGAGGAGGTCTTTTCTCAAGTAGAATCAATAATTAATAAGGAGGTTCTTTGAAAATGAATGAGGATTTGGAAAAATTAAAGAGCACACCGGAGGACTATTCCTTTCACACAAGCAGGATAATGTTCTGCATTTTGAACGGTGAAGTTAAAATCGGGCCCAAGAACACCTCGGAATCCCATATTGAGTGGTTTAAGAGGGAAGGCTGGCTTACGGACGAAACCGCCGAGGATTTTCTGAGAAAGAATGTCAGGGGTTTCTATCTGCCGGCCGAAGATAAGCTTTATGCTTATCGTGGGGTAGGGTTCCAATTTGACCCGCAGACGCTGCCTGAATTAGTGGAAAGAATGGAAGATCTTAAAAAGGCCTTTAACTTAACGGGCAAGACAAAAATATGTCTTGGGCCAAAAGACAGTCCGGTAAAGGATGTGGAGTATCCCAGAATTTGCGTGGGAACCGTAAACGGATTAATGTCTGGACTTAAAGTAACGTTAATGAAAGTAACGGGTTCCCAGACCTTAGCCGCCGCGGCCGCCCTCGGATGCTTCGAGGAGAAATCTTCGGAAGATCTGTTCAAAGAGTTAAACAGCTTGCCGGAAGCAGAAAGAAAGAAAAAAGAGAAGGCCGTGCTTAAAAACAGCTTCGGTCGGGGCCACGGATCCGTTGGAGATCAGACTTTCTTTTTCTACAGCATAGAAAATTTGCCAAGACTCACCACTCTTCAGCTGTGTTTGCCCGAATATCCTGCTCATCTGCAGCAGTCATTGAGGAGGGCTCAGGCCACAAGAGGAGTCTATCTTCCCGAAAGTATAAAGTCATCTCCTTTAGCAAAAGAAGCGGAGAAGCTTGCTGCCAGGACCTTTGATTTTTATAATCGGGCCCAGCAGGCAGGCATACCCGCGGAGGATGCCAGATTCCCCTTGGTGCTGTATACAAAGACGAACATAAGCACCATGCTAGACGCAAGAGAGATGTGCCATGTTGATTATATGTCCCATTCTCCCGGGGTTCCGGCAATTACCACGGAAACAGCAGATGATATGATGGGCTTGGCGAAACTGGAGACGCCCGACATGCTCCAGGATTACGGTTTCAACTTTGAACCTATTTCCTGGTATCCTTCTTCGCAGTTGTTTGCCCAAACAAATCCGACGATGCGGCAGCTGATCAAAGAAAAGGGGAAAGAACAAGTTTCTTTCCTAGGGTATACCTGCCCCTTCAAGATAACTCCGGAGATAATGCAGAGGGCGGTGGGAGAAAAGAACGAGGCCGAACTGGCAAACCTGAAACACGCCCACTTTGAATTCCTTGCCTCAATGTCTCTCGCCTGCTTCCATCAGGCTACGAGGCAGAGGACTTGGAATCATTCCGTGGAATCAATATATGATGCTGTGAAAGACGCCTTGGAGCATCCCGATAACAGGATAGTAATCCCGCCGTCAATCCAGGGATCCCAGTTCCTGAATGAATACAAGGAAATCCACTTTTCTTTAATTGATCTTTACAAGAGATTAGTGGATGCTGGCGTCCCAAAGTCCGATGCCATCGGAGTTATTCCTCATTCCCTAAAGATATACGATCTCATCCACATCAACGGATGGAACGCTATCCATTCAATCGGCAAGAGGACATGCAATGAAGCCCAGTGGGAAATAAGACTTATAGCCAGGATCATGGCAAAAGGCATAAAGACGGCAGAGCCGGCCTTTGGTCCCTGGGCGGAACCGCAGTGCATTACTTATAGAAAGTGTCCCGAGCTGAAAGATTGCGGATATTACAAAACAAGACAAAAAAGTTAGCCTCTGGAGGCTCTCCTATAGAGCCTCCTTTTATTTGAAAAACTTCAAATTTCTAATATAATGGATATATGAAAAAGCTAAAGAAAGCAGATCCTAAAATATACAATTTAGTCGCAAAAGAGATAAAAAGGCAAAAGGAGGGGCTGACTCTCATTCCGTCGGAGAATACGGCTACAGAGGCCGTTTTAGAGCCCATGGGCACGCCCTTGAGCAACAAGTACTCGGAAGGATATCCTCAAAAGAGGTACTACGGGGGGAACGAATATATAGACCAGATAGAGCAGATTGCCATAGACAGGGCTAAAAAGATTTTTAAGGCGGAGCATGCCAACGTCCAGCCCCATTCCGGATCCCAGGCCAATGCCGCAGTTTACCTTGCCCTATTAAAGCCGGGGGACAACGTATTGGGGATTGACTTATCCGCCGGAGGTCATTTGACCCACGGCTCACCCGTTAACTTTTCAGGGAAGACTTATAACTTCTCGCACTACGGAGTAGATCCGGAAAATGAAAGAATAGATTTAAAGGAAGCGGAAAGGCTGGCCTTGAGAACCAAGCCTAAAATCATAATAGTAAGCACCAGTGCCTATTCCAGGGTTTTGGATTTCAAGGCCTTCAGGAAAATAGCCGATAAGGTCGGGGCATATTTGATGGCGGACATAGCCCATATAGCCGGGCTGGTTGTCGCTGGAATGCATCCCCATCCTTTTCCATGGTGCGATATCGTCACCACGACGACCCATAAAACTCTCCGGGGACCAAGAGGGGGTCTGATACTTTGCAAGATAAAAGACAGGATTAACCCCGCGGGGAAGACCTTGGCCGAGAAAATAGACAAGGCGATTTTCCCCGGGATACAGGGAGGACCGCTGGAGCACGTAATAGCCGCCAAGGCAGTCTGCTTTTTGGAAGCTTCCAAGCCCGCTTTTAAGCAGTATCAGAAACAGGTTGTTTTAAACGCCAAGGCGATGGCGGAAGAGTTCAAGAGATCTGGAATCAGGGTGGTCAGCGGAGGAACGGACAACCATTTGTTGCTTTTGGACGTTTCTGTTTTGGACTTGGACTCCAAGCAAATACAGGACGAGTTGGACAGAGTCGGCATTTATGTAAACAGGAATGCCATTCCTTTTGACAGGCGCCCTCCGTTCAATCCTTCCGGAATAAGGCTGGGTTCTCCTTCTATTACCACCAGGGGCCTGAAAGAGAAGCAGTGCGTGGAAGTTTCCAGGATGATAATCAAGATAATAAAGAACTTGGGAAATAAAAAGGTTGCCGCTCAAGTGAAAAACGAAGTGAGGAAGATCACGAAGAAGTACCCGATATATGAAGATTTTCAATGGTAAGAAGGAAACAGAAATAATTATTTCCAGATTGAAAAAGAAAATAGAAAAAGAAAAAGAGAAGCCTAAATTGGCGGTAATCTGGGTAGGGGATAATGTTTCTTCAAAATTGTTCATCAAAAAGAAAAAAGAGTTGGCCCAGAGAATCGGGGCTAAATTGGCCGTATACAAATACAGAGAGAATACTAAAGAACAGGACGTATTGAAAAAAATAGAGAGCCTAAACAACAGTCTTTCTGTCCACGGCATTATAGTTCAGCTGCCCCTGCCGAAGGGCTTTGATACCCAGAAGGTAATGGCCAGGGTTTCTCCTAAAAAAGATGTGGACGGATTTCATATCAAGAACAGGCAGCTGTTAAAGAAGGGAGAGCCTTATTTCTACCCTATAATACCTTCGGTAATCTATTCAATCATTGAAAGAACGGGGAAAAAGAACGGGAGAATAGTAGCTTTGGTCAATTCGGACGTTTTCGGAAAAACCCTGAAAGATTACTTGGACAGGAAGAGAATAAACATAAAATATTTTTCCAGGAAGAACAGAATTCCCGATCTAAAATCAGCGGATGTCGTAATCTCCATTAAAGGAGCACCGGGATTGGTCAAAGGTGATATGATTAAGAAAGGAGCCGTCCTGATAGACGGCGGGAATACTTTTTATAAAGGAAAAGTAGCGGGGGACATGGACAGAGGAAGCTTAGGGGACAAGCCCTCGTTCTTAACTCCCGTGCCCGGGGGATTGGGCCCGGTAAGCGTAGCCTTATTGTTCGAAAACTTATATTCAGGTTTCAAGAAATATGGAAATCGCTAAAGCAATAGACCAGACTTTCTTAAAGAAGGAAGCGACGGAAAAAGAAGTGAAAGCGGTGGCAAAACAAGCCAAAGAATACGGATTCCGCGGCTTTTGCGTATTTCCGGAGCATACTAAAACATCAAAAGGAATATTGGCGGGAAGCGGAGTCAAGGTTACGACCTTAATAGACGAGCCCATGGGGAGCAGTTCCCATTCAAAAAGGATGGAAATGGCTAAAAAGGCCAAATCCGACGGGTCGGATGAGATAGACGTGGTCATGAAGATAGAGGACTTCAAGAACGGAAATTACGAAGAGGTTCTGGCAGACTTGAGGGATATTGCCGGAATTCTTCCGACCAAGGTGATAATCGGATCGGGATATCTGACCGACGAGGAGATAAAGAAAGCCTCAGGACTAGTGAAAGAATCCGGAGCTATATGCGTAAAGACAGCCACGCTTTTAGATCCCTTGGACAATTCCGAGTTGCAGGAAAAGGCAAAACATGTCAGCCTTATGAAAGAGTCGGCTTCGGGTCTCCTGATAAAAGCCGCAGGAAGCATTAGGACATTGTCGGATTTGTATTCAATGATGGGAGCCGGAGCCGATATTATCGGGACAAGTTCGGGAGTGGAAATCGTCGATGAGTCAAAAGGAATATCTCCCGGCAAGAATAAAGACGGCAGAATAATAGAATAATTATGGAATACAAGCCAACCATAGGATTGGAAATACACGCGGAGTTGAAAACCAAAACAAAGATGTTTTGCGGCTGTCTAAATGATTCGGAAGAAAAGAAGCCGAATGCCAATGTTTGTCCAATTTGCATGGGGCATCCCGGGACGCTTCCCGTGATAAACAAGGAAGCAGTAGCCAGTGTTATTCGGACCGGAATCGCCTTGAATTGCAATGTGCCGGATCTGGCTAAATTCGACAGGAAGAATTATTTCTATCCCGACTTGCCGAAAGGATACCAGATAAGCCAGTATGACAAGCCCCTCTGCGAAAAGGGATATTTAGAGGTAGACGGAAAGAAGATAGTGATTAAAAGAATCCATTTGGAAGAAGACACGGGGAAACTGATGCATTCCGGGGAAGACTTTTCCCTGGTAGATTATAACAGGGCCGGGGTTCCTTTAATGGAATTAGTCACAGAGCCTGACATAAAGTCCGCCCAGGAAGCCAAGAAGTTTGCGGAAGAGCTCCAGCTTATTTTGAAATATCTGGGGGTGTCCGATGCCGACATGGAAAAGGGCCAGATGAGAGTGGAAGCCAACATATCTGTCAGCAAGACCGAAAAGCTCGGGACGAAAGTGGAAATAAAGAACCTTAATTCTTTCAGGGCGGTTGAAAAGGGGATTGAATATGAAACAGAAAGACAGAAAGAGCTTCTGAAAGACGGAGGGAAAGTCCTCCAGGAAACAAGAGGGTGGGACGATGTAAAGAGCAAGACTTTTCCCCAAAGAGAGAAGGAAGAAGCTCACGATTACAGGTATTTTCCCGAACCAGATTTGCCTCCTTTAAAGCATGCTCCAGAGCTCATCAAAGAGATTAAAGCTGAAATATTCGAATTGCCCCAGGGTAAAAGGGAGCGATTTGAGAAAGAATACGGCTTGGACGCAAGGGAAACGGGAGTCTTGGTCGGAGACAAGAAGATGTGCAATTATTTTGAGAAGGTCATCTCAGAGCTGGGAGACTGGCTTACCAGCATTGAGGGATCCCAGGTGATGAATAATGAAAAGTTCTTCAAGCTCGCCAAGCTCGCCGCTAACTACCTGACAAGCGATTTGAGGGGAATCATGGAAGGCCTTTCTTTCGAAAAGCTTCAGATAACTCCGGAGAACTTCGCGGAATTCATAACTCTTATTTACAAAGGGAAGATTTCCAGCAAGATTGCCAAGATGGTATTAATTGAGATGTTCAAGACTGGAGCAGATCCTTCCCATATTATAGAGGACCAGAAACTGGATCAGATTACCGACGTTTCGGAAATAGAAGGCATCGTTAGGGAAGTAGTGGCTGCAAACCCAAGAGTCGTAAAAGATTACAAAGCCGGGAAAGAGAATGCTTTCCAGTATTTGATAGGTCAGATAATGGCTAAAAGCAGGGGAAAGGCCAATCCTCAGACCGCTAGAGACGTTCTGAATAAAGCATTGACAGAGTAGCGGGTTTGGAATATTATAGGGCTACCTAAAGAGTAGTTCTTTTTATTGCATTCTTCCTCCTTATTCTTGGAGGGTGACGTCGTGTAGATTGCGGGGATGCCTGCAAGACAATGACGCCACCCTTCTTTTTTTATAATCTTTTGACTAACTGATAGGCTTCTTTGTAATCTTTGACCCAATGTATCCTTTGGTCTTTCTTAAACCAGGTCATCTGGCGTTTGGCAAAGTGTTCTATCTCTTTTCGGAGTTTTTCAACCATGTCTCCGAATTCTATTTTTCCTTGGAGATACATTGAGACATAGCGGTATTCTAAACCGAATTCTTCCAGTCTTTTCCAGGAAATTCCTTCTTTGCGGAGATTCTTGACTTCTCTTTCCATCCCCAAACCAAATCTTTTTAAAAGACGTCTTCGTATCAGCTTTTTGGTCTCCTCCGGAGATTTTTTTATACCTATTTGGATGACATTAAGGGGCAACGGATTCTTCTCAATCTTCGGCACCGTTTTCCCCGTTTTTCTGATTATTTCTATGGCTCTTATTAATCTCCTGGGATTATTTCTATCAATCCTTTCCGCCCTTTCTCTATCCATTTTTTTTAACATTCCGTAAAGCTCCTCCGCAGTTTTTTTGCTTAGTTTTTTCCTAAGCTTCCAATCCGGAGGGACCTCCGGCGTTTTGATTCCGTCTATAACGAATTGTATGTAAAAGCCGGTTCCTCCTACCAAAAAAGGAACTTTTCCCCTAGACAGCACTTTTTTAATATTTTTTAAGGCTTCTTTTCTATATTGAGAGGCAGTGTATATTCTTCTAGGGCTTACAATACTCAAAAGGTAATGGGGGATTCCTTCCATTTCTTTTTTGGTTATCTTCCCGGTTCCTATGTCCATTCCCTTGTATACCTGTCTGGAATCGGCGGAAATTATTTCCCCGTTGAATCTTTTAGCTAATTTTACGGCCAAAGATGATTTTCCGGAGGCCGTAGGGCCCAATATTACCACTAATTTATCCATGGTTTGCTATTTTAATCAGTATCTGCTCTCTTCTTTTTTTCTCTTTGAAAGGAACATCGTCTTTTAGTTTGAAAGAGGCGGTTCCTTCTCTTGGAGAATATTTGTTTATATAAGCTATGTTGAAATTCAATTCTTTGAAAAGCTTTTCAGTATTTTTGAACTGTTTTCTCGTCTCTCCCGGGAAGCCTATTATCACATCCGTGGAAAGGTTGATATCGGGCATAGCTTTTCTTATCTTTCTTACTAAGTCCTTGTATTTCTTAACCGTGTAAGGCCTGTTCATTCTCTTTAATATGATGTCGTCTCCTGACTGGACGGGAAGGTTCAAATACCCGGAAAAATGATTGGAATCTGCCAAGGTTTTAATCAGCCCGTCTGAAAAGTTTTTCGGATGGGGAGACGTAAAGAATATCTTGAAATCACCGTCTATTTTATCGGCTAATTTCAAAAGCTCGGGGAAGCTGACGCTTTTGTCGCTAGGGGATCGGTAATCGTTGACGTTCTGGCCCAGAAGCCAGATTTTCTTTACGCCAATTCGGACAGATTTCTTGATTTCTTTTATTATTTCCTTATGGTCTCTGCATTTTAATTTTCCCCTTGTGTGTGGGACGACGCAGTAGGAGCAGGAATTATTGCAGCCTGTGGAAATGGGGATAGAAGCCGTATCTTTGGGGCAGTATTCGGGAAAGTTTTTGAATTTATTGTCTTGCTCCAATATTTCATCAAATTCCCTCCTGAACTTCAAGAGATCTCTTTTTAGGATACATCCGGTCAAAACAGTTTTAATCTTCCTGGTTTTCCTTATTTTTTTGAATTTCTCTATAAGTCCGTAAACCCGGTCTACGGCAGGCTTCCTAATAGAGCACATGTTTACCACTATCAAGTCAGCCCCCTCAAGCCCTCGGGATTTCTTATGGTTCTTTTCCAATCTGGCAGCTATCCTCTCCGAATCAGCTTCATTCATCTGACAGCCGTAAGTTATTATGTGATATTTCATAACTTTCCTATTTTAACAATAAAAGTGGCTATTTTCAACTAAAAAAGCCCCCTGTGGGGCTTTCTTAGATTCGGCTTACTTATTGAGCATTCCCTTTACGGGGTCTATTATTGATTTCTGAATGATATTTCCGGATTCGGCGTTTGAATCATTCGTGTCGTCGGAATCTGTAGTGTTGGAGTTTATCTGGTTCTGGGTCTTGATCTGATTTTGATTCCCAGAATCTGTCGCTACGCATACTCCCTCGCTTGCTATCGTCATTCCGGCTGCAGTTGCAAAACACTTGTTGGAATATGTTTTCCCGTCTTTTCCGCAAACAGGATCCCATATTAAAGTGCAGGCGGTCTGAGAAGAGCTGGTTGTGGGAACTACGCATTGGAATCTCACCAGGCAACCCTGCTCATTTTTTTCAAATACTATCCTGCCGTTGGCGCAATAATCGTCTGCGGGCTCATCTATTTCCCCGCATGTTTGCTCTTCGGTCTGGGTTTGCTCCCTGACCTGTTCCATTATTTTCGCCCTTGATTCTAAAATAGCTTCTTTTACGGCGGGCACGGCTTCCTTTAAGGTATCAAGTATTTCAAGCTGGGTTTCCCTGTTTCCCGCTGAATTCTCAATATAATTTTGGAAGCTTTCTTTCAATTCCTCGGACATATTCTCCATCGTGTCCTTCAAGCTGTTTAAAGTGTTTGCTTGGACATTGCGTATGGCTTCCTTTGCCTCCTCGGGGGCTTCTTCGATCAAGCTGCTGAGGACTTCCAGATTCTTTAATCCCTGGAGCTCGCTGCCCTCGATCTCTTTTAAGTTCTTTTCCAGCCTTTCCTGTATCTTTTCGGTGTTCTTATTCTCCAGCCTCGTCATAACTTCCCCGAAATTTTCTAGCTGCTTCTCTTTGGCCTCCTGTATCTGTATCAAGGCGTTTTCAGAGACCTGCGTCTCCAGCTTTAAAAGCAATCTTTGCTGGAGAGTCTGTTTCTGGACGAAATTATCCAGGAACCTATCCAAGCTCTCCGTAGTCGTCCCGTTTTCTTCCTGGTTGTTAGCTTCCAGCCTTATTGCCACTTGCTGCATACTCCCCAGCTCCTTCTGGTAATTTTTAAGGGCCGTGGCTACGGTTTCCTGGTTGGCTTCTTTCTCGATCAGCTTCTGAGCTTCTATCAGCTTCTCGTTTGAGAATTTCTCCTTTAACTCAAGCTTCTTCTCTTCGTTAAAAGTAAAGAAACTTTGTATCCCTCTTCCTATCTCTTTAAAGACATAGAAGGGGTTGTCCGGCAGCAAGTCGGGGTCGTCTATCCCCAGGCTTTCTGCAGTTATCGTTTCGTCTTCCACTAGGTCGGACGAAACGTCTTCCTGGGCGAAGGAGAGGCCCGCCGCCAAGAAAGAGAATATAAACAGCGCTGTTATTAGTTTTTTCATATTTTATGTTGTTAATTTTGACCTTTTCTTATATTGTTAACCTCGACCTTTTATTGTATTTCGTCTTTCTTCTCTTTTAGAAATTCCCTCCATTGTTCCAGAAATTCCACGAACTTCTGGAAGGGCATGTCTATCAAGAAGTTTAAAATTACAACTAATATGTTGTATCTCTGCCATTGGCCCGAAAGCCACTTTCCCATTCTTATTATGGGTACAGAGAAGAGGTCTATGAAGAATACTAGGAAGGACTCTTTCCTTTCGGAAACCTCTAGCTCCTTGGATCTTTCCCTTATTTTTACTCCGGCAAAAGAGATCAAGGCTACGAAAATGAGGAATATGATTATGGACAGCACTCCGAAATCAAGATATCTGAGCCCAAGTATTATAGCTCCGAAAGACAGAACAAAAGTGGCCAGATATACTATGCTGATTATTGCATTTGTGAGCCATCCTCTCTTTTGCTTCGGCCTTATGGTGTAGGTGTCCTCCTCCTTCCTTTCGTAAGATATCTTTACGGTTTCCATTATGATTTGCTGCAGGTTCTCTTTTTTCGGTGGCCTTATAGTCAGCACCAAGAAAAACATTAGAAGGGGAGGTATTGCTATATTGAGTCCGAAAGCAAAGTAGTTCAGAGGCTCTTGCAGCACATATCTGTCAAAGGGAACCTCAATCGCGAAAGCGAGGAGTATCTTGGAAATGAATATGGACAAGGTGGCGTAAAAAGCCGCTCTTCTTACTCTGGATTTGGAAGCGCTGAGCCTCTTATTGTAAACTTCCGTTATTTTTGATTCAAAAACAGCGGGGTCGGAGATCTTCTGGTAAGCCTCCATGGGAGCCTGGGAGAGTATGTCTCCCAGAATCAAATAGGGAGTGTCGTATCTTTCGCAGACTTTATAGAATCTTTTTGATGCAGGATGGTTTAGAGCCTTGTCCAGCGCCCTCCATAAGCCATATATGTTCTGGGGCATTTGCTGAATAAGGGAATCTTTGTCGGTCAGGTTGTCCCATTCGGGGAACTTCCTTTTAACGAGGTGGTAGCTTATTATGGCATTATCCCATTTTAAAAGTGCTTTCTGGACGGCAATATAAATCTGGGTATTCTTTTCTTCGTCCGGCATCCCTCCGATTACGAACGTCCCTTCTTTGATCTTTATCTTCCTCTCCATGGACTCGGTCATGAAATCAACCAGGGCTTTCTCCCTGATGGGAGGGGACAGAGTGTCTTCCAGTTCGCAGGCCGCGATTGAAAGCAGCCAATCAAACATCCTCACTTTCTGTTTTTCCTTGTACGTCCCGGCCTCGTTCTGGAGTATGTAAATGTATTTATTGAGGATCTTTTTGACCTGTTCTATCTTGGCTTCTGGTATCCTGTCATTCGGAAAATGGCCTCCCCTTATCAGTTCCATGACCAGGGGAAGGGCCACCTCTTCGCTGTTTCTTTCTATAAAAAGCCTTCTTTTTAAGACTCTTTCTATGGCCGCTTTTCTCATCAAGTGCTCTTCTCTCCAGTCAACGAGCTCCCTTAGCTTCTCGTAAAATCCGGCCAGAGCGGAAGTCACCTCGTCTACATGTATCGTAAGAGTAGGCTTCTGCTGCTTGGATTGGTACCAGTTTTCGAACTTTTTGATTAAACCTTGAGTTTGTTGGGATAGTTCCGCCATTTTATTTTTTATTTTCTATTATTTCTTTTGTTTTTTTCAATAATTTTTTAAGCTTTACGGAACCTAAATCTCCCTTGCCTCTTTCTCTGACGCTCACTTTCTTACTCTTTTGCTCCTTGTCTCCGATTATCAGGAGGTAGGGGATCTTCTGCGTTTCCCCGGCCCTTATTTTCTTTCCCAAGGTATCATTCTCGTTCTTGAGTTCAACCCTCTGTCCGGCTTCCCTTATCTCTTTATAAACTTCCTCCGCGTATTTTTCATGCTTTTCGGAAATGGGAATTACCCAGTACTGGACGGGAGCCAGCCAAAGAGGAAATGCTCCTGCATAGTTTTCGATTAACAGTCCTATAAATCTTTCAAAGGAGCCGAAGAGAGCCCTGTGCAACATGTAGGGCTGTTCCTTCTCTCCCTTATCGTTTGTAAATTTCATTTCAAATCTTTCAGGCAGGTTGAAATCAAATTGGAGGGTTGAACACTGCCACTCCCTTCCCAAAGCGTCTTTTATCTTAAAGTCCAGTTTCGGCCCGTAGAAAGCGGCTTCTCCTTTTTCTTCCTTGAAGTTCAAACCTTTTTCTTTGGCAACCTCTCTCAGCACGTCTTCTGAAAAGTTCCAGCCTTCGTCATTGCCTGCATATTTTTCTTTATCTGCGGGGTCTCTTAAGGAGAGATAAACATTGACTGAAGACCGTTCAAATCCGAAGGCCTGGTATATAAAGAGGATAAAATCTATGACTCTCTTCAATTCTTCTTTCACCTGGTCCTTTCGGCAGATTATATGGGCATCGTCCTGGGTGAATCCTCTCACTCTGGTCAACCCCGAAAGCTCTCCTTTCTTTTCGTACCTGTATACCGTTCCGGTCTCCGCCCAGCGATAGGGAAGGTCTCGATAGGAACGGAGGTCGTTGTTATAGATTTCAACGTGAAAAGGGCAATTCATCGGTTTCAATAAGAATTGTTCAGACTCTTTTATCTCCTCTTTATTCTTCAACTCTTCCAAAGACTGGCCGACTTCCAGCGGGGGATACATGCTGCCTGAATAAAAACCCCAGTGTCCGGATATTTCCCAGAGTTTTCTGTTGCCTATATGAGGGCTTCTTACTAAATCGTAACCGTTCTCTAAATGCTTCTTATACCAATAATCTTCTATGATTCTCCAAAGCATGGCTCCTTTCGGATGCCAAAGGATTAAGCCGACTCCCACGTTTTCATCTATATGAAACAGATCAAGCTCCTTGCCGAGTTTTCGGTGGTCTCTTTTTTCCGCTTCAGATTGTTTCTTCATAAAGTCATCCAGCTCTTCTCTCTTTTCAAAAGCAAAACCGTAGATTCTGGTAAGCATATGGTTCTTTTCGCTTCCTTTCCAGTATGCTCCGGCTGTCTTTTCTAATTTAAAAGCATTCGGATTTATTTCTTTTGAAGATTTTATGTGGGGTCCTCTGCACAGGTCTGCAAAGCTCCCGCTTTCATATATAGTAACGGTCTCTTCCGGGATTTCTCCAATCAGTTCCAGCTTATAAGGCTGGTCTTTGAAAATCTCTTTAGCTTCTTTCTTTGAAAACTCTTTCTTTTCAAACGGAATATTCTGTTTTATCAGATCCTTCATTCTCTTTTCTATCTTCGGCAGATCTTCCAGCGACAGGGGACTATTGAATTCAAAATCGTAATAGAATCCGTTTTCTATCGCCGGGCCAATCCCAAATTTAACGCCGGGGTAAAGTTCTTTTACGGCCTGGGCCATTATGTGAGATAAAGAATGTCTTATTGTTTCCTGCATATTAAGCTTCAATGACTTCTTCCACGTCTTCGCATATTAATTTTAACATCCCGTCCTTTGCGTCCACTCTGCCGGAGACCAGGACTATTTTGTTCTCCTGGAAGGCAGTCGGCTTCCTTTCTATTATCCTGGGGAATACTATGACTTCTATCTTGTCGGTCAGGTCCTCCAGATTTACGAAAAGCATGGGCTTTCCGGTTTTGGTTATTATTTTCTTTATTCTTGAGATTATACCTCCAATCCTTATTTTTTTCGAGCCCGTGGGGGTCAATTCCGATATCGGGGTGGTCCTCTTCTCCAAGAACCCCTTATAGTTTTTCAAGGGATGGCTGCTCACAAACAGGCCCAGTAGCTCCTTTTCCCAAGCGAGCATTTCCTTTTCGGAAGCGGGGTCGGCTTTCTCCAGCCTGATAGATGACTTTATATTCATCCCGTCGAAAAGTCCAGCCTGGCTGCTGTTCTTGGACTTCTGGTTTTCCCTGGAGTATTCAAGCAGCTTCTCCATATTCAATAGGAGCTTGTTTCGTTCCTCCATTCTATCAAAAGCGCCGGCTTTTATTAAACTCTCCAAAGACTTTTTATTCAAGTCCTTGGTGTTCACTCTGGAAACGAAGTCTTCCATTGATTTATAGGGCCCGTTGGCCTTCCTTTCTCCTACTATCGTTTCCACTATTCCCGTTCCCACGTTCTTTACCGCGGAGAGCCCAAACCTTATCTGGTTCTTTTTGGGGACCACTGAGAAGAACGTGAAACTTTCATTCACATCCGGAGGTAGCACTTCCAGCCCCATCTTCTGGCATTCCTGGATAAGAACGGATATTCTTTCCACGTCGTTCCTCTCCGAAGTCAGCAAAGCCGACATGAACTCGGGCGGGTAGTGGGCTTTCAGATAAGCGGTCTGGTAGGCTATGGTCGCGTAAGCTGCCGCATGGGATCTGTTGAAGGAGTAGGAGGCGAAAGGCTCTATCCAGTCCCAGACTTTTTTCCCTATCCTTTCATCTATATTATTTGCCTTTACTCCGGAGATGAATTTTTCCTTTTGGGCCATCAAAAGCTCTTTTATTTTTTTCCCGATGGCCTTCCTTAATATGTCTGCTTCCGCCAGAGAGAATCCTGCCAACTCCTGGGCTATTTTCATAATCTGTTCCTGGTATACTGCTATTCCCTGAGTGTTCTTTAAAATGGGCTCCAACTTGGGATGCAGATATGTTACGGGCTGTTTCTTGTTCTTTCTGGCGATGTAGTCAGGGATAAGCTGCATAGGGCCGGGTCGGTAGAGGGCGACCATGGCAATGATGTCTTCAAAATTATTGGGCTTCAATTGCTTCAGATATCTCTGCATCCCTCCTGATTCCAGCTGGAAGACTCCGATGGTATTTCCTCTCTGGAGATCCTTGTATGTTTCTTTATCTCCGTCAGGAAGATTATCCAGATCAACGTTTATTCCATGAACCTTATAAATCCTAGCCAGAGTGTCTTCTATAATAGTCAGGTTCTTTAACCCTAAAAAGTCCATTTTCAAAAGCCCCAGGTCTTCTATGGAATGCATTTCGTACTGGGTCACTATGTTCTCTTCCCCCTGGCTGGGATATTGGAGGGGGACTATTTCATCCAAAGGATTGTTTGAAATCACCACTCCGCAGGCGTGGGTGGAAGCGTGCCTGGCTACTCCTTCCAGCTTCTTTGCATAATCTATCAGGGTTCTGGCCTTTTCGTCAGACCTGTAGAGTTCCTTAAATTCGGGTACCTGGTCCATTGTTTCAGAAAGAGACATTCCGAAGGGGATCATTTTTGCCACCTGGTCGCAGTAAGAGTAGACGTATCCTAAAGCCCTTCCGACATCCCTGACTGCCGCTCTGGCAGCCATAGTTCCGAAGGTTATTATCTGGGCCACCCTGTCCCGGCCGTATTTTTCAGACACGTAGCGTATGACCTCGTCCCTCCTTCGGTCGGTAAAGTCCAAATCTATATCGGGCATTGATATTCTGGCGGGGTTCAAGAATCTTTCAAATAAGAGGTTGTATTTCAGAGGGTCAATGTTCGTGATTCCGACCAGGTAAGCGACGAGAGATCCTCCAGCAGAACCTCTTCCGGGTCCCACCACTATCCTGTTTGATTTCGCCCAGTTTACAAAGTCCTGGACTATCAGAAAGTAAGAGGCAAAGCCGGTCTGGTTTATGACTGACAATTCGTACTCCAGTCTTTCGTTCATTTCTTTATTCGGGCTCTTCCCGTATCTCTTTTCAATTCCCTGGTAGCAGAGTTCTTTTAAATAAGCCTCCGGGGTCTGTCCGTCTGGAGTTTCAAAATGGGGGAGCTTGGTCTTTCCGAGTTCCAGCTCCAGATTGCAGGCGTCCGCTATTTTTTGGGTGTTCTCTATGGCTTCCGGAAACTCTCTAAAGATTTCCGCCATTTCTCCCGGGCTCTTCATTGAAAAATCGTCGGACATCATACTGAGCCTTTCCGGATCGTTGGGATCCGAACCCGTGTTGATCAACATCAGAATATCCTGGGCCTGGGCATCTTCTTTCTTTAAATAATGTATGTCGTTCGTTGCCACCAGGGGGATTCCAAGTTTTTTTGAAAGATTCAGCAATCCTTCGTTGGACTTTCTTTGGTTCTTGGAGTTTTGGTGCACTTGGAAATCCAGATAAAAGTTTTCTTTCCCGAAAATCTCCTGGTATTTCAAAGCTTCCTTTTCCGCTTCTTCCGTTTTGCCGGCGAGGATCAGACTCGGTATTTTTCCGGCCAGGCAGGCGGACAGGGCTATTAATCCTTCAGAATATTTTTTGAGCGTTTCTTCGTCCACCCTCGGCTTATAATAAAAACCCTCTAAGTGGGCTTTGGTAATCAGTTTTACTAAGTTTTTGTATCCGGTTAAGTTTTTGGCCAGCAAGACCAAGTGGTATCTCTTGTCATCTATCCCGGGTTCCTTGTCCTGCATTCTCCTTGCGCTCTGGTAGATTTCGCATCCTATTATGGGTTTTATCCCTTTGGCTTTCGCTTTCTTATAAAATTCTATTGCCCCGTATACGTTCCCGTGGTCGGTCAAAGCCAGAGAATCCATTCCCAGTTCTTTCGCATAATCCAAAAGTTCGTCTATTTTCGCCAGTCCGTCCAAAAGGGAATAGTGGCTGTGGGTGTGCAAATGAGTGAATTTCATAATAAAACACCTTGTTTAAGGATATGTCATTTTACAAAAGATTGAGGCAAAAAGAAAGGGCAGGTATTGACAAGTGATAAATTGTATTGTATAGTATAGGGCATAAGGAGGGCAGAGATGACTTTAATAAAAATACCATCAAAGAAATATCCTAACACATATAGGGCAGAACGTCCTCAGCCACCTTTTCCAAAGAAAGGATTCATAGATCAGGTTAAAGGGAAGTTGCGCTTAGTTTGAACTTCCCCATTTCCCAGAGGCTTTAAGAAGTTAAAGCTTGCGGGAAATGACAGTAAAATAGTTCCTTACAACATTCTCATAGTGGCGAATTGGTTGCAATAGAAATATATTTTAGATATAGATTAGACGAATTAGTGTTAATCAGACAGATTGTGGCCAGTTCACCGCTATGAGAAATCATAAAAGACACTCAAGTTAAAGAGACAGAGAAACGGTTGCGGTTCTTCACGTCCACAGGAAAGATTCAAGGACACGAAGGAGGAAAAAATGGATCCGAGGATTGTTGTCAATACAGCGGGGAAGTGGGAAATATGGGAAGCAGGTGGAGGGATGTCTAATACCGGTTCGGCCCAAATCATTTGCGGACCGAAGGGGGAAATGCTCCAATCCGTGTTTGTCAGAACACGAGGAGATCTCTCAAACAGGGAGCATGCGAAGTTTTTAGCCAAACCTGGAGACGTTGTTATCACGGCAGACTACCAAAGGCACATATACGCCATCACTATGGAAAGGATTCGGGAAGATGGCACGATAGAGCCTTTCTTCGTGGAGGAAGAAGGGATGGTTAAGAGGGGAAAGATAGAAGACAAATATCATTTCTTTGAAGCGGTGAGAGCTGCTTGTAATAAGGCAGAATGCTACCACTGCAGGGAAACCCATTATTCGTTTACGAAATTCAAGCTTAAGAGTTAGTTATTTGAAAAGGAAGGAGGCTCTAGCTTATTGGCTTAGCCTCCTCTCCCTAGTCTCTCTCATTTCTACAAATCTTAAAGAGATTTGAGGCTTGCAGAAATGTGATAGAAATATGCAGAAACTTCGCTGAAAAGCGGAGTTTTTGTTATAATCTTTCTATGACACTGAAAGAAGAGAAGAGAATATGGGGGTTGGGGTACAAGAATGTAGCGGGGCTGGACGAGGCAGGAAGGGGACCTTTGGCTGGTCCGGTCTTTGCCGCAGCCGTGATGGTAAAAGACCAGAAACTAAAAATGCATTTTCCCAAAATGGCAGATTCAAAAATAATGAGCGCCGGAAACAGGGAAATAGTTTATAAGCTATTAACCAAGGATCCGAACATTGAGTGGGGGATAGGGCAAGTTTCCGAAAAGACGATAGACAGGATAAATATTTTTGAAGCCACGAAACTGGCGATGCAAAAGTCTTTGAAAAATCTGAAAGCGGACTTTCTGATATTAGACGGAAACTTTAAAATACATTCCGATCTTCCCCAAAAGCCTGTTATAAAGGGTGATTCAAAAGTATTTTCCTGCATGGCGGCTGGAATAATAGCCAAGGTCAGCAGGGACAGGCTTATGTTAAAGTATCACAAGAAGTATCCCGCATACGGTTTTGACAGGCATAAGGGATACGGCACCAAGGCTCATTTTGCAGCCATCAAGAAGCAGGGGATATGCGATCTACACCGCAAGTCCTTTTCGCTATTGAAAAAAAACTAGCTATCTGTTAGTATATATACGTTATGGGAGTCCCGAAACAAAAACACACAAAATCAAGAAGGAATAAAAGAAGGAGCCAGATATTTTTGACTGCAGCCGTTTTGTCTGTCTGCCCGAAATGCAAAAAGCCGGTTTTGCCCCATACCGTTTGCAAGAACTGCGGTTCTTACAATGGACATCAGGCCATAGACGTAATGGCGAAACTGACAAAAAAAGAACAGAAGGCCAAGGAAAAGGAAATGGCCCAGAAAGAAGAAAAGAAGGATCTAAACCTTCAAGAGTTATCTAAGAAATAAGAACTTTAAAGAAACATTCTTAATACATGGCTTCACGTCATTTATCAAGATCAATATCCATGCAGAGTCTGTATGAGTGGGATTTCGGGGAAAAGAAAGGGGATTTAAAGACTATTACAGATAAAAATCTGAGAGAGTTCGGCCCTGGGCTGGAAGACCAAAGCTTGGTCTGGCAGATCATAACCGGAGTCGTAAAGCATTTCCCCCAGATTAACAAGATCATAGAGAAAGCTGCACCGGAATGGCCGATAGACCAGATTACGATTGTTGACAGGAACATCCTGCGGATAGGCCTTTATGAATTGCTTTATGCAAACAAGGACGAAGTTCCGCCCAAGGTTGCCATAAACGAAGCGATTGAATTGGCCAAGTCTTTCGGAGGAGAAAGCTCAGGAAGGTTCGTGAACGGCGTTCTCGGGACCGTGTATAAAGAGCTTTTGGAAAGGGATTCCGAAAAAAAAGTCGAGAATAACAAGTAATTTGTTAGCTTGTTACCCCGTTATCTTTTCAAAGGTAGCAGGATAATAAGCTGACAACGCAATTGAAAGATTTTAAAAAATTAGAAAAACAGCTTGGAATCAAGCTGAAGAACAGGGGATTGCTGACCCAGGCTTTCTGCCACAGGTCCTATCTGAATGAAAATCCGGATTGCGGCCTTGAGAATAACGAAAGGCTGGAGTTTCTGGGAGACGCGGTGATAGAGCTTATAGTTACGGAATACCTTTTTAAAAAGTATCCGCAGAATTCCGAGGGGGAGCTGACTAATTGGAGGGCCTCTCTGGTGAACGCCAAAAAGCTTTCAGAAATTGCTTTAAAGCTCGGGTTTAACGATTATCTCTTGCTTTCCAAAGGGGAAGACAGGGAAATGGGAAAGGCCAGACAGTATATATTGGCCAACACTTTTGAATCCTTCATCGGAGCTGCTTATTTGGACAGGGGATACAAGGCGTGCGAAGAATTGATAAAAAAGCATTTATTGCCGGAGCTTCCGGAAATATTGAAAAAGGGATTATACAGGGATTCCAAATCGCTTTTCCAGGAGAAAGCCCAAGAGAAGACCGGGATCACTCCTACTTATAAAGTATTGAAGGAGTCAGGGCCTGATCATGCCAAGCACTTTACTGTCGGAGTATTTCTTGATAAAAAGCTTGTAGCAGAAGGATCGGGTTCTTCCAAACAGGAATCGGAGGAAGCTGCAGCGAGAAAAGCATTAGAATTAGAGAAATAAAATGTTAGTAATAAGATTTTTCAGAACAGGAAAAATAAACCAACCGTCTTTCAAGATAGTTGTGACCGAGAAAACGAATTCTTCCACAAGAGGCCGTTTTGTCGAGCAGTTGGGAACTTATAACCCCACGACCAAGGAAAAGACCCTGAATGCGGAAAGAGCCAAATACTGGATTGGGGTCGGAGCGCAGCCTTCAGAAACGGTCCATAATTTATTCGTTTCAGAAAAGATTATAGAAGGGAAAAAGGTGGATTTGCACAAGAAATCAAAGAAAGCAGCAGAGGCAAAGCCCGCGGAAGCTCCCATAGCCGCGCTAGCTCCTGAAGCTCCTTCTCCTGCTCCCGTGGAAGTAAAATCAGTTGAACCTGCGCCGATAGAAATCCCAGTCGAGAAACCTGCGGAGGAAAAGAAGCCGGAAGAAGCAAAGCCGGAAACCGCAGAAGTTCCGAAAACTGAATAAGACCTCTCCTATTGACAAATGATGAATAAGTGATATAATAATAGTATACAAACTGAGGAGAGAAACCAAAAGAATTACACAGACATTCTCTCCAAGGAATGTCTGTTCTTTTTTAAAATAAAGTAGGAAAAAAGGAGAAAAATGCAAAACTTCGTGATTTCGGGGAAAGCTAAGACGGTGTTTCGCCTTATCGAGCTTAAGGCAAAGCGGGAAGAAGAAGCCAAAGCAAAATCCAAAGCAAATAAGAAATGAATCTTCGTCCATCCTTGATCTGTCCTTTACTCGACTTTTTTTCCTTTCTTGGAGAGCCTTAAAACTCTCCACCCCTTCTTAGTCCACAAAGATTTGCGGGTTAAGAAGGGATATTCGAGCGAAAGCTCTTTTTAATAATACATTCCTATTCGGAATGAATAGGAAAGAAAGGAGAAGTCTTTATGGCTTCTAATGAAACATTGTCTGCTGAAATAGTAGACGGACCAAACCGGGATACCCTGGTAAACGATGCGGGAAAGCGAGGAGGTGTCTTCTTTAAAATTAAAGTGGGCGCCAAATCTCAGCGGATTTATATCCGTGCGAGCAGAGCTTATTCCCATGATAATGGTGTTTGGGATTTATGGGGCGCTTGCGTTTTAGCCCCCGCGAAAATCTGGTTCCCATTCAAGAAATTAGAATACAATGCTTTTTCAAAGAAAGGCCAAATCACCATTAATACCGTACATGTAGAAAAACATTCCTGCGGTCATCTTGCTTACAAGGGTACTAGTTCCTGCATGATTTGTGGGACAAAGGAAGGGGCGTTGGTTAGATGAAAAAGGATAATACTTCAGTTCAGGATCGGGAAATACCCTTTCTAGACGTGAGACCGATTAAAGTGGTTTCCGTTGGTGGAGTAGTCCTTGGTACTATTGAGGCAGCGACGGTAGAAAACGAAAGCAAAAAGTTCGTTGATCCCGAAATATTAAGAGCTTAAACTTCTCCTGAGGAATACACTTTGTATCTGTATTCCTCCAACCACTTGCCAAAGAAAAGATTTCTCTCCTTTCTTTGGCAGATGGTTGGGATTTGAC
>JBAZFF010000009.1:0-20098 GCA_041653495.1 Minisyncoccota bacterium
TGGAAAGATTTATTTCCAAAAGGCTGGTTTCTTCCTGGAGTTCGGCTACCCTGTACCCATACTGCTTTACGGCATACATTTCTTTAGTATAAGCGTTTACCTGAATTATGGAAATAGCAATAAGGGAAAGGATTATTCCGACCATGCATGTGGATATTAACTTTTTGTTTACGCTTATATTTGCGTAGAGAGGAAAAACTAATGTTCGACTGGTCATATTTTTTGAAATGCTCTCAGTTTAGCTGACCTTGAGCGAGGATTAATTCTTATTTCGTCCCATTTGGGACCTATCGGCTTTTTGGTGAG
Organism: Minisyncoccota bacterium; assembly: GCA_041653495.1. Classification (GTDB taxonomy): domain Bacteria; phylum Patescibacteriota; class Minisyncoccia; order Minisyncoccales; family RBG-13-42-11; genus JBAZFF01. The sequence continues at coordinate 307 of JBAZFF010000009.1, forward strand.
ACCTTGAATGTTATTCTTGTTTTCTTTTATAAAGTTCTTTACGATCCTGTCTTCCAAAGAATGGAATGATATTGCCACCACTCTTCCGCCGGAGTTCGCCGCCTCTAAAGCTGCGGCTAATCCCTTTTTAATGTTGTTAAGCTCGTCGTTCACCGCTATTCTCAAAGCCTGGAATGTTCTGGTGGCGGGATGTATTTTTTGGTGCTGGAATTTTTCAGGAACTGCTCTTTTGACTATTGATACTAATTGGAAAGTGTTTTTGATCTCCCTGCTTCTCCTTTCCATTATTATTTCTCTTGCTATCTCTCTGGCGAATTTCTCTTCCCCGTATTCTGCAAGTATCTTTTCCAAGTCCTGCTCCGAGGAGAAGTTCAGTATCTTTTCCACGGTCAGAGGATTGTTCGCGTCGTACCTCATATCCAGGGGCTCCTGTTTTTGGAAGGTGAACCCCCTCCGGGATTCGTCCGGATGGAAGCTTGAGAACCCGAGGTCAAACAATATTCCGTTTATCTTTTTAAAATTCTTTCTCTTTATTATTTCCTTCAAATTTGCAAAGTTGTCGTTTGCCACAATCACCCTGCCTTTCCACCCCGCCTCCTTTGATTTTTCCTTCAGGCGGCTTGTCATTTCCTGATCCCAGTCTATCGCCAGGACTTTTCCCTTAGGGGCTGTCTTCTCCAATATCCCCGCGGTGTGTCCTCCTCCGTCTGCCGTGCAGTCAATAAAATTCTGATTGGGTTTAGGATCAAGATATTCTATTACTTCCTTTTGGAGGACTGATATGTGCGCCATTTTAAACTCCTAATTCTTTTAAACGTTCGGCTATGTCTCCGGCAGCCAGTTCGGTCTTAGCTCTGTATTTTCCGAATTCTGTTTCGTCCCAGAGCTCCACCCTGTCGTATAGCCCCACCAAGACGACTTTCTTTTTCAATGAAGCGTAATCTTTCAGATAATCCGGGACCAGTATCCTTCCCATATTGTCTATCGCCACTTCCATGGCCCCTCCGAGCATAAGCCTTACGAATCCCCTGGCGTCTGACTGGGACAGCGGCAATTGGGATAATTTCTTCGCTAATTTATCCCACTCCCTTACCGGATACAGGAAAAGACATTTATCCAGTCCCCTGGTGATTATTGCTTTAGATCCCAGAGACTGCCTGAATTTAGTAGGGACTGCCAGCCTCTTTTTTTCGTCAATCGAATATTTATATTCTCCCAGAAACATAGTTATGCACTTTCGTGGGGAGTTATTAACATAGTTTTCCACATTTCCCCACTACAAGTACTTTATATCCCACTTTTACCCCTTTCGTCAACACTCCTTACCACGCTTTGATTTCCCCTTAAAATGCCAAAAAATGCCTAAGTTATACACATTTAATCCACAGTTAGGCTAAACAACTAAAAACAGCTTAGAAAAAGCTGTGCTTTTATTGGAAGCTAAACTCCAGAGATTAATCCAATTTTAAACTGAAATCTTCTGGGTTAACTTCTACTCTGCTCCCCTTTTTAAGCGCGCCTGACAGTAAAGCTGAAGCCAAGATGTTTTCCACTTTGTCTTGGATGACCCTCCTCATCTCCCTGGCTCCGAAAGTCGGGTTGTAGCCCAACTCCGCGATCCTCGCCTTTAAGGCATCTGTCACAACCAATTCCACATTCTGTTCTTCCAGATTTCTTTTCAAGCTGTTTAACATCAACCCCGCAATATCAACCAGGTTTTCCTGGGACAGCGGCTGGAAGACGACCATGGAATCAAAACGGTTTATAAACTCCGGCCTGAATAATCCTTCGGCGAACAAGTAATCCAGTATCTCTTTTTTGACGTTGCTCCACTGCATCCTTTCTTTCAGAGCTTTCAATATTATTTGATACCCCGCGTTAGACGTGGCGATGATGATGCAGTTCTTGAAGTCAACTTTCCTGCCCAATCCGTCGGTCAAGAATCCCTCGTCCAGCACCTGCAGGAAAAGATTCAGGATATTGGGATGAGCTTTTTCTATTTCATCCAGCAAGACCAGGGAAAAAGGCTTTTCTCTGACCTGGGTCGTGAGTACTCCTTCTTCTCCGGGGGAGCCGAGCAATCTCGGGACGTCGGAAACGCTTTGGAATTCCGACATGTCCAATCTGATCATTTTGTCTTCCGCCCCGAAATATATTTCAGACAATGCTTTTGCCGTCTCTGTCTTTCCAACTCCAGTAGGCCCCAAAAACAGAAAAGTCCCCATCGGCCCCTTTCTGACGGTGACTTTGGATCTTGCCCTCCTCAAGGCAGTCGCTATTTCGCCTACGGCCTCAGCCTGGTTTATTATCTTCTCGTGGATCAAATCTTCCAGGTTGAGCAGGATCTCTTTTTCTTTTTCCTCCACGTTCCCGACCGGGACTTGGGCCTTTCCAGAAACCAAAACGTCAACGTGCTTGGAAAGGACCACTTTGTCCTTCATTGAGGTTACGTAAACCAAGACTTCGTCCAGTAGATCCATTGCGGATTTCGGAAACGGTATGGGGAAATATTTGTCAGCCAGGAGTATTATCTGCCTCAAGGCCGGGAAGGTGATGAATTTCGCGTACCTTCTCTCTAAGTAAGGAACCGTGTTTTCCAGCACCATCAGCGTTTCATCACTGCTAAGCTCCTCTACTTCCACTTTTTCAAACATTGAGAGAAGCCCCGGCCTCTGTTCTATTTCCTTATGGAGACCGGCGAAAGTGGAAATGGCCACTATCTGGAAAGCGGACAAATTCAAATAAGGAGAGATTACTCCGGAGATATCTATCACTCCGGGCCTTGCCCTTCCTCCCACAAAATCATGGAAATCGTCAATAACCAAGATTATGTTCCCTGCGGCTACGGCTTCCTGGAATATCTTATCCAATATGACCGCCACTTCCGTGTCCGTGGAGGCTTGGGCAGCCAGAGAAGAAAGATCTAATTCAACCACTCTCTTGTTGTTAACGTCCGGAAGACTTTCCCCTAAAACGCTCTTTCTGGCCAGTTCCAGCATCATGCTCTTTTTTCCGACTCCGGGCTCCCCAACTAAAAGGCAGTTGTTCAGCCCTTTCCCGCATAGTATCCTTTCCACCGATTCAATCTCTTTTTCATGCCCGACCATCTCGGGAAAGCCGGCTCTCATCACGCTTTCTGAAAGGTCCGTCCCGAACCTATCCAAGGTTACGGTGAATCCGGCAGACCAGGCCTTTCCTAAGCTTCCTTTCCTTATTAGATTATTCCATTTCCAGAATTTCTTCCCTTGGGATATTTTCCCTGTCAGGGAATCAAGCCACCAGGTCAGGTTCTCTATGTCTGAGACCTTTAAATCGCTCCCCAATAATATTTTCTGGAAGATTAAGTTGTGCTTTGCCAGACCTATCAACAGATCCCCCGTCTCTATTCTAGCCCTTCCCTTCTTTTGGGCGGCTCTTGCGGCTTCCAAAACGCTCTTTTCAAAACCCTGGATGCCGCTCGGGTCTGAGAGATGATCCTTCAAGAATTTCTTTAAATCCTCTACATCTACGAGTATTCTGGAAAATATAAAATTTATATTCTTATTGTTTTTAAGAAGTCCAAAAAACAAAATGGAGGAATTGACGGGAATCTTTTTGCGCTCGGCCAGGCCTATCGCCTTGTCTACCGAGTAGGCCGAATCGAAACTCAAGAATTCTGCAAGATTTACGTTTGAACTCAAGGCGTCCCTCAAGGGCATAAAAAGCTTCGGATTTCTGGCCTTGTGGTCAAAGAACCATTGGGCGCATTGGAAAAACGAATAAATGCTGAAGGCCAGAAAGCTCCAGCCCAGAAAGAAAGAGAGCCCAGATATGGTCATCGTGTTGCTGAAGAAGCCGTAGAGGAAAGTGAAAAAGACCAAAGAAAAAAGGAAAAAGAATATTTTCTTTAACGGGCCCGCAAATTTAAATAGAAATATGCTCCTTAGCCTTACTGCATTCCCTATTGAAGATTTTTTAAGGTCAAAATTTTCCATCAGATAATCAGCTTTAATCCGTAAATAAAAGCTCCGGCTATTATTAAGGGAGAAGCTATCCAAGCCAAGAACACGAATACGCCCGCCAAAAGAATCAGGGCTTCCGCTATTATCCCGGCTGCTATCAGGGCGGACCTCAATAGAGCTCCTATTAAGCGGAATATGAGATTGGAGAAAAATGTTTCTATGTATTTCCCGATATTGAATCCCCTGCCCCGGTAAATCTCATACCTCCTCCAAGGAGAAAAGAGAGTCCTTAAAAGCAATGGGACGGAAAAGTAATTAAGGTTGAACTTTAAGAAATTCTTCCAGGCGGAAATTATTTCCTTTGGCGTCTCCAAAATCCACCAGACAACGGCCTGGATCAGGATATTTTGTTTTTCTGCGACTCTCTCCATAAATTATTGTATTGTAGCACAAAAAACAAAAGGGGTCCCAATGACTCCCTAGTTGTTGCTTTTCTTTATCAGCCTTATCCCCAGAGTGCTCACCTGGAATCCTCCGAAGATGAATATGAAAGAAAAGGCGGACCAGACTCCGAGGTTCAAGACCGTAGAAATCGCACCGACGGGTATCAGCTTGCTGATTTCTTCCCGGGCCATCTCTCCGATCTGGTCTTCCCAGCTGCCGGAGGATAACTCTTGTATCTGCTCCTCCTGGCTGAAAAAGCTCGGCACTTCAGACTGCTTGGTGAAAATATTGTAAGAACTGACCAAGGTCCAAATTATTATAGAGAGGCCCACGGCAAAAACTATCCATCCTACTATTTTAGAATAATCCATAGTGTTAGTTAATTATTCTTTCCAGCTCTTCCATTGCGTCCTCTGGAATGAAAGGACGAGCGCCTTCGGGCGTGCGTCCCGGATACCTCCAGGCGGAAATAATTTTAATCCCCTTCGGCATCTTTAATAAGACGTACATGGCCCAAGCTTCCGTCGGGTGCTTCTTAGTCCCGGTAATCTGCATTGAGGCTATCGTACCCTGAGCGATTCCTTCTTCCTTCCTGTCCGGTTTCCGAATGATACTTAAGACCCTCTTTTGGGAAAACCCATACTGTCTGAGTTTTCCCTTAGAGTGCGTGGTCCAAAAAAACTTAGGCTCACTTGTCTTTAAAAGCATTACTTCACCTTATAGGTAATGGAAACCGAAACTTCTACCTTGTTCTCCCCTGTTGAAATTTCCAATGATTCTGAAGCGGCGCCCATAGCTGCATCGGAATCGTAAGATTTGCTGTAATAATATCCTCCGTTTTCAGAAAAGCTTGCTATTCCCAGCAGCTTTATGCCCAGCTGGTCGGCTAAAACTTCAGCTTTCTCTTTGGCCTCGTTTATAGCCATTTCCCTTGCCTGATTTCGCAATCCATCCGCGTCTTCAATGGTGAATGTTAAGCTTCCGACTTGGTTTGACCCTGCATCCGCTCCCGCTTCCAGGACGTTTGCAGTATTTGCTAAATTCCTTATTTTTACCTCCAGAGTTTGGGTGACTTCATATCCGACCAAGACCCTTTCTCCTTCGGGATAATAATAAGAAGACTTTTCTTTATCCCATTCATATCTCGGCGATATATTGAAAGTGGTGGTTTTCATGTCTTTGTCCTCCACTCCCTGGGCTTTTACGGCTGCGGTCACCGCGTTCATCTTCTCCGTGTTCTCGCTCAAAGCTTCGGCCACTGTTTCAGATTCGGTCACTACGGAAAAATAAGTTTGGGCCAGATCGGGAGCCGCATATATCTCCCCCGTCCCTGAAACCGAAATAACGTTTTCGGTCTCCCCTATTTTGTCGAAAATGCCCATAGTCGTTGAAACGACCAACGCTAATAATAAGAGAGTTGCTACTCCCACCAGCCCGTTGATAGTGGCTGGATTTATTCTGTTTTTTATTTCTTCCATATTGATTAATTATTATTTTTTTTAATTTTCGGCCTTCTTATATATTATATACGAATAAACGAAAGAAATGATTACAGCCAGAGCGACCGAGGCCAGCATTATGCATACGGCTTTGTCGGAAAAGAAGAGCCCCAGCAGAGTAATCAGCCCTGCCAGAACGAACAGCTTTCCTCCCAATGCGTGGGTCTTGTTCCAGGACTCTTCCGAAGCCAAGGTCCACGGAGTCTTTATCCCGACGAAGTAATTCTTCTTTACCTGGGGCAAATACAGCCCCATGAGAATAAACAGCAGAGAAATAGCCGGAGTCATAAAATAATTGATGTTTAAGCCTCCTCCCAGGGCCGTCCAGATGGTAAAGACATACAAGGCAGAAAAGAAAAGAACAAGCGCTGTCCTGATCCAATAATAAGGAACCGCGAAACTGGGATAGTTCTTTTTTAAAGGATCAAATCTGGGCACCCAGATCATCAGCAGGTATATTGCCAGTATTAATCCTGGGAAGAACAGGACCGCAAAGTTCTTGCTTGAGTATGCGTCTATAATGCCCTCTGCGTTCCAATGGGAAGGGACCTGCTCGGGCAAGGAAGGATAAACTAAAATGCTGAATATTATTACGAATAATATGATGACTGCGGGAAATGCTTCTTTCTTGGTGAACATGCTAGTACATTATTGTTCCTAATAATTCGGCATCCCTCTCAAAGCAGACTCTGCCCGCTGCGTGATCCCAGTCGCTTGGATATTTGCTGGTAATAATGTTGATGATCCCCGGGTTTTCGTTCGGCGCATTGAAGTTGGCGCACAATTCAAAGTGTGTAGGATCAATCACCCTGTACTCGTAGCTTTCGCAAGCCCCGAGATCCTTGCATTCAGTATACAGAGAAATATTCTCCAAATCGGCCAAGGACTGGGGAAGCTCTCCCTTGTTTTCCCAATAATTGACAACCCTATACTGTATATTGCTCAAATCTGAAACTTTTCTCTGGTCCATTTCCATGTCTCTCTGCATTCCTGGCGTCCCTATAATCAAGAATCCGAAAACTATCGCCGCCAGAACGACGAGAGAAACGGTCCAAGCCATTTTCTTTGGAAGCTTTGAGGCTTCCCTGTCTTTCCTCTTTAAATCCCACATGTAGTATCCGAAGATGGCGGCGGCAATCAATAATACCAAAAGAGTATTCAGAAAGAAGCGGACTGTCAGCTCCCCGCCCAAAAAATTATTTAATAAGACGATAAGAGTGACTATTATGGTTATTCCCGCCAAAAACAATGTCAGATAAACAAGCCATTTTCTGAGGCCCATTTCCCTCTTCTCGGGATTGGCCTTGAGGTCCTTTCCGAGCATCCAGGCAGTCAGGATATAGGCAGGGACGGAAATCAGCAGAATAGCCATGCAGGTCCTTACCGTGTCTAAAGCTCCGAAATAGTAATAATCTATGGGATCCGGGAAAAGGATGTTTATATAGTTTATAAAAAGAATCAGGAAATTTACGACTGCTATATAGAAGATGACGATGTTGAATAAATGAAGGAAAAAATCCTTCGGAGTGCTTGTTGGCTTGTTTAGTTCCATAATTTTATTTATTAATACTTTATTAAACCATTTATTGGCAAGAATGCCAACGCAATTTTGAAAATAGCTTTGGGCCGCTTGTCGGAATTACTTTCCGATGTTCCTTACTTCGTATTTCAGGTTCTCCAATTTAGACGACACTTCGCTAAGACTGTACTTTAGGTTATTGAAGCTGTCGTTCAAGTTAGACAGCGCCCTGTCTATCTCGTCTAGCTTTGATACCAGATTATTGACCTCTTCTTGAATGTCTTTATCCATAATATTTAAGATTGATTTTGACCTTTAATTTGTTAAGTGCTTGAGTAATTCTCTGGCTCCCATTCCCCTGTGGCTTATTTGGGCTTTCTCTTCTTCAGTATAATCAGAATAATACTTGTTATTGACCAAAACTATAGGATCATATCCGAAACCCTTTCCCTCCTTAAACACAGGAGAAATAACTCCCTCTAAGTCCTGCTGGTAGGTCCATAAGTCTTTGCCGGGACTATAAAACGCCAAAGCTCCTCTGTATCGGCAGGTTCTCTTCTCTCTAGGCACCCCTTCCATCCTTTCCAATACTTTCAAATATCTGTCCCTGTCAGATCCCGAAAGCCACCTTTTAGAATGCGTCCCGGGCTCTCCGTCCAAGGCATCTATAAATAAGCCCGTATCGTCGGCCAATGTCGGAAGGCCGGACTTCTCTCCGTAGTATCTCGCCTTTTTTGAGGCGTTTTCCAGAAGGTCCTCGCTGTCCTCCTCCACATCGTCCGTTATGTTCAGATCAGCCAGAGAAAAAAGTTCCAAAGTATCGTCCAGACTCTTGAATATTCTTTCAAACTGCCCGAGCTTGTTCTTGTTGTTCGTCCCTATTAGTATTTTCATAATTCCTTATTTCAAAATACCTTATTTTAAAAAAAATACAAATGATTAAATAAAAAGGAGGGAGAGAGCATGCAAGCGGACTCTCTCCCCCTATATAAAAGGAGGCGATGAAATCTTGAATAAAGGGCTATACCGGGAGGGCGGGAAGGATGAGCAAGGATAAATGTCGAGCGCTCTTATATCTTTATTGATACCTTAGTCCCAACAGGAACCTTGGAGTAGCGCTTTCTTGCGCGATTTAAGTTTTCCTGCCTGATCTAGCCAGTGAGGTGTCGAGCCGGGTATAAACTCGGCTAATTTCGTAATCCGACTTTAATGCCCTCCATGTCGAGATACTCATCCTTCCAATGTAATTAGTTTAAGCAAAATTAATTAATTTGTCAAGGGATGAAATTAAAGGGCGCAATTAATAAGATTGCGCCATTTCCCTTCCTTTATATATTTTAGCCCGTTCCCCTCCCGACTTCTCGATCTTTTCGATGAATCTCCTGTCTGAAGGAGTCTCTGTTCTTCCGTCTGGCCAAAACCTGCCCTTTAAAACCATTTCTCCTTTTTCTTCCCTGTAATCCAACTTTACTATATTAAGACCATTATCTCTTCGGCTTACCATTACGGAAAAAAGATCTGTATCCGGATTATATCCTAATACTTTAAACGGCATTTTACCCTCCTTATATGATTCTATCATACAATAAATATTGATATTGTCAATGTTCACAAATCGTGCCTTATTTCAAAATCTTTAAACTCCCCTTTGTAATCTTCCAATATAATATCAAAAGAATCGACAGAAGCCCAGATGGATCCCCTTCTGGCCCAATCCACAATTTCTTCAACCTCGTCCTCCCCGCCTTCAAACAATCCCTCCACCTTCCCGTCCCTTAAGTTCTTGATCCAGCCGGTTACTCCCAGTTTCTCGGCTTTTTTCCGGCAAGTTTCCCTGTAGAAAACTCCCTGGACCCTTCCTCCGGCGAATATGTGCGCCCTTATTTTATTCTGTTTTCCGGGAAAAGTAATCATTTAGGATCTTTATTATATATTCCTTGAACTCCAGTTGTTCTTTGATAGAATTGTCCGCCTCTATGGCTAACACCTCTCCGAAAAGGAATTTGGGCAGAGTTATCAAATAATTGAAATCCTTAAGCCCTGTTATTCTGTGCTTATCGTCCATTTTGGCCGGATCGTATCCGCCTATGTGGTTACAGCCGAATCTCATGCCCTTCCTCTTTAAATAAGTATAAGAAGCTTCTTTCGTCCCCCGGGCCACAGAAGCTCTGAAGTGGGCCAAATCTACGCAGAATCCAGCCGCCCTCTTAACCTCTACTGCTTTCTCTATTTTATTATTATAATCCATCTCAAGATAAATCTTGTCTCTGTAATCCTTCCATTCGTCCTGCAAAAAGCTGTCTTCATGCGCGTTAAAGAATCTCGTATTGTAATTGTTAATGAAGAAATCAAGCTCTTTGGCCTCCATGTCGTCCCTCAAGTGGACGAACGGTATTTCCTTTATCTTGGACTTTAATAAAAGCCTGTAAAGGTTGCTTCTTTCTTTCTTGTCAAATCTTGACAGAAAAATACAGATCTGCTTTATTTCAAGACTGTTAATCTCTTTTAACTTTCTAGACCAATCCAAACTCCCCTCTCCCGTAATGCTCGGAAAGACTTTGTCCCTGAAACTAAGATTCTTCATGGCTTGATTGACGGCCAGATATAATTTATTACGAAATATATGGCGAATAGCAGGAATAATATTACTGCCACCACCTCAAACTTGAAGGTCATAGTGGGCACTACAGGAATCGGACCTGTGACCTCTTCGATGTGAACGAAGCGCTCTACCGCTGAGCCAAGTGCCCGTATTACCATTTTATATTAAAAGAACGAATGAAATCAAGTTATTGTTAATTTGAGAAAAACATTCTAAAATAATTCAATATGCAAATTTTTGAGTTTCAATTCAACCCGAAACAGAAAGACGACCTGACTTTCGACAGTTTCTGCTATGAGCCGGAAAACGTGTATGAGAAAAGGATGGGCAGCTTATATATATTAGGGTCATTAAAGAACGTCCTCCCCCAGAACCTCCATTTCGTAGAAAAACTGGCAAGGCAGATAAAGGATAAATTCTACAAGACCGTATCCGTCTCTACGGAGAAGGCCCTGAAAGAAACTCTAAAGAAGGCGAACGAATACTTGGAAAAGATAGCCCGGGAAGGAGACGTGAGCTGGCTCGGAAACTTGAGCTTTTCAGTGGTAGCCTTAAAGAACTTCGAACTGGACTTCACTAAAACAGGAGACCTGAAAATATACTTGATAAGGAAGGGCCAGATCGTAGACACCGACCAGAAGCTTGATTTCGGCGATATGGAGCCTTATCCCCTGAAAGTATTCGGGAACATAGTATCCGGAAAGCTGGCGGAGAACGACATAATCTTGGTTCTGACGAAATCAATGTCGGAAGCCTTTTTCCAGGAAAAAATCCTGAGCGACATAGTGAAAATATCCCTTTCCTCCAATCTCCAGGAAGAGGCGAAAAAGATAAAGGATATCTTCAACCAAAAAGGAGAAAAGCTCACTAAATCCACAGGGGCTGCGCTTTTGATAGTCTTGAGCAAAGAACGCTTGCCAAGGAGGAGGGAAATCCTTTCTCCCAAAAAGAGCTTAAAGGTTCTTTCAATAAGGGCGGCTTTGGCTCCTTTTTCAAGGCTGATTCCCGCCATCAAGAAATTCTCAATAAGGCTTCCTAAGCTTTCTTTTAAAGCCAAAAAGCTCAAAATTATTCCCCCGAAGATCAGAATGCCAGACATATCTCTCCGAAAGAAAGGCCTTCCTAAAATAAAGCTTCCCAAGATCCCCCGGCTCAAATTGAACAAGAAGACATCTCTCTTCCCCTTTATGCTGGTTTTCCTGCTTTTGGGCTATTTCATTTTCCAAGCCCAGTCCCGAAATAGAATTGAGGAATACGGAATAATTCTGGAATCGGAAAAGAATAATATCCAGGAAGCCGAAAACTATCTGCTGCTTACGAACAATACTCCGGGAGCAAAAGACAAGGCGAACACTCTGCTGATGGAGAGTTGGCAAACCCTCTCCCCCATCTTTGAAGAAATAGATTCCCTTCCCGATGATTTCGCCAAAGAGCTGTTGGATGCCAAGAAGAATATTTCAGACCGCCTCTACGAGCTGAATAATTTTGCCGTGATAGAAAACCCGGAAGTATTCTTCCAGTTTGAAGAATATGCGCCCTACAAGATGGCCTCTTTCAACAATAATCTCTATTTTGTTTATTCTAAAAAACTGCTGGAACTGGAAGGAAAAGACCTGGGTGCAGTCAGCTCAAATAATAACTTGGACCTGGTGGCTGCTGCGGACAATCTCCTGCTGCTTTTTTCAAAGCCCAACATCTTACTGGCTCTCGAAAACGGAAACATAGCGGAAAAACAATACCTTGAATCCCCTTACCCAGACTACGATTTCTCAGACCTGGCCGTATATTCAAACAACTTATATTTCCTAGACAAAAGCAAATCCAAGGTAGTAAAATATTCTTACTCCAACAACACCTGGTCTCCTCCCCAGCTCTGGGCGGAGTCGCAGGACAGTCTTGAATCAATATCCATAGACGGATCAGTCTGGCTGTTGAACAAGAATAACGAAATAAAGAGGTACTACGGCGGGAAGGCGCAACAAACAATAACCTTGGACATTTTCCCCGAGGTCCGAGACTTGGCCCAGGTTTTCACTTCAAGCGCGACACCTTACTTGTATCTGACAGAGCCTTCCCAAAAAAGGATAATAGTCCTTGATAAGAACGGAAACGTGGTAAGGCAGTTCCAGAGCGAATCTTTCGACAATATTCTGGGATTATTCGGCCAAGGAAAGACGATTTATCTCCTTTCCGGATCCAAGGTTTACAAGATCTCATTCTAAGAAAAAACAGGCCGCATAGCCTGTTTTCTCTTTGGATTACTTTAATTCTACTTTTGCTCCGGCTGCCTCAAACTTCTTCTTTATGTCTTCCGCCTCGTCCTTCTTGGCGTTCTCCTTCACCATCTGAGGGCCCGCAGCTGATGCATCCACCAAATCTTTTGCTTCCTTCAATCCTTTTCCAGTAATGTCTCTCACCACCTTGATGACCTCTATCTTCTTGTCTCCGGCTGAAACTAACTGAACATTGAAAGAAGATTTCTCTTCGGCGGCTGGGGCTGCTTCTCCCGCGGGAGCTGCTGCTACGGCTACCGGGGCTGCTGCTGATACTCCGAATTTCTCTTCTAAAACCTTAACCAATTCGGCTAAGTCCAGCACGGACATCTTCTCGATCTCCCCTACCAGCTTTTGGAACTTTTCGGGAACTAAAACTTCCTTTTTTTCTTCTGTCATATTATTGTTTATTTTTACTAATGGCATTTAATGCTAATACCAGACCTTTAATGTTTCCTTGCAAAACATTTACAAAACCTGAAATTGGAGAGGACAAGCTGCCTACCATCTTGGCCAGCAATTCCTGCCTTCCCGGCAACTGGGCTAAAACCATAACTTCCTTCCCGTCCTTGTACAATCCTTCTAAGAATCCGCCCAGTATCTGCAGGCTCTCGTTCTTCTTCGCAAACTTATAAATCGTCTTGGCCGGAAGGATTTCGTCCTCAAACCCGAAAACAAATCCTACCTCCGTCTTAAAACTCTTCTTGTCAAAATCCAATTTATGTTCCTTCAGGGCTTTCTCCGCCAAAGTCTTCTTGACCACTTTCAGCTCGGAACCGTTGGCTCTCAGTTGTTGCCTTAATGAGGAAAGATCTTTGACTTTCAACCCTGCTATCCCAACCAAAACAATGGATTTCTGCCTTGAGATCTTATCCTTCAATTCAACTAATATTTCTTCTTTCTTTGCTTTTGTTATCGCCATAATTTTTAATAAAAAATCCGTCTTCCGCAGACAGATAAACGCCTCGAAATAAGGCTTTCTCCTGGGCGGGGCTTATTGTTTGCCCGCTGTCTTTGGATGATTTGAGTATATAATGCCCTGAAAATTATGTCAAGAACTATTTCAAATAGAGCTCTATGGCCTCATTATGCTCTTTCAAAGTTCTGCTGTATATTATTTCCCCTTCCGGCGTGGACAAGTAATACAAATAAGGGCTTTCCGTGGGATAAAGTGCGGCCTCTATGCTGTATAATCCCGGGTTTGAAATCGGGCCCGGCGGCAATCCGTAATTCAAGTAAGTATTGTAAGGAGAGTCTATCTTCGTATCTTCCGCAGAATACCTCCACTGGGAAATTCCCTTTATATAAGCTATTGAAGCACAGCTTTGCAAGGGATATCCCAATTTGATCCTTTTCCAGAAGATGCCGGACACTATTTTCTTGTCCTCCATGGTCTGCACTTCCTTTTCTATCAAGGAAGCCATGGTCACAACCTCGGACAAAGATAATTCTTTCTCCTCAATCACCGGAAGATAGGGTTCTATTTTCTTTTGGAAGTTGCTTTTCATCAAGTCCACCGCTTCCTCCGCCCCATCCTCTCTGGCCAGAATGTAAGTATCGGGGAAAAGGTATCCTTCAAGAGAATCGGGGTCTAGCGGATTTCCCGCAAACTGCAGAAACTCGGAGCTTGAGAACAGCCCCTCTTCTTCAAAATAACTGGAAATATCCCTGAGCGTCCATCCTTCTATTATAGTGAACTTGTCGGTGGCTATCCTGCCTTTTGATATCATCCTGGTGATTTCTGATATGTTCATGCCGGAATCCAAGTCATAAGTCCCGGCCTGCAGCCTTCCTGCCTGTCCGGAAATCAGAACATAGAATCTAAAGACCGAGCTCCAGTTGATGATCTCTGCCTCCTGGAGCCTCTCGGCTATTTCTTTTGACCCCTCCCCCGTTTCAATCTTAAAGAGAATTTCCTTTGGCGAGAAAAAGTCCTTGGGGAAAAAGAAAAAGAATACGAAAGAAACTGCCAATAAGCCGGCTAATATTTTTAACAATTTATTTCTCATCTGCCTTAGCGCCGGATTTAGAGCCGGCATATTTCTTTTTTAATGCGTTTAACTTGTTTCTGATCCTTATCTTATCCAGCAGACCCAGCCTGTCTATAAAGAGAATGCCGTTTAAATGGTCTATTTCATGCTGTAAAACCCTGGAAACCATCATTGATGCGGCAAGCCCTATTTTCCTCCCCGTAATGTCCAAAGCTTCCACTTCAATCTTCTCCGGCCTTTTTATTTTTATCCATAGGTCCGGGAAGCTTAAGCATCCTTCAGAATCAATAAACTGCTTCTCTCCCCTTTTTGTTATCTTTGGATTTATCAAAGCTGTCACCCCGTTCCCCGTTTCAAATACTATTATCTTTTTGGAAATGCCGACTTGGGGAGCGGCCAAGCCCATTCCCTTGTCCTTCCCCATGACTAAAACCATCTCTTCTATGAGCTTCTTTACTTCAGGGGTTATTTCTTCCACCTCCTCGCACTTCTTCCTCAAGACGGGATCCGGATATTTCTTGATTTCCAAGTTATTCATATCTCCTTAACGCCTCCACCGGCTTTAATTTAGCGGCCTGTTTCGCCGGAAAGTATCCCGCCAAACATCCGATTACGAACGAGAAAACCAGAGCAAAAATAATCATCCAGGGAGCAACGGTAGTTGTGAGATAGAAAGACGGATTCATTTTCCCAATCGTATCCACCAGTTTAGCCAGCCCTGTTCCCAGGATCGTCCCTCCCAGTCCTCCCAATATCCCGATGATTCCTGCTTCTATTAGGAATATTGAAAGAATGGCGGAATTAGTGGCTCCGATGGCTTTCATGATTCCGATTTCCCTGGTCCTCTCCCTGACGGAAGTAAACATGCTGTTGGTGATTCCTATTCCCCCAACCAAGATTGCAATGCTGGCAAACCCTATGATGACCATCTGGATGATTCCAAGAATGGTGCCTGCGATCTCCCCCATTTTCTCTGAAGTTATCACCGAAAAGTCCTGGTCGTCCGTCCCTGATCTCCTCTTCCTGGTTTCGTCCAGCGCATCTTCTATCTCGGCTGCGACCACATTCTCAATTGCGCCCTCCTCAAGCTTCACCATTGCGTAGGCAGCCGTCCCTTTCTGTTCTCCGGTAATGTCCTGGTAAGTATCCATGTCCATGTAGATCATGCTGTCATCCTGCTGGTTTCCCACGGAATTCAGAATGCCGGATACCACCAGCTTCTTTCCTTTTACCGTTATTTCAGAGCCCGTTTTGATTTCTTTAGAAAAAAGGTCTGAGGCGGCATAAGAGCCGACCACTATATGGTTTCCCTTGCTTGGCCATCTCCCCTCTTTTAATTGCCATCCGTAGAAGTTGCTGAAGAGATCTACGGATTCTTTCCAGGGGCCCAGTCCGGATATCGCTACCTGCTTTGATTCGTTTTCATACCTCACAGTAATGCCCGTATAGGACATGACCGAAACCGTGTCCACTCCGGGAGCATCTTGGATAGCCTCTATATCCTCCCTCTGGAGCTTTGACCCCCCGAACATCATGGAAGTCATAAGGTCTGCTTCTCCTCCGGGCATCACCATAACCATTTCACCTCCCAAAGCCTGAAGCTGCTTGTTTATTGTAGTTTTTAATCCTTCCGACAGAGACAGTAAGCTCACAATCAAAAACACTCCGATTATTATTCCCAAAACCGTAAGCCAGGATCTCAAAGACCTGGTTCTGATGTTTCTCACTGCTAATGAAAAATATTCTTTTATCTGGTCCATATTAGTAAATAGTGTCTACTATCTGCCCGTCTTTTATATAAACTATCCTCTCGGCATAGGCCGCAATCTTCGCATCGTGCGTAACCACCACAAGAGTCTTTCCTTCTTCCTCGTGAAGCTTGGTCAGGAAAGCCATTATCTTTTCTCCGGTAATTGAATCCAAGTTTCCAGTGGGCTCGTCTGCAATGATAACTTCCGGATCATTGGCAAAAGCTCTGGCCAGAGCCACCCTCTGCCTTTCCCCTCCGGACAATTCTGAAGGCTGATGGGCGATTCTATCCTTGAGCCCGACCATGTCTAAAAGCTCCTCCGCCCTTTTCTTTCTCTCTTCCATGGGCGTGCCCTGAAAGACCATGGGCAGCATTACGTTTTGCTGGGCGTTTAAATTCGGGAAGAGGTTGAATTCCTGGAATACGAATCCCAAAACTTTTCCCCTAAACTGGGAAAGCTGGGACTCGGGCATTGAGGAAATATCTATGTCCTTTAAAAAGACTTTTCCTTTTGTCGGAGAATCCAAACAGCCCACCATATTCAAGAGGGTTGATTTTCCCGATCCAGAAGAACCCATGATGGCCACGAAAGCGCCTTCCGGAATCTCCAGACTGAGGCCCTTTAAAGCATTAACTTCCGTCTTTCCTAATTGGTAGGTCTTCCAGACATTTTCTAATTTAATTATTGGTGCAGACATTAATCTAGTATGACTTGCTCTCCTTCTTGCAGCCCAGAAATAATTTCTATATTGTCTTCCCCTTCTAATCCTAATTCGATTTCTCTCTCTTTAATCTCCCCGTCTTTGTAAACTTTAACCATTGTTTTATCGCCGACTTCAAAAACGGCTTCTTCCGGAACGTAAAGCACGTCCTGCCTCATATCCGGCTTTATGATTACATCTGCGGTCATTCCCGATCTCACTCCTTCGGGCACCTGGCTGAAATTTATGGTTACCTTATAATAGACTACTCCGTCAACCAGGTTCTCCGCCGGATCTATGGAGACTATCTCCCCGAAAAAGACCTGGTCCGGAAAAGCAACAAGTTCAATATCAACGGGATTTTCAACTTTAATATCCACAACATCCTCTTCGTAAATATTAACTTCCACTTGGAAATCTACGTCCGGCAGGATGACAACAGCCGTATCCTGGAAAGAAGCCTGGGCCAATTCTCCCTCCCTCTTTAAAACCTCAGCCACCTCCCCGTCTGCCGGGCTTCTCAAATAAGAATCAGAAATGCTGTTATTGATCAAATCAACCTGGGCTTTGGCCTGGGCTAATTGATTCTCGTACAAATCCACGTCCTCGTCCCGCGGAGAGGCAATCAGCAAAGCCAGATCGTTCTGGGCGGCATCAAGGTTTCCCTGGGCGGCAATTATGGAAAGTTCGGCCGAATTAATGGCCTGTATATTGGTGATCAATGCGGTAGTTGCCGTATTTATATAAGTCCTGTGCGTGTCCAGCGCCGTCTTGTCGGCTGAAGAGACTACATTCTTATAGTCAGCATTCTCCGTCACCTGTCTAACGGCGGCCAAGGCGGAAGATACAACCCCGAGCCTGTTCTTTGCGTCTGACAAAGCGCTGTCTATTTCCGCCTGCGTAGAGTTGGTGCTCACGGAATCTATGGAGTCTTGGATTGAATTGACTGCCGCTTCCATCAACAGTTTATTGTCCCTCACGGTCAGCCCCGACAGGTCAATCGTACCGAAGTACTCGTCCTGCAGGTTGCTTACTTTTAAATAGGCATTGTAGGATTTGAGATAAGCGTCTTCCAGGGCGTCTAAAGCGTCTTCATCCGCGCTGGTTAAGGACTGCTTGGCGACATTCAAAGCTATCTGCTTGTTATTAACCGCAGTCTGGTAAACCTGAACTTCCATTGCAGTGGGTCCGGCCAAAAGCTTGTCTAGGTTTATCTGGGCGAGATTCAAAGAGGCCTGGGCTTCCTTCAGCTGCAAAGAAAGGTTGCTCGTATTCAGCTTCATTAAGAGTTCCCCTCTTTCGACCGCATCTCCGGCTGCAACGAAAACATTCTCCACTTCTCCGGAATTATTGAAAGAAAGATTAATCTTCTCCCCTTTCTTGACCTGGCCGGTTTCGGCTATTTCCTTGGAAACGTCTCCCTTTGTGATTGTGGCCAAAGCATATTCCAAACCATTGTCTTTGGAAAAGACCTGGAAAAGCACTACTACCAATAATATTATTGCCGCTATTATTATTATTTTCTTTTTCATATTTTTATATCTTATATAATATTTGGTGCCAATCGTCGTAATTTATTATACCTTGGACGAACATTCCTATAAAGAATCCTGTCGCAAAAGTGAACAGCAATACGGGAAGCTGATACTTCTTTCTGACGAACAGAAACAGGATGGCCAGAAAAACCAATGAGATAATCCAATGGTGAAGGTGTAGCTGCCAGTCTCCGAAGGTGAATATCAGAGAATTGATGATCCCCTGCTGCCCAGTTTCTGCTCCGGCGAAAATGTTTGCCAGAAAATAGCCGGCTGACGAACCTGTAAAAAACCCTGTAAAAGTTTGCATAGTGCGGGGGCTGAGGGAGTCGAACCCCCATTGGCGGTTTTGGAGACCGCTATTCTAGCCATTGAAATAAGCCCCCCAATCCATCAATAGCTTGATGGATTACTTTTTGGATTCCTTGTGCGCCGTATGCTTCCTGCAGGTTTTGCAGAATTTGTTCAACTCCAATTTTCCCTCCATCGCTTTTTTTGACTTGGGAGTAAAGTAATTGACTTTCTTGCATTCCTTGCACTGCATTTTTACGTAAACTTTCTTTTTTGTCGCCATATGTGTTTATCAATAATAATTCTGGAGCCAAAGGTGAGAATCGGACTCACGACCTCTTTCTTACCAAGAAAGCGTTCTGCCACTGAACTACTTTGGCAATTGGTGGGCAGAGAGGGATTTGAACCCCCGAAGACCGAAGTCGTCAGATTTACAGTCTGATGCAATTGACCGCTCTGCCATCTGCCCAATATCGCTATTTTATACTATTTTGGCTTATTTTTCAAATCTCCTTGCCCTTTTTTCCTCTCCAGGCGTTAATATCCTTGTGATTCCCGGAAACTAACGTTTTGGGTGCTTTCCAGGAAATCCCCTTCTTAGGAGAAAAAACCTCGGGCCTTGTATACTGGGGATATTCCATAAATCCTTTATTCTTAGTCACTCTTTCCTTTAAAAACGCATCTTTTCCTATCGCTCCCGGAATCAATCTCGTAATGGCTTCCATTAAAACCATTGCCGGTAATTCTCCGCCCATCAAGTCATAAGGACCTATGGATAATTCAATATCCGCTATGTTCTTTGCCACTCTCTCATCCACTCCTTCGTATCTGCCACAAATCATTACCAATTGTTTTTCTTTAGAAAGGTCAAAAGCTGTCTTTTGCGTAAGTTGCTTCCCTCTCGGGGTAAATAAGATCACTTTTCCCTTTCTCTCTATCTTCTTTACCGCATTAAAAATCGGCTCCACTTTCATGACCATGCCCAGTCCTCCTCCGAATGGCTTATCGTCCACCTTCTTGTGTCTGTCTTTGGTATAATCCCTCAGATTATGGATCTTTACCGAAATAAGCTTCTTATCCTGGGACTTCTTGATGAAAGTCTCTTTCAAATAAGAGTTGAAAATGTTCGGGAAAATTGTAATTATGTCGAATTTCAGCATGTTAAAAGAAAAACAGTGTTATTATAATAACACTGTTTCTCCTTCGTGTAAACGAATAATTTCTATAGTTTTAAGTCTTCTAGACT
>JBAZFF010000010.1:0-17315 GCA_041653495.1 Minisyncoccota bacterium
TTTCAGAAATATCAGAAGGAGGAGTGCCTAGCAACACCTGTTCAATCCCGGTATCGGCCGCATAAAAAGCGATGACAGAATGGCCTATGCTCCTTAATATTTCTATCTGGGTTATCAAAATAGTGCTCACTCCCAAAGAAATGCCTAAAACAATCGCCACAATCAGTATTACGAAAACCAAAGATATTCCTTTTTTCTCTTTAATATCTAACATCTAAGTTCCGTTGGGAAACGGATGTCTGAATTTTAATTTCCGGCTGCATGGAAAGATCGGCTGTCAGAAGAGTCCTCGCCTGCAGATAGATTGTCACCTCCGCCTGCAGGTCATCATCCTGGTCCCAGGATCCGGACGACTCTATTGTAAAGTAATCCACTTCAATGTTTTCCGAAGTGAGGTAATCCTCGCTTATAACTCCGCTTACGCTTTTCCATTCCTTAATCCTGCCGTCCTCCAAAAAGAATTCCTGGCAATTATTTTCATAATTTTGGAATTTAATTCCATCCCCGGAGCGGGTCAGTTCGTAATTCACCTTTGAACCCGAAAGACAGTTCGTTCCTCCTATGTCATCTTTTACTGCCATCCTTAAAGACCTGCTCATATATTCCATGGCATAAGAAATGTTGTCCACCATCTCCTGGGAAGCTAGAATCTCTCTCTGACTTTTGAGGGAATTGGAAAAGAAAGTAATCAAAGAAGCCGAAACTACGAAGAACACGGACACCGACACCATTATTTCAATTAAAGTATATCCGGTCTTTTTCATCTCCAGTCGGTCAATTGGCTTATTATTTCGACATCATGGTCCGTCCCCCTCTCAGTCCAATAAACAACCACTGAAACCTGGATAACTTCGCTGCTCACTTCGTTTATTGTTATTTTCCTGCGATATTTAGTAATCTCCTCGCCCGCGGGGCTGTCTATATAGGAAAGCACGCGTGGATCATCATCTATATAAAAATACCTTCCGGTATAGGCTGCGAGAGCTCCGCTGTCATAGTCTGTTTCCCAAATGCCAACGGACAGGCCTTCATTCCAAGCGACGGTTCCCTCCCTGTCTTCAAGCCAATTATTGTCCCTGATATTTCTGACTAATTCTGTCCCTTCCTGAGCAAGATAATAAGCGGTCAGACTTGATCTGTTCAAGGAGGCCGGAGCCAAACTGCTTTCCAGCAATGCAAACGCCCCGAAAGCAGACATCGACAGGATGAACATTGCGAACACAACCTCTATTAAAGTAAATCCTGATTTCATTGGACCACGGTGATTAACCCTACTTCATTGACCCTTATGGTCTCTGTCTTTGTCCCTCCGGCAGCATCTCCTTGAATTTGTATCGTTATTTCCGAAGCATCGGGTGAAAACAAAACAGAGGGATCCGGAGGAATAAAACTTATGGATAGATTTCCAGACGTATCAGGCACTAAATTCGAGATTAGAGATCCTTCCTCCAAACTCAAGGATTCTACCTCTTCTGTAAAGCTGCTTGCGATGCAAGAACCTGATGTGCAGTCCTGGCAGTTATAAGCTCCCTCATTGTATAATCCGTCCCCATTGCAATCCACAAAAAGAATGTAAGAAGAAGAGCCTTCCGTTAAGAAAATACCGTATCCCCCTTGGTATATTCCCTTAAAATCCTGGGTTGCCGTAGATCTCTCCTCGGCGTCTCTTATATCCTGAGCCAGCCTGTGAGCAGATCTCTTCAAGGCAAAGTCCCCTTCGCCTCCGCGATAATTGGCAAGAAACACGACTGAAAGGATGGCAATCACGGAGACGACCACGACCAGCTCTATTAGGGTAAATCCTTTATTCTTCATTCCATTATTTTAACAGAAACAAGCTTAGGTACCAATCTATGATCTTCTCTCCTTCAAAAATGGCGGCGAAGGTGCCTATGACTAAAAACGGGCCGAAGGGCATTTCAGAAGACATTGATTTCTTCTTTCTGAAGACCAGAAAGAATCCGACTATGGCTCCAAGCAAGAAAGAAACAAAAACAGCTACTAAAATATTCGGCCAGCCCAAAAATAATCCCATAAAAGCTGCTAATTTCACGTCTCCCATGCCCATCCACCTGCCCTTTGAGACTAAAACCAGCAGTAAGCAAAAAACAAAGAAAGAAAGGGAATATAAGATGTTTGAAAAATTACCGAAATAAAAAAGATGGACCAGGCTTACCGCAATAGCCAGATAAACTGCTCCGTCCGGGATTATGTAATGCTTCAAGTCAAAAATAAAAATAACGACCAGAATCGAGGATATAGTAAGGTTGAATATTAGCGCCGGGAAATCGGGGGAGACGGAAGTCAACGCCACAAACAGAAGGCCTGAAGCCAATTCTATAATCGGATACTGCGGAGATATTCTCTGTTTGCAATATCTGCATCTACCGCCTAGAAATATATAGCTCAATATCGGAAAGAGGTCCATCCATGAAAGATAATGCCTGCACTTTGGACAGAAAGATCTCCCTCTTAAAAAGCTCTTCCCCTGCTCCAGCCTGTAGACCACGCAGCTTAAAAAAGATCCGACCATGGAACCAAGGATGAAAATAATTGTGCCGAAAAACAAATCAAACATTATTATATTCTACTCTAAAACAACGGCGATTCAAATATAAAGGGAGGGGTGGTTAGCCTCTCCCTCAAGGAACTAGAAACAAATGAATGCCGCGATTACCCCAAGGTGATCAAATATCTTTCGATCCTTAATGTGACTCATTTCATATTGGAATAACCCCGGCTGAAAATTGAACCGAGCCGCAGACCCCAGCGCCCAAAGAGGGGAAAGAACCCACAATATCGGGGTTATAACCGAGAGAAAAAGGCCACACAAGATCTTGATAAGAACTACTATACCCAACCACACCGCATATAGAATACTCAATTCAAAACTCCTTTCTAAATTCCTAGCTGATAATGCTGGGTGAAATAGGTAGCAACGCTAAGCAACAATGCTATCCAACTCACAAAGACGAAAATGTTTCCCATGTTTGCAATTAACTATAATACTCAGAGATCAAGGAAAAGTGCAAAAAGGCATTTCCCCCTGCACTTATGATTTAGGACCCCACAATTTCTTCCCGGCCCTGATATAGGCCTTTAGCTTCTCTTCGTCCCGGAAGAAAGCTAAATCTCCTAGGATTTCTTCCACGTGAGGAAGAACTTTCCTGTATATCTCTTCCACACTGGCTCCCGGGTTCTTGACTATTTCAGTCTTAATCCAGGACTTGATGGAATTCCATTCCTCTCCGTCTTCGTCCAGGCGCATATTTCCACCTCCTTTACTGCTGTAATGTAAAATAAAAACAGCCTATTGTCAATAGCAACTTAAACCAAAACTCTCTTCCTTCTTAAGGGAGATTTGCTTATAAACACAATTTTTCCTTTGGAAACATCCAGGGATACGTCCTCCCCTTCCGATATTTTTCCGGTCACTATCTGAATCGCCAATGGATCTAAAACCATTTTTTGGATGATTCTTTTCAGGGGCCTTGCTCCGAGATTCGGGTCAAATCCTTTTTCGGCCAGGAAATCTTTGGCAGTCTGAGAAAGCTGGATACTGATTCTCTTTGCGGCAAGCCTTTCCGCCACCTTGTCCAACTCCAAATCCACTATCTTTCTGATTTCTTCTTTCTTTAAGTAGTCGAATATTATAATCTCGTCCACCCTGTTTAAGAACTCCGGCCTAAAATGTTCTCTCAAGCTTTCCATGACTTTGTCTTTTAAGCGTTTTTCTTCTCCGCTCGCGTCTGACAAAAATCCCAAAGACCCCATTTTTGCAATGTGTTCCGAACCCAAATTGGAAGTCATTATAAGTATCGCATTCTTAAAAGAAGCTACTCTTCCTTTTGCGTCAGTCAGTCTGCCGTCTTCTAATATCTGAAGCAGGATATTAAAGACATCAGGATGGGCTTTTTCTATCTCGTCCAAAAGGATCACGCTGTATGGCCTTCTCCTTATCTTGTCCGTAAGCTGCCCTCCTTCTTCATATCCCACATACCCCGGAGGGGAACCTATCATCTTGGAAACGGTGTGCTTCTCCATGTACTCTGACATATCAAGCCTGACCAGAGCGTTCTCGTCGTTAAATAGAAATTCAGCCAGAGCCTTTGCGGTCTCCGTCTTCCCGACGCCGGTGGGGCCCAAAAACATGAAAGACCCCAAGGGCCTGTTCTCTTCCGATATCCCAGCCCTGGATCTTCTTATCGCATTGGAAATTGCTTCTATAGCTTCCCTCTGGCCGACAACTCTTTTCGCCAAGACTCCTTCCATGTTTTCCAATTTTCTTGCTTCCTCCTCCAAAAGCCTGGTTACGGGAATTCCCGTCCATTTGGAAACAACCTTAGCCACCTCTTCCGTCGAAACTTCTTCTTTCAATATTGCTCTGTTTCTCTGGAAGCGGACGAGCTTCTTCTCGGCGGCGTCCAGCTCTTTCATGAGGGCAGGCATCTCTCCGTATTTCAGCTTTGCCACTTTCTCCAGCTCACCTCTGTTCTGGGACCTCTCTACTTCAAATCTCGCCCTCTCTATTTTCTCCTTAAGGTCCCTGATTTTGGAAATAGTTCCTCTCTCAGACTGCCATTTGGCTTCTATGCCTTTTGCTTTCTCTCTTAAGTCTGCTAGCTGCCTGGCTAAAACAGTTTGCCTTCTTTTTTCCGTTTTCGTCGCTTCTTTTTCTATCTCTAACTTTTGGATTTCCTTCTTTAAAGTCTCCAGCTCTACCGGCTCCGATTCTATTTCCAGCCTTAAAGAACTCATGGCTTCATCCATAAGATCTACGGCCTTATCCGGCAAGAACCTGTCTGTTATGTATCTTGAAGCCAGTTCTGCCGCTTCTACCAAAGCCTCATCTCTTATCTTAACCCCGTGGTGCAATTCGTACTTTTCCTTCAGACCCCTTAAAATGGAAACTGTGTCTTCCACCGACGGCTCCGGAACCAATATAGGCTGGAATCTTCTTTCCAGAGCAGGATCCTTTTCTATATATTTCTGGTATTCTTTCAAGGTAGTAGCCCCGATAGCCCTGACTTCTCCTCTCTGCAGGGCGGGTTTCAAAAGATTAGAGGCGTCTATGGCACCCTCCGCAGCTCCGGCCCCCACTAGAGTATGTAATTCATCTATAAACAGCAAATATTTTCCGCCAGCCCGGTTGAGTTCCTTCAATAAAGCTCTGATCCTGTCCTCAAACTCTCCCCTGTATTTGGTTCCGGCAATCAAAGATCCCAGATCCAGAGCGATTATTTCTTTGTCCTTTAAAGATTCGGGCACCTGACCCGTCATTATCTTCTGGGCCAGTCCTTCGGCGATTGCCGTCTTTCCGACTCCGGCTTCTCCGATCAGAACAGGATTGTTTTTCGTCCTCCTGGAAAGAACCTGCATAAGCCTTCTGATTTCGTTCTCCCTGCCTATTACAGGATCCAGTTTTCCTTGTCTGGCCAGATTAGTGAGGTTCCTGGCGTATTTTTCTATTACCTGGTACTTTGATTCCGGCTCCGGATCGGTTATCTTTTGCCCGCCTCTTATATCAGCCAGATTCTTTAAGACAGTTTCATAATTCAATTTCCCCACTTCCAGAGAAGAAACTGCCCCCCCGGGCTGAAGAAAAGTGGCTTTGTCTAGAATATCCTTAGCCTTGGTGCCCGTGTCTACCAAAGCCAAAAACAGGTGCTCTACGGAGATATACTCATCTCCCATTTTTAAGGATTCCTGCTTTGCCCTATCCAAGACCTTGGCCATGTCCTGGGTCAGATACAACTGGCCGAAAGCCTGGGGGGCTCCGATGTTGGGAATCTTGTCTATGGCCGAATCCACTCTTTTCTTTAATCCGTCCAAGTCCGTCCCCAGCCTCTGGAGCAAATTCAAAACCACGCTTCCTTCCTGGGAAAGCAGGGAGCTTAAAAGGTGGAGTGCGTCTACCTGCTGCTGGCCCCTGTCCTGGGCTACATTCTGGGAATCCAAAATCGCTTCTTGCGCTTTGTGAGTAAAATTACCATTCATATTTGATATTTTAGCTAATTCAAGCTGGAAATCAAGTCAATAGGAAAACATTTAATCCTTCTTCTTTTTTGAATAGTGGCCGAATTTATAGTTGAAATCGTACTTCGGAGGCTTCCCGGAAAGCATGTAAAGTTCGGTTAAGAGATACTTAGACAGCGTCCTGATATAGCCGTCCTGCCTGAACCTCCTTAAGGAAACAAACAATTTTACAGAAGATATTATCCCGAACTTCCCGATTTCGGAAGCCTGCCTTACAAAATAATGGTCCTCCGCTAATTTTATTCTCTCATCAAACCCTCCCACCTTGTTAAATATTTCTTTCTTTACTAAGATACCCATTGCTCCGTGGGGCAGAACGTCTTGGAGAAATACGGAAGGCCAATTATACAGCGCGTCAAACCCGCCCTTTATAAGCTTGCTCCCTTGTCTGGAAATTATCTTGAAAGAAGCCACATCCAGCCCCCTCTTATTAAACTCCAGAATAGTTTTCCTAAAAAAATTGGGCAGCAAAGTGACATCCGCATCTAAGAACAAAAGAATGTCTCCTTTGGCAATTTTGGCGCCGGAATTCCGCCCTTGAGCCGGCAATCCTCCCGAAGTTATCCTGCACCCGTAGCTCTTTGCTATTTCTCTCGTCTTATCGGTGGAATTGTTGTCTGCGACAATAATCTCAATGTCACTGAACTTCTGTTCCTTTATGGTCTTCAGCAGATGCGGCAGATATTTCTCTTCGTTTAAAGTTGGAATAATAACTGAAATCATTATTTAAAAAGATTTCTTGCTTCCTGCCATATTTGGTCCTGTCCCTGCTTTTCTTTCATCCAGTACCACCATTCCGCTCCCCACAGGTAGAATCCGCTCAATCCTGTTTTTTCCGCATATTCTATGTTCTCTTTGAACTTATCCAAATTCATCGTCTTTGCCTGCTCCTCTGGCGGGCTGGTGTATAAAAGTTCCGGTCCCCAGGGTTCCGCCTGCAGTTCTACGCAGATCACTTCCTTGTCAAAAAATAAATTTATAAGGTTAGCCTTCCTTCCGTAAAAAACCGGCGGAAAAGGGTAGGTGAAATACTTTTCAATCTGCCATACCCAGACTTTCCTGTACATTGTGGTCCCGACGACATCCCCTATTGAGGCAGCCTGAAACCAGAACGATCCCTCCCCGCTGTCGGATATTATGACCGGCCTGTCGTCTAGGGCTCGGACAAACTCAACTTCCATCTTTAAGAATTCCTTGTCGGCCCAGGTGCACTCCCCGAAAGGGAAAAACGGTTCATTTTCCACCTGCCACATAGAAATAGCCGAATTCTCCCTGTATCTAGAGACTAAAGTATTGATGAACTCCAATATCTTTTCCTGCTGTTCCTCCTTGGTGAGCCCCTTGGCCCATTCGGGGATATGGCATTCCGGCCAGCGCGGGCTCTTCATCCCGACTACCAGCATAACGCTCACTCCGTTTTCCTTGGCTGTTTCCAGCTGCCAATCCAGATCTTCAAAATCATATTGCCCGTCTTCTTTCTCTAAAAGGTCCCAGTAGCTTGCCACCTTGATGTTCCTTGCCCCTAGATCATGTATCAAAGCGGAATAAACTTCTTTCCAGTCCAGCCCTAAATTCTGGGCGTGTTTCTGGGAAAAGTTGACTCCCCAAACAATATCGCCTTTAGGGGTTTCCCTGCCCAAGAAAAAATAGGAGAAGACCGCCAAAAATAAAATTAAAATGGTTAGAATTATCTTTCTTTTCATATGCTCAACAGTAATATTCCCCCGGCTATTAATAATATTGATACTGCTTTTTGAAAAATGATCTTTTTGGAAGTTTCCTCCTTTAAGAGCTGCGGAAATCTGAAGGAAACAAAGACGGCTATAATAAATAAGAATACATACTGAATTCCCTGGAAAGCGGGAACCAGGGCGGCCGCCACCAAGGGGCCTAAGGCTATCGCCCAATTTTGCAGGACATTGGCCGTAGCCCCCATGCCCTGGGTTAAAAAGAATACTGCAGCTGTCTTTTTAGATAATTTTATTCTCTGGCCAAATAATCCTTCTCTGACTTCCTTTGAGAATAAAAACGTCAGAGAGATTAAAGCACCTCCTGATTTAATCCATACTAAGCTGTCCCAAAAATCATTTTCCAAGTAAATATATTTTATCAAGACAAAATGGATGGCCCAAAATACGGCCGCTGTAGCGGATATTTTAAGGCTGTTAAAATCAAATGATTTTCTGTAGGTTATCAGAACCGTCCCTGTCACTAAGAGTAGAAGGGCAAAGATAGAAATGATTTCTGGAATTTCCCCGGAAATAAAGAATAACAGCAATATGCTGAATACTGGGATCATCCCTCCTATTGCCGGAGTGATTCTGGAGGCTTCATGGAGCTGAAGCGCCCTGTAAAACCACAAAAGACCTAGAATATATGCGGCTCCGGCTGATAAGATTATGGGGAGCTGGGAAGGGTCGGGCAGGGAGAATCCTATAAAGGGAACCAAAACTAAAATCACCCCTCCTAAAGCTCCTATATAAAAGGAATAAGTCTTGGGGCTTGGAATAGGGCCCATTAAAAGGTATTTATCCAGCAAAAAAACGATCGCATATAGGAAATAAGCTATGATTGCAACTAATATCCAGTTCATGAAAGCTCGCCTAATATATTATACGTACCCATTTTTTCTCCTTCTATAAAACCCTGGAAAGCGCATTCTGCGAGATTCCCGTTGTCCAACCAGTCAAAGAGCCACTGGTCTGTGTAATTAGGATCTCCCTGAGGAACGGCAAACCCGGATTTTAAAAGCCACTCCTTATTGAAATCCTCCTGGGAGCCTACGCAGGGAGCCATTATAATCGGGATCCCCAAGGCGGCGTAAAAAGAAAGTTCGGAAGGCTTGGTCCACAAAATATCCGTTTTTCTTAAAGCTCTGTTAAACTTCCTGTAATATTTCTCAAAAGTTTCTTCGAATATCACTTCCACATCTTTCCCCAACCGCGCCTCGCTTAATTTTTCTTTGAAGTACTCTTCGACGGACTTTTTGGTGCCCGCAACCAAAACCAGCCTGATTTTCTTTTCTTTTATCTTTTTTTTCAAACTCTCCAATATCTTTCCTCCCAGCTCCATTTGGGCTCCCGCTCCCCCCACTGCAAACATCAAAGTCAAAGGATGGTTAGATCTTTTGGGCAGATTCCCTAAATGATTTTTGATAAGAGATCGGTACTTTTCAGTATATTCCCGCTTTGGATCCAAATTCAAAAGCCTGTTCTCCATATCTGATATTAGAACTTCCATTTTGGGTGTCCCTATATTCTCAAGAGGAAGAGGATACCCGCTCAAAGATACATTCTTAGGATCTACTCCGTAAAGTTTCAGCCTTTCTGCCACTCTTTGGTTGGGAGCAAAATATTTTATTCTGCTTTTCCCGGGATTTAAAGGCGCCCAGGCTCGGGCAATATCCGCATCGCAAACAATGCAATATATATCTTTGGAATAATTAAAATTCTCCGCCATGAAGGCCGGCGCAAAGAAACTGGTGACTAAAACGGCCGGGTCCTTCTCTAGTTTGCTTATTAAATCCTTTCCCCAGCCGTTCTTTATCAAGGAATAATTTTGCTTTAATTGGAAAGTGGGAGCAGACAGGTTTCTCTTTGGGTAGAAATCCGATATTTTCTGAAATTGGTCAAAAATGTAAAAAGCAAAGGGACCCAAAAGAGGAATCTTTTTTATCTTTGAAATGAATTCGTATCCGGTCCTGCTAGTTTCCCAGATTCTCTTGTCGGATTCGGGAATGCCCAAATAATCATTAGCATTGATTATTCTCTTGTTTCTGGCGAATTCTTTTAAAGGGGAAATGGTTCTCTGATGGCCGTAACCCATATTCACCGAAACTAATAAGAATTTATTCATATTGAATGAATTTTAGCATTAAATAGGATTATTTTTAAGCTTTTTTGCCAAAAAGAAAACAGCCCCGGAAAGAAAAACATAGTAAATAACTAGCCAGTGCCAAGAAATATTGAAAAACAGGGCTGAAAAAGGAAGGTCTGCAAAGAAGCCAGCGACCGAAATAAGATATTGCAGAATGAGCAAACATGGGAGGGAAAACAAGAAACCCAGAGGCGGAAACACGAGGCCCGCCACCGAGAAGATGAAACCCAGTACCATTATATAGGATAATGCGGGGACTATCAGAATATTTGCAAAAGGGGCGACCAGCGAGAATTGACCGAAATTGAAAATAAGTATCGGAAGAGTGAATATCTGGGCTCCCAGGCTCATTGCCAGAATAGTCCTTATCTGGAATTTATTCGGTATTCTTGCAAGCCACTTTTCGAAAACAGGGGAAAGAAGCAATATTCCGAGCAAAGCCAAAAATGACAGTTGAAAGCCTACGTCGAACACCAAGACCAGAGGATTCAAAAAAAGCATTAGGGCACCGGAAAACAAAATAGTTCTCAAGGAAGAATTCTGTCTGCCCAAATATTGCGACATTAAAAAGCATATTCCCATTATTCCCGATCTGACGGCTGGAGCCTGAAACCCTGTAAATAAAATGAAGAAAGATATGAAAATGACCGTAACCCAAAAAGCCTGCTTTTTCCAAATACCGAGCCCCAGAAGAAAACTCATCAAAACGGCGGTAAGTATGGAAATATGCATCCCGGATATAGAAGTCATGTGCCTTACCCCGGAAAGATTCAATTTCTGGGCCAGAGATTCGGGAAGCTGAGTCCTGTCTCCCAAGACCATAGCTGAAAGAAGGGCAGCATGGCTCTGGGGCAAGTTCCCCGACATTACCTCCCGAACCCCGCTTTTTACCTTGAAAATCGCCGACGAGAAACCGTTCCCGTTCCCCTTTGAAATTAACTTTGTCTCGGGCTGGTAAGAGACGAGGAAAATGCCGTCTTTTGCCAAGTACCCGGGATAGTTGAAATCCTCCAGAATATCCGGCTTTTCCAGATTGCCTCTTATCTCAATTTCATCCCCGTACTCATATTCTGGATATTTAGGAAGCACTATCAGCGCCTTACCAGAGAAATCATCTCCTTTTACCAGAACCCTTTGACTCGTTTCCCGAATGTCAGGGTCCGAAACAATAAATACATCGAAAACGCCTTTCCTTTCCGCTGCCGCCTGGTTCTCAAACGACTGGCATCTTGCAATCCCCGCCAGAAGAAACAAGACGCTGAGTCCGAAGACAGCTATCTTTTTGTATTTCCAGAAAACAGACACTAATAATATCGCAAAGATTGCCAGAGGCAATAAAAAAGCAACCGACAGGTCATAAAAGGAAGCAAAAAAAATGCCTCCCACAAAAGAGAGACAGAAAATCACCAATATTCCGGAGGCCGTCATTAAAATCCGGTCGCAATAACAGTTACCTTGATTTCCCCCATCTTTAACTTCTCGTCCTGCACGGCCCCGAAAATAACCTTGGCTTCCGAATTTATTTCCTGGGTTATCACCTTTGCCACCTCGTCTATCTCAGCTAGGCTTATATCCTTCCCCCCGGAAACATTAAATAAAACTCCTTTGGCCCCCTTTATTGAAACGTCCAGAAGAGGAGAATTAATTGCGGCCAAAGCGGCCTTCTGGGCCCTTCCTTCCCCCACTGCCCTGCCGACTCCGAAAATTGCTGATCCCGCATTAGACATTATTGATTTCACATCTGCAAAATCCACATTCACTATTCCGGGCAGAGAAATCAAATCGGATATGCCCTGAACAGCCTGCCTTAAAATATCGTCGCATGCCCAAAATGCGTTTATCAAAGGTGTTTTTGGGTCTAAAGTGCTCAAGAGCTTGTCGTTGGAAATGACGATCAAAGTGTCTACTTTATCCTTCAGCCTCCTGACTCCATCTTCCGCTATCTTCTTCCTGACCTGACCTTCGAAAGAGAAGGGCTTAGTGACGATGGCTAATGTTAAAATTCCCATTTCCTTTGCGATTTCGGCCACAACAAAAACTGAACCCGTACCAGTCCCGCCGCCCAAACCGCAAGCCAAAAATACCATCTCTGTGCCTTCTAAAGCCCTCTTTATATCTTCCTTGTTCTCAAGCGCGGACTTCTTTCCTATCTCAGGATTCATACCGGCTCCGAGCCCTTGGGTCGCCTTTTTGCCGATCCTTATTTTAAGGTCAGCTCTCGTTTTTGAGAGGTCCTGAGCGTCAGTATTCATAGCGATTAATTCCACTCCTTTGATCTTACATTTTTTCATTCGGGACAAAGCGTTCCCTCCGGATCCACCCAGCCCGACTACTTTTATTTTGCTGAACATATTTATGGAATGAAAACTTTAAGAATCTTCTTTAGCTTGTCTCC
Source organism: Minisyncoccota bacterium (assembly GCA_041653495.1). Lineage (GTDB taxonomy): Bacteria > Patescibacteriota > Minisyncoccia > Minisyncoccales > RBG-13-42-11 > JBAZFF01. The sequence continues at coordinate 12,308 of JBAZFF010000010.1, forward strand.
GACGCTCCCTTTATTGGCCCAAGCTACAGGAGAGAGCGAGAGCCCTTCTGAGACAGGTTCTGCTGATCTTGCTATCAATCCGCAGGCAGTGGCATAATTCAAGTCTTCCTCCAGCCCGTAAAAATTAGATGGCTTTCCTATTCGGCAGGGAAGTTTTAATTCTTTCTTAGCCAGATCTACTATCTTGTCCATTTTGGCTCCTCCTCCGGTGATTACTATCCCTCCAGGAAGCATCCCCTGCTTTTGAATCCTTTTAAGCTCTTTCTGGACTTCCCCGAAAATCTCGGAAACTCTGGCCTGTATTATTTTAGAGAGCATTTTTTGGGAGAACACTAATGTTTCTTCTCCTTCCACTTCCACTCTTTCTTTTTTATCTTTTCCTTTAAACATGCATGTCCCGACGGCCAACTTTATCTCCTCCGCGGTATCAATGTCCGTCTTTAAGCCGATAGCTATGTCGTTTGTGATGTTGGCCGATCCCATCGGAACTACGGCCAAGTGGGATAATTCCCCCTCTTCAAACACGGCCAGTTCTGAAGTTCCGAATCCGATGTCCAAAATTGCGGTTCCAAGCTCTTTCTGTTTCAGGTTCAAAACTGCATCGGCGCTTGCAAGACAGGAAGGGACAACATCCAGCACCTGCAGATTACAAGCCAGCACCGCCTGGCTCAGGTTACTGACGTATGGAGAAAATCCGGCTAAAATCATGGCCTCCACTTCCAGCCTCCCTCCGTGCATTCCTATCACATTCTTAATGCCGCCGCTGTTGTCCAGCATGAATTCCTTGGGATAAACTTCCATAATCTCGCTGTTGGAGGGAAGAGAAACGGTCTTGGCGGACTCTATCACTCTTGTAATGTCTACCTCGGAAACTTTCTGGTCCGCCCTGGAAACGGCAATCATTCCTCGAGAAGAAGTGCAGTACAGATGGCTTCCGCCAATGTTAGTAAATACAGCGCTGATCTTCTCTCCTGTTTCCTCCCTTGCTCTGTTCAGAAGAATCTGTATGATCCTGGAAACTTTTTCCGAATCTACGACTACTCCCTTTCTTACTCCGTAAGAAGCTTCCTTCAGCTGGCAAACCACGTCAAAACCAGATTGGTCTTCTTTGGGTCTCGCGACCAATAATTTAATGTGCCCCGTCCCCACATCCAGCCCGGCAATTAAATTATTCTTTGCCATATTTTTTTGAGTTTAATAAATAATAATCTTGTTTTTGTCGCATTAACCTTGCTTCTTTCTGGTTTTTCTCATGGTCATACCCCAGTATGTGCAGGAGCCCGTGTATGAAAACTTTCGTAAGTTCTTTCTTGAAACTGCCCGATTTCTCCACGATTTCGGGGCATATTACAATTTCCCCCAAGTCCCCGTAATAGAAAGAGAGGACATCTGTAGGCTTATCCTTTCCTCTATGCTTCTTGTTTATATCTTTTATCCTCGACTGTCCAACGAAAGCTACCGATACCGAAAGATCGCTTCTTTTTTCTTTTTTTAAGATTCTCGTTCCTGTTTTTTTAAGAAATACCCCGTTTATCTTCTTTTCGGTAAGATTATTGATTTCTATCATTGAAGGCTTTCTCTTACCATCTTTCCCACCAGAGAACTGTCCGCTTTCCCTTTTGTTCTGGGCATCAATTCCGCCATTACCTTTCCCATGTCTTTAATCTCCTTAGCTCCGACTTTGGCAATGGTTTCTTTCACTAAATCTTTTATCTCTTCTTCCGACATTTGCTCGGGCATATATTTCAATAAGAATTCCAGTTCTTTCTTCTCCTTTTTGGCAGACTCCATTCTTCCTCCCTTTTCAAATCCCTCGGCGGCCTCTCTCCTTTTCTTAGCTTCCGAGCTTATTACGTCTAGAATCTCTTCGTCTCCCAACTGGCTCTGTTTTTCCAGTTCTTCCGCCGAAGCTTTTGGGTCCTTCTTTGAAAGACTGTACCTCTTTTCTTTTTCTTTGTTCAAAACCGAGGACATTAACTGCCTCAAGGTTGAAACCTCTAATTCCTTCCCTTCTTTCAAGAAGGATTTAAGACTCTGATTAATATTTTCTTTTAGAGACATTTTCTTTGAGCTGACCGAGCTTTCTTAATTTCTCGTATTGGATTCTCGATTCTATCCTTCTCAGGGCGGCTTTTTTCTTTGTAAGCTGTGAAGCGGATCTTCCCTGATACCTCCTCTTCCTGGCCTGCATTAAGATGCCGCTTCTCTGCATATTTTTCGAAAAGCGCCTTATTAAAGCCTGGGTTGTCTCTCTTTCTTGTTTTTTAACTTCTAATGCCATATTACGCAAAGGGGAGTTTTTCTCCTCCCATTAGGTGTAAATGTAAGTGATCGACCGTTTGTCCAGCATCTCTGCCAGTATTTAAAATTAATCTGTACCCGCTTTCGGATATTCCTTTTTCCTTGGCGATATTCCTCGCTGCTAAAACCAATTTCCCCACCAATTCCTCATCTTCTTCTTTCAGGGTTTTCGTTGAGTCTATGTGCCTTTTCGGAATTACAAGTATGTGGACTGGCGATTTCGGCTCAATATTGCTGAAGGCCATAACCGCGTCATCCTCAAAAATAACGTCTGACGGAATTTTCTTATCGGCTATATCGCAAAAAATGCACATTACCTCAATCTCTTTTTAACCTCATCTACAACTTTGTCAAATTTAACCGTATCCTGCTTTCCAGTTTTCATGTCCCGGATTATTATCGTTCCCTCAAGCACTTCTTTCTGACCCAATAATAAAGTATATTTAACTTCCTCCTTGTCCGCCGCCCTTAACTGAGCCTTCAAGGAATCCTTTCCGAAATTTTCAGCCACCCTTATTCTGGCTTTTCTGAAATCATCAAAAAGCTTCAAACTCTTCCTTTTGGCAGCAGTCCCGAGTTGGGCCAAAAATACTTCCGCAGACTGAGTCTTTGCGGGCTGGGCCTGCCTATTCTTTATCAGCATGTTTACTCTCTCCACTCCCATTGCTCCTCCTGCCGCCTTAGTCGCTTCTGAGCCCAAAAGCTTGAATAATCCGTCATATCTTCCTCCGGCTGCCAGGCATAATCTGGGATTAAGATCTTCTCCTTCCTTTTTCTCTTCTTCCGAATACATTTCAAAAACGGTCTTTGTATAGTAATCTAATCCCCGCACCAAATGGGGATTCAACCTGTAGGGAATCTCCGCTTCATCCAGCAGTTCCAAAACGCTCTTGAAGTGCGAGTGGCATTCTTCGCACAAATGATCAATGGTCTGGGGAGCCTGGCTTATGACTCTCTGGCACTTCTCTTCCTTGCAGTCTAAAACCCTGAGCGGATTCTCTTTGGCTCTTCTTCTGCAATCCGCACAAAGCGCGGAATCCCTGGATTTTAAATAATTGACCAAAAGCTTCCTGTAGTATGGCCTGCACTGGCTGTCTCCGATGCTGTTCACCTCCACCACTATGTTCTTGACCTTCAGTTCTTTCAAAATATTATAGAAGAATTGGATCAGCTGGGCATCCACCACAGGGCTGCCGTCTCCTATCACTTCCACATTGAACTGGTGGAACTGTCTGTATCTCCCAGCTTGAGGATGCTCATACCTGAATACTGGGCCGTAAGAGAAAAGCTTTACTGGCTGGGGAAGATTGTTCATTCCGTGTTCAATATAAGCCCTGGCGATGCCCGGAGTGAATTCCGGCCTTAGAGTCAGCGAGTCTCCTCCTTTTGTTTTTAGAGTATACATCTGCTTTTGGACTATGTCGCTGGAGATTCCGGCCCCCTTTATGTACAGGTCGGAATATTCCAAGAGCGGGGTGTCCATCTTTTTGAAATCATAAAAATCTGCAATCTGCCTGCAGGTGTCGTAAATCTTCTCGTAATAGTATTGGTCTTCCGGCAAGATATCGTGCATTCCGGAAAGCCTTTGTATTTTATTCTTGCTTGCCATTTTATTGATAAACGGGCGTTTCTATTTTATCGAAAGAAGCAATGGGCCATGCCCTCAAATAAACCCTTCCTATTATATTCTCTTTGGGGAGGTTCCCCCATTTTCTGGAATCGGAAGAGGCGACTCTGTTGTCTCCCAAAACAAAATATTCGCTTTCTCCCAGTTCAACCGTCAAACTGCCCGAAGTATAAGCAGTAGACAAATAGGAAGATTCGTCCAATTCGTTGTATTCTTTGTTTCCGTTGCTTAATACGTATATCTTCCCGTTCACAATCTCCAGCGTTTCTCCAGGTAAACCGATAATCCTTTTGATATACCTTTGGGTGGGATCGTGGGGATAGTTGAAGACAACCACCTCGCCTCTTTCGGGAGCCCTCATCCTGTAGCTTAACTCGTCCACAATCAAATAGTCTCCGTCCTCAAAATTGGGCTCCATAGACTGCCCGTTTACAAAAAACGGCTGGAACAAAAAATACCTAATAGGCAGAACTATCAAAAGCGCAATTACGACTATTTTTAAAACTTCCCAAATAAAAGCTAGAAGATCTTTCATATTTAAATTATACATAATTATAATCAATATTTTCCCCTTTTGCAAGGGAAATGGTAAGATTATGAAATATATGTTTTTAATAACGGGCCTGGGAAATCCGGGAGAAAAGTACAAGAACACTTGGCATAATATGGGATTTTTAGCCTTAGATGCCTTTGCAAAGGAAAATGATTTCCCCGAGTTTGAGTTAAAGAAAATATTAAAAGCGGAAATTTCGGAAAAGGAGGTAAACGGGGAGAAAGTGATACTGGCGAAACCCCAGACATTCATGAATCTGTCGGGAGAAACCGTCGGACTGTTGATAAAGCATTATAAAACCAAGAATCTTATAGTTCTTCACGATGATATAGACCTTCCTTTCGGGAAATTAAGAATAGCCAGAAATAGAGGGGCAGCCGGACATAAAGGGATAGAGTCAGTAGTCAAAGTAATAAAGACAAAAGATTTTCTCCGGATAAGAATGGGGATACAGCCAGAGAAAAAACCAAAAAATGCTGAAAGTTTTGTCTTAAAAAAAATAATTGAACGGGACAGATTAAAAGAAA
>JBAZFF010000011.1:0-14461 GCA_041653495.1 Minisyncoccota bacterium
AAAATAGCTATAACGCTGGTGATTTTTTATATTCTATTTTTGATAAAAGATATCCTTATCTGGTTTATCTTTGCCGTGATTATTTCTATTTTATTTGATCCGGCCATAAAATTTCTGCAGAGATTCAGGATTCCAAGAATACTTGCTGTGATTCTAGTTTATGCCGTTGTTTTTGGAGTTTTGGGAGGGTCTTTAGTCCTGACAATACCAATGTTTGTGGACGAAATACAGGAATTTTCGACGCTGTTCCCGCAATATTTCGAAACGCTGGCACCTTTTTTGCAGGGGCTGGGGGTAGAGGCTTTTGAGAGCATGGAAAGCTTTACTAACTCTCTGGGGACGGTGTTGCAGGAAGCATCCTCCGATATTCTCAGTGCCTTGGCTTTGATTTTCGGCAGCATAGGCTCTACATTATTTGTCCTGACTATTGCTTTATTTCTGTCTCTTGAAGAGAAAGCCATGGAAAGGTTCATCGGACTCTTGGCTCCAAAGAGACTGGAAGGATACGTCCTTTCCCTCTGGGAGAGGTCTCAAATAAAGGTAGCAGGGTGGTTCGGGAGCAGAATACTCACCTGCATTTTTGTTGGAATTGCGGTATTTATAACCTTGTATCTGTTTGACGTCAAATACTCATTCATTTTGGCCTTAATGGCTGCAATATTTGATTTTATTCCGGTTATAGGCCCCTTTATCGTGGCCTTGCTAGCTTTTATACTGGTGGCACTGGACTCATGGCTGAAAGCTATTTTCGTGCTCGTCGCATTTTTCCTGATCCAGCAAATAGAAGGAAACATATTGTCTCCGATCTTGACCAAAAAGTTCGTGGGTCTCCCCCCGGTCTTGGTTTTGATTTCTTTGTCCGTCGGAGCCCAACTATTAGGGGTGTTGGGAGCAGTTTTGGCAATTCCTTTAGCTGGAATCGTGTATGAATTTTTAAGAGATTTTCTCAGGAGGAGAAAAGAAGAGAAAGCAGTAGTTCTATAGTTATGGGGAAACTTTATGTCGTCGCCACTCCCATAGGAAACATGGAAGACATCAGCAACAGAGCCCTCCGAACCATTTCGGAGGCCGATTTAATTCTGTGCGAAGACACAAGGCAAACCCAGAAAATATTAGACAGATACGGAATCAAGAAACCAACTCTGAGCTATCACCAACATTCCAAACTGGGAAAAGTTGAAGAAATAATAGAGATGCTGAAGGACGGTAAAATCTTGGCTATGGTTTCTGATGCCGGTACCCCTGGAATCTCAGACCCCGGGAACCTCCTTGTTTCAAAAGTTTCAGAAGCTTTGAAAGAAACAGAAATAATCCCCATCCCCGGCCCCTCTGCTCTGGCTGCGGCCGTCAGTATTTCTGGATTTCCGATGGATAAGTTTTCTTTTATGGGGTTTCCTCCGGTCAAAAAAAGGAGAAATAAATTTTTCGAAGAAGTAGCGGATTCTAAGTATCCTATAGTATTTTACGAATCGCCCTACAGAATAAGGAAGGCGCTGGCAGAACTCCCGAGAGACAGAGAAATAGTGGTTTGCAGGGAGCTCACTAAGAAGTTTGAGAGCGTTTACCGCGGGACAGTTGAGGAGGTGGCGAAATTAATTGAAAAGTCGGATCCCAGGGGTGAATTTGTAGTGATTTTAGGCGGGAAATCCAAGGTTTAAAAAAGAACCATTTTGTGTTAAAGTTAAGGGGAAGGAGCCTCTTTTTTCATTTATGAAAGACAGATTTTACATAACGACCAGTATAGCTTACACCAATTCCGTTCCCCATGTCGGATTTGCTTTGGAATTGGTTCAGGCTGACGTAATAGCCAGATACCAGCGAATTCTAGGAAAGGATGTTCTCTTTTTGACCGGGACAGATGAGCACGGGGCGAAAATAGTGAAAGCTGCGGAGAAAGCAGGGAAGAATGTTTCTGATTTTACCGACGAGATGTCTCTTAAATTCAAAGAACTAGCCAAAATTTTGGATATTTCTAATGATGACTTTATAAGGACTACGGATGAAAAGAGACACTGGCCTACAGTAGAGAATATCTGGAAGAAACTGGAAAGCCAGGGAGATATTTATAAAAAGAAGTATAAAGGACTGTATTGCGTGGGGTGCGAATCTTTTGTCAAAGAAAAAGATTTAGTAAACGGAGAATGTCTTATTCACCATCAGAAGCCGGAGGAGGTGCAAGAAGACAATTATTTCTTTAAGCTCTCCAAGTACGCGGATAAAGTAAAATCTTCTTTGGACAAAGAAGAAATAAAAATTATTCCTTCTCCCAGAAGAAATGAGATACTGAGTTTTATTGAACAGGGAATTGAAGACATAAGTTGCTCAAGGTCAAAAGAGAACCTCAAGTGGGGAATACCTGTCCCAGGAGACGACGAGCAGATTATTTATATTTGGTTTGAAGCTCTGATCAATTATATTTCTGCTTTGGAATCTTCCGGAAGATCAGATTTCTGGCCGGCAGACATCCACTGCATAGGCAAGGACATATTCAGATTTCATTCTCTCTTATGGCCAGCGATGCTTATTGCAATCGGCAGTAAAGTCCCCAAATCTATTTTTGTCCACGGATATATCACTTCAAACGGAGAAAAGATGTCTAAATCCCTCGGGAATGTGATAGATCCCTTTGAGTTGGTCAAGAAATACGGATTAGACCCGGTGAGATACTATCTGTTGAGAGAGTTCTCCCCCACTGAAGACGGAGGCTTCACGTACGAGAAGTTTGAGGACAGATATAATTCCGATCTTGCAAAGGGGTTGGGGAACTTGGTTTCCAGAGTTTTAAAGTTGCTGGAGAAGGTGGAAGCAGGGTCCGGATCTGATTTGGATTCAGACATAAAAAAAGCCAAATTGAATTGTGAAAGATTATTGGGAGAGTTGAAATTTAACGAAGCTCTGGCTTCAATTTGGTCTCTGATAGGATCCTGCGACAAATATATTGAAACAGTTAAGCCCTGGGAGAATACGGAAAAGAAGAAAGAGGAAATAGGCAGTTTGATTAAGGCTATCGGGGAAATTGAAGTATTATTAAGGCCTTTCCTGCCAAAGACTGCAGAAAAGATAAAAGAACAGTTAAAAAGAAAGAAGGCGGAACCTTTATTCCCCAGAATATGATTATAGACACGCACGCCCACGTCAATTTCAACGCTTTCAAAGATGATCGCTCGGAAGTTGTCAGAAGATCTTTAGAAAACGGAGTTTGGATGATTAATGTGGGAACTCAATACTCTACTTCAAAAAGAGCGGCAGAGCTGGCGGAGAAATATCCAGAAGGAGTATACGCCGCAATCGGTCTGCATCCCATCCATTTGGAAACGGGATTGGTGAAAATAAAAGCCGATCCCGATGAAATAGAATTCAAGACGACGGAAGAAGACTTCAATCCTAATCTGTACAGGGAATTAGCCAAGAGCAAAAAAGTGGTTGCCGTTGGAGAAGTGGGGCTGGACTATTATTGGAGACCTAAGGGTGATGTAAGGAACGAGGAATTCAAGAAGAAACAAAGGGAAGTTCTCTTTAAGCAATTAGATTTCGCCAAGGAGCTTGGTTTGCCCGTAATCTTCCACTGCAGGATGGCCCATCCAGAGTTGATACAATTATTAAAAGAATACGGTCCCATAAAAGGAGTAATTCATTGCTTTACGGGGACTATAGAAGAAGCGGCAGAATACATTAAAATGGGACTGCATCTGGGACTTAATGGGATAATATTCAAATACGACATAGACGAAGCCATAAAAGAGGTTCCGCTAGACAGGATTTTATTAGAGACAGACTGTCCATATCTCACTCCCCCGCAGAAAGAGGGGAGGAACGAACCTCTATACGTAAAATACGTTGCCGAAAAGGTTTCCGGATTGAGAAACATAAATCTGGAAGATTTAATTGATAAAACAACGGAAAATGCCAAAAAAATCTTCAACATTTAATCCTAAAGTGGGAATCATCGGGGGAAGCGGCCTGGAAGACCCCAAGTTTTTTAAAGTTCTGAAAGAGGTGGATATTAAGACTCCTTTCGGAAAGCCATCCGCTCCGATAAAGATTGTTGATCTGAATGGCGTAAGAGTAGCTTTCCTCTCCAGACACGGAAAGAAGCATCAGTTTCCCCCGCACAAGGTCCCAAACAGAGCCAATATCTGGGCCCTGAAGGCCTTAGGAGTGGAGAATATAATAGCAATTTCCACGGTCGGGTCTCTTAAAGAAAGATACAAGCCCGGAGACATAGTGATTGCCGATCAATTTATTGATTTCACAAAAAGGAGGGAATATACGTTTTTTGACAAAGGGGCGATACACGTTTCTTTGGCCGACCCGTTTTGTCCAGAACTTAGAGAATTGTTTTACAGGGAAGCCAAGAAACTGATGATTCCGGTTCATAGAATAGGAACATATTGGTGCATTGAAGGGCCGAGGTTCTCAACCAGGGCGGAATCAAAGCTTTTTAGGAAGTTTGCCGATATTGTCGGAATGACCCTTGGGCCAGAAGCCAATCTGGCCAGGGAAGCAGAGATTTGCTACCTGAATATGTCCATGGCTACGGATTACGACGTATGGCAACCCCATCCGGTAAACGCAAATGAAGTGAAGGAAACAATGGGAAAAAACATAGAAAAAATAAAGAGCATTTTAAGAGTTGCGGTTCCCAAGATAAAGGAGCGAAAGTCCTGTTCTTGCAAAATCGCTTTAGGTAAGGCTAAATTATGAATATGGAATACAAACCTCAAGAAATAGAGCCGAAATGGCAAAAATACTGGCAAGATCATAAGTTATTTAAAGCAGATGATTTCTCCAAGAAACCTAAAAAATATTTTATGGTGGAGTTCCCTTATCCATCAGGGGCCGGACTGCATGTCGGCCACGCCAGATCTTATACGGCCCTAGACGCATCGGCAAGAAAGAGCAGGATGGAAGGGAATAACGTATTGTTTCCGATGGGTTGGGACGCTTTCGGCTTGCCGACGGAGAATTATGCAATAAAGAACGGAATACATCCTGCCCAGGCTACTGAGAAGAATATAGCTAACTTCAAAAGACAGATGAAGAGTCTGGGCTTCTCTTTCGACTGGTCTAGGGAGATTAATACAACAGATCCCAAATATTTCAAATGGACCCAGTGGATATTCTTAAAGCTTTTTGAAAAAGGATTGGCATACCAGGCCGAAATACCTGTTAACTGGTGTCCTTCCTGCAAGATTGGATTAGCTAACGAGGAAGCAGTCGGGGGGAAGTGCGAGAGATGCGGAGTCCAGGTGGAGCAGAAGAATTTGAAGCAATGGATGATAAAGATTACAGAATATGCAGACAGATTGATTGATGATTTGGATAAAGTAGACTTTTTGGACAAGATAAAAGCTCAGCAAATCAACTGGATAGGAAGAAGTTCCGGGACAGAGGTATATTTTAAAGTCAAAGATAGTCCTGAAGTTATAAAAGTATTTACTACTAGAGCAGACACTCTTTTTGGAGTTACGGCCGTTGTTTTAGCTCCGGAACATCCTCTATTAGCGTCCTTGGTGACAAAAAAGCAGAAAGATTCCGTGGACCAGTATATAAGGGAAGCTAAGAAAAAGAATGAGTTTGAAAGGGAGAATATAGAAAAAGAGAAAACGGGGGTGTTTACTGGCAGTTTTTGCATAAATCCCATAAACGGCAACCTGGTTCCTGTTTGGGTCGGAGATTATGTCGTTTCTTCTTACGGCGGAGGAGCCGTAATGATGGTGCCGGCCCATGACTACAGGGATTACGATTTTGCCAAAAAGTATGAATTAAACATAAAAGAAGTCGTTTCCGGCGGTGATATTTCAAAAGAAGCTTTTGTTGATTACGGAAAGCTGGTTAACTCAGGGGATTTTACGGGGCTGAACTCAGAAGAGGCCATTAAGGGGATAACGGCCTGGCTTGGGAAAAATAAATTAGGGTCGGAAGCTATAAAGTATAGATTGAGGGATTGGGTTTTTTCCAGACAGCATTATTGGGGAGAGCCGATACCTATCGTGCATTGTGAGAAATGCGGGACAGTTCCCGTTCCAGAAAAAGAACTGCCTATTGAGCTCCCTTATATAGAGAAGTATCAGCCCACAGGGACGGGAGAATCTCCTTTGGCTGCGATATCTGATTGGGTCAATATAAAGTGTCCCAAATGCGGAGGCCCCGCAAAAAGAGAGACGGATACCATGCCCAATTGGGCGGGATCTAACTGGTACTTCATGCGATACTGCGATCCAGAAAATAATAAAGCTTTGGCTGACCCAAAGAAACTTGAATATTGGCTGCCAGTGGACTGGTACAATGGAGGGATGGAGCATACCACCCTGCATTTGTTGTACTCCCGCTTTATATATAAGTTCCTTTATGATATTGGAGCGTCTCCGACATCCGAACCCTACCAGAAAAGAACCTCTCACGGAATGGTTTTAGCCGAAGACAACAGAAAAATGTCCAAGTCTTTCGGGAACGTCATAAATCCAGACGACATTGTGAGAGATTACGGAGCAGATGCATTAAGGGTTTATGAAATGTTTATAGGTCCCTTTGATCAGGCGATAGCATGGAGTACAAACGGATTAAAGGGATGCTATAGATTCTTGGAAAAAGTTTATGCCAGGGCGAAAGAAGGGGAAGAGTCTGTTCCAGACGCAGAATCAGACGAGAACAAAAAGAAATTAAACAGATTGATAAATAAGACAATAAAACGGGTGTCCCAAGATGCAGATAATCTTAAATTCAATACCGCAATATCCGCTTTGATGATCTTTATGAATGAATCTAGTGGTTTGCACTTGCAGAAATCTGAAGAAGAAAAAGAAATATTCAGTAAGTTCTTGGTTATCTTGTCTCCGTTCGCTCCGCATCTGGCGGAAGAGCTGTGGCGGGAAATTGGGCATAAAGACAGCATTTTTGAAGAGAAATGGCCGCAATATGACCCGGAAATGATAAAAGAAGAGAGAGTCAAAATAATGATTCAGGTGAATGGCAGAGTAAGGGGAGAGATTGAGGTGGAAGAAAATATTCCGAAAGAAAAAGCAGAGGAACTTGCAATTTCAGATGAAAAGGTTAAGAATTGGATTGTCGGAAAGGATATTAAAAAGGTGATATTCATTCCGAATAAATTGATTAATATAGTAATCTAATGTGCGGAATAGTAGGCTATATATCTAAAGAAGAAAATCCCAACTCCCTCAAATTGGGGCTGGAGGCCTTAAAAAGGCTGGAATACCGCGGATACGATTCCGCCGGTTTTGCTTTTTGGGACAAGGATAAAAAAGAGATAATTTCAGAGAAAGTAGTGGGCAGGATAGCCAAGCTTGAGGAAAAAGTGAACGGTGAGTGCGGAAAAACAGAAGCTGTGATTCTACACACGAGATGGGCAACAACCGGAGAAGTTTCAGAAAAGAATGCCCATCCCCACCACGATTGCAATAAGAAGATCTGGCTGGTTCACAATGGAATCATAGAGAACTACAAGTTATTGAAAGAAAGATTGGAAAAAGAAGGCCATAAGTTTTATTCTGAAACAGACACGGAAGTCATAGCCCATCTTATCGAAAAATTTTCAAACGGAAAATTAGAGGATGCCGTCAAAAAAGCCCTTCCGTTTTTAAAAGGAACCTACGGATTGCTGGTTATATCAAAAGATGATCCCGGGAAAATAGTAGCCGCCAGGCTCAGCAGCCCCCTATTAATCGGTCTGGGAGACAGAGAATATCTTGTTGCTTCTGATCCTTCAGCCGTTATTTCCCGCACCAATAAAGTGATTTATCTGGAGGACGGAGAAATAGCTACTATTTCAAAAGATAATTTTGAAATTACCAGCTTGGTAAAAGGAAAAGTGACTCCCTCCGCCGAGCTTATAGATTGGTCTTTAGAAGAAGCCCAGAAAGGAGGATATAACCACTTTATGCTTAAAGAGATTATGGAACAGTCCGAAAGCATCAGAAACTCATTGAGAGGGAGATTGTATTTAGACGAAGGATCCGCCAGGCTGGGAGGGCTGTCCTCTGTTATCGATAAATTAAGGGACATTAAGAAGATAAACATTATAGCCTGCGGAACAGCCCGCCACGCGGCTTTGGTCGGAGAATATATGCTGGAGGAATATGCAGGGATACCGACGGAAGTGGATGCCGGTTCGGAATTCCGTTATAAAAAAACTGTTTTAGGCGAGAAAGAAATGGGATTATTCATTTCCCAGTCGGGAGAAACGGCGGATACGTTGGCTGCGCTGAGGGACTTGAAAAACAAAGGATTTCTGACAATAGGAATTACAAATGTCGTCGGCTCTTCTCAGGCCAGGGAGACTGATGCGGGAGTTTACAACCATGCCGGTCCTGAGATTGGAGTAGCCTCCACCAAAGCTTATACTTCACAGTTGACCGTACTGGCGCTTTTGTCATTGCTCTTGGGAAGGCAGCGTCAGCTTTCCGTAGTCATGGGGCAGAGGATCGCCAAAGAACTGGCGATTATCCCAGATCTGATTAAGAGAATTTTGGACAAGGCCCCCGAAATCAAGAAAATTGCCGAAAAGTACAAAGATTTTAATAATTTTATGTATATTGGCAGAAAATATGATTACCCCACAGCCAGAGAAGGAGCCCATAAAATAAAAGAAGTGGCCTATATCCATGCTGAAGGATGCAGGGGAGGAGAATTAAAGCATTGCGAGCTGGCTTTAATAGATGAAAAGTTTCCTACTGTAGCTATTTGTCCCAAGAACAGCGTTTATGACAAAATGATATCCAATATAGAGCAGGTAAAATGCCGAAACGGGAAAGTAATTGCAATAGCCACAGAAGGAGATGAGAATATAAAGGATATAGCAGATGACGTCATCTATATACCGAAAACCTTGGAAATGCTCACTCCTATTTTAAGCATAGTTCCCTTACAATTGTTCGCTTATTATGCGGGAGTCTTGAGAGGATTGGATGTGGACAAGCCCAGAAACTTAGCCAAATCAGTCACGGTTGAATAGGTCGGGCGTTTAAGGTAGAATAAAACATTATGAAAAAAACAATTCTCATAGGAGGTGTAGCAGGACAAGGTTCGGCTGTCACTTCCCGTTTGATAGGGAAAATATTCTGCCGTTTAGGGTGCTTTGTTTTTAACTACAGGGATTATCCTTCTCTAATAAGGGGAGGGCATAACTTCAATATCCTTGAAGTGTCCGACAGGCCTGTTTATTCTCAAAGTGAAAAGTACGACATTATAATTGCTCTAGACCAAAAGACCATAGACCTTCATCAGATGAATCTTAAAGACGACGGTTTTGTTTTGGCTAGTTCAAGACTGCGAGCTGAAAGAATGAAGGCTATAGATACAAAACCGATTTTGGAAGAGCTTGAGGGCCCGCAGTATTTAGAGAACGATATTCTTATAGGCTGGATGTTCAAATACTTCGGAGTAGACAAGGAATTCTTATTTGAGCAGATTAGAGAAGCTTTCGGGCAGAATTCAGAGAAGATAGAGAAAGCTATAGAAAAGGGATATCTGCTTGCGGAGGAAAAAGAGAAGCTAGAAAAGAAGGAAGGAAACTATTTCATTTCCGGAAACGATGGAATATCCATAGGAGCGATCAATGCCGGACTGGACGTTTATTTGGCCTATCCTATGACCCCAGCTACGGCAGTTTTGCATTATCTGGCTAAGAAAGAAAAAGAATACAATATAGAGGTATCTCAATTGGAGAATGAAATAGCAGTGGTGAATGCGGCCTTGGGTGCTTCTTTTGCGGGAGCAAGGGCAATGGTTGGGACTTCAGGCGGAGGGTTCGCCTTGATGACGGAGGCCATAAGCCTTTCCGGAATCTCGGAACTCCCCCTGGTCGTTTATTTGTCCCAAAGGATGGGACCCGCTACGGGAGTCCCCACTTATAATTCCCAGGGGGATCTGAAGTTTGCCGTAAACGCAGGGCATGGAGAGTTTCCAAAGATAGTTGTAGCCCCTGGAGATTCCCAAGAAGCAATCTCAAGGACGGAAGAAGCTTTTTACCTCACCGCCAAATACAGGACTCCGGTTATTCTTATCGGAGACAAGCATTTGGGAGAGTCCGATTATACGTTCAAAGAACTAAAGAGCTCTTCAGTTTCAAAAGACAGGTTCTTATCAAAGAATCTGCCCGAAAACTATAAGACTTACGAGATTACAGACAGTGGAGTCTCTCCCGCTGCAGCTCCTGGACAGGGACCAGTAGTTAGAGCTACCAGTTATGAGCATGATGAATACGGGTATACTATAGAGGACGCGGAAACGACAGTGGCAATGAATAAAAAGAGAATGAAGAAGGCGGAGCAGATTGAGAGAGAGGTCAGCAGACTGAAACCCACTGCGGTTTATGGAGACGGAAAGAACCTGATAATAGGATGGGGCTCAACCAAAGGAGCAATTATGGATGCTTTGCCCGAGTTAGACGGATTCAGGTTCCTCCAAATATCCTACATTACCCCGTTCCCCAGAGACATCGTCAAAAAGGAGATGGAAAAATCCGACCAGGTGATCTTAATCGAAAACAGCGTTACAGGGCTTTTGGGAGACATAATAACAGAACAGACAGGGCTGTCTGTTTCTAAAAAGGTTCTAAAGTACGATGGCCGTCCTTTTACCGCAGATTATATTATTAGAGAATTAAAGAAATAAAACTATGGAAGCTAAAGACTTTGCCACAAAGCAGGAAATAACCTGGTGTCCCGGATGTCCCAATATAGGGATAAACCAACAGGTCAGAGAAGTTTTGGCTGAACTGGTGAATGAAGGGAAGATCAAGGCCAAGGATATTGCCGTTTCGGCGGGGATAGGGTGTCACGCCAAGAACTATGATTACCTGAATGTTAATGCATTTTACGGCTTGCACGGAAGGACTCTTCCGGTCGCTTTAGGAATTAAAATGGCGAATCCCGAACTCACCGTAATAGGAATCGGCGGAGACGGAGATACTTATGCCGAGGGCATAGGCCATTTCGTTCAAAACTGCAGGCACAACGCTAACATTACAATGTTAGTTCATGATAATCAGAATTTCGCTTTGACAACCGGGCAATCAACCCCGACTTCAGAAAAGGGCTTTAAGGGATTCTCAACTCCTTTAGGAGAAGAGGAAAGTCCCATGAATCCCATGTCTGTCGCCTTGGCCTCGGGGGCCACTTTCGTCGCCAGGACTTTTGCTTTAGACATGGCCCACCTGAAAGAGACGATCAAAAAAGCCATAGAACATAAAGGTTTTTCTTTTGTTGAAGTATTGATGCCTTGCCTGATCTTCCATAACAATATGGCTTATCTCAGAAAGAATGTTTATAAAGCAGAAGGCAACGACACGGGAGATTTTAAAAAAGCCATGGAGCTGGCTCTAGAATGGGATTATTCTTATGAGAAAGACCAGAAGATTCCCATCGGATTGTTTTACCAGATAAAAAAAGCCACCTTTGAAGATCAGTGGGCGCATTTGGGAAAGCCTTGCTATTTGATAGACAGGAGAGTGAATTGGAGCAAGCTTTCCGAAGAATTTAAATAATTATACTTTTTCTATTCGGGCCCCTAAACTCTTTAATTTTCCTTGGATGTTTTCGTGGCCTCTCTCTATTTGGGAGAGGTTTTCAATTAAGGTTTCTCCTTTGGCGGCCAAAGCTGCCAGAATTAGAGCTGCCCCGGACCTGATGTCGGAAGCATTTATTTTAGCTCCCTTTAATTCCGTCTTTCCGAAAATCAGCGCTCTGTGCGGATCGGTTATTTCAATGTCAGCTCCCATTTTTCTTAGTTCCTGAAGATGCTGGAACCTGTTTTCATAAAGAGGATCATGTATTAAACTCTTGCCTTGAGCCTGGGTCAAGAGAACGGAGGTCTGGGGCTGCAAGTCTGTCGGAAAACCGGGGTAAGGCAGGACCTGGACTATTGCCGGTTTAAGACTCTCACTGGGTTTCATTAATATGTCTTCCATTCCCGACTCATTCTCCGTTATTTCAAAGTTGACTCCGATCAGCCTCATTAATTTCAGGAAAAGAGACATATGCGTTGAGTTTATGTTCTTTATTCTTCCTTCCCCTTTTGTAAGGGCAAAGGCGATCATATATGTTCCGGCTTCTAACAGATCTGGGCAAATTTTGAATTCAGTCCCTTTCAATGTTTGAGTCCCGTTTATTGTAATCGTATGGCTTCCGATCCCTTCAATTCTAGCTCCCATTTTATTCAAAAGCATTCCTAAGTCCTGGACCTGGGGTTCCGCTGCGGCCAACTCTATTTTAGTTTCTCCCTCGATTAGAGAGGCGAACATCATCAATATTTCGGTGGCGGTGACAGAGAACTCATTCAGGACTATTTTTCTTCCCGTTATTTTCTCCGGAGTCTCAAAAGAATACATTCCGTTCTCTTCCTGCACTCTTATTCCGAATTCCTCCAGGGCTTCTATATGTGTGGATATTGGCCTTAATCCTATTTTGTCTCCGCCCGGGTGAGGGACTTTTATCTTTTTGAATCTGGCTAAAAGCGGTCCCACCAATAAAACAGAGACCCTCATTTTCTCAAAAAGCTCGGTGGGTATTTTATTCGGATCTATGTTTTCCGGAAATATTTTTACTTTTCTCTCGTTTATCCATTCTATTTTAGCTCCCATTTGTTCTAAGATGCTGATTTGGTCTTTGACATCGGAAACCAAAGGAAGATTGTCTATTATAGAAGGCTCTTTTGAGAGGAGAACGGCAGCTAAACAGGCTCCGGCAGAGTTTTTATAGCCGGCAATTTCCACTTCCCCAGCCAAACTGACATCTCCTTTTATTAGAAATTTGTCTTGCATAATTGGTTTTTTTACTCTACAATAAATGATAACTTATGTCAAAAAAGGCTAAAAAAATAGTTTGTTTGGGAGGAGGAACTGGCACTTCAACGGCCTTGTCCGGACTCAAAAAGTACCCCATCTCCCTTTCCGTCATAGTTTCAATGTTCGACAGTGGCGGAGCGAATAAGGTTGTCCGCGATGAATTCGGATTATTGCCCGTAAGCGATTTAAGGCAATGCTTCGTCGCCCTGGCTGAGGAAGGAAACGGATTAAACACCCTTAGAGATCTTTTTATGTACAGGTTTCATAACGGCAACGGAATAAAGGGAATGACCTTCGGAAATTTGTTTATGGTCGCCCTGTCGGATATTCTCGGGTCCCAGAGGGCGGCAATTGAGACAACCGGGAAAGTTTTAAAGATAAAGGGAAGAGTCGTGCCCGTCAGTATGACCAAGGCGGATTTGGTTGCGGTGTATGAAAATGGCATGAAAATTGTCGGGGAGAGCCTAATAGACGAACCCGAACACAATGGAAAAATAAGGATAAAGAGGGTTTATTTGGAACCGGAAGCCAAGGCTTACAAAGCTGCAGTTAGAGAAATCATGAACGCTGATTTGGTGGTCATCGGCCCTGGTGATCTGTATACCAGTTTGATCGCAAATATTCTGGTTGAAGGCATTCCTGATGCGATAAGGAAGACAAAGGCCAAGGTAGTTTATATTATGAATCTTATGACAAAGTACGGCCAGACTTATGATTTTAGAGCGAGTGATCATATTGAGGTTCTGGAAAAATATTTGGGCAGGAACATAGATTTCGTTCTGGTCAACTCCAAGCCCCTTCCTCGTTCATCTATAAATAAGTACAAGAAGAAGAATGAGAAGCCAGTCCTGGATGATTTGGAAAATGATTATTATAAAGTAATAAGAAGGGATCTGCTGAGCGAGAAGGAAACCAAGAAGGTTCCCGGAGATGTATTAAAGAGAAGCCTTATCCGTCACGATTCAAATAAATTAGCCCAAGAGATTATAAAAATATGCAAGCTGTAATAGTGGCTGCTGGAGAAAGCTCCCGCTTCTGGCCGTTAAATAAAAAACATAAATCCTTAACCTCCTTCTTTGGAAAGCCTTTATTGTATTGGACTATAAAAAGCCTTTCAGACAAGGGGATATCAGACATAATTGTAGTAATGAGCCCTGAGTCTTCTCTGGACAAGGACATCTCTTTTGCCGCATCGGAATTGGGGGTTACTTTGTCTTTTGTCGTCCAGGATAAGCCCTTGGGCACTGGGGACGCGATTTACAGGGCAAAAGACATGGTGAGGGGCCTCTTCTTAGTCTCTTGGCCATACAAAGTAAACATCGGGGAGGTTCTTGAAAAGATAACAGAAAAACAAAAAGGAGAAGAGAAGCCGGTTTTGGTTTGCGTGCCGACCGACAATCCTTCAGACTACGGCATTCTCAGGTTCAAAGAGGATAAAGTCGCCGAAATCGTTGAGAATCCGAAAGAAGGAGCGGAGCCTTCTAAAACAAAAATAAGCGGGACTTATCTCTTGGACGCGGATTTCTTTGAATGTTATAAGTCTTTGCCAAAGCATCACCCTGAGGATTTCGTGGACGCACTAAATGCCTATCTAAAGAAGAGAGAGGTTCTCTTTGCGATCATGGAAGATGCTCTTCCCTCTTTGAAATATCCTTGGGA
>JBAZFF010000012.1:0-12866 GCA_041653495.1 Minisyncoccota bacterium
GTATATATTATATCCATTGAAACATTAACCAAGGAAACATCATGGCAAGAGTTTGCACAATTTGCGGAAAATCTTCAATGATGGTTGGAAGACTTGTAAAGCTGAGAGGCAAGTACAATCCTACGACCAGAACGAGAAAGCAGCCCAATATCCAGTGGGTTAAGTTGCCGAACGGAAAAAGAGTGAAGGCCTGCACCAAGTGCATCAAGGCTTTGGCTAAGAAAAAGAAATAAGAATTCGGGGTGTAGTACAGTGGCAGTATGCGCCCATGGGGTGGGCGTGACCCGAGTTCGAGTCTCGGCACCCCGACTGTATTAAAGCAAAACACCGGTTATAGGCCGGTGTTTTGCTTTAAATAAAGAGCCCCTTGTTGTTTACAAGGGGCCATAAGCTCTATGCTCTACGAGAAGAGGCAAGGCCAAGGTGATAGATGGGCCCGTCCCCTATAGTATAATTAATATCCAATCTGTCTGAGAAACCGCCGACCTGGATGTGATAACCTTCGGAATTCACCGAAGATGTGCGGACGAAGATATCTCCCTTGAATAACCTCTCGTGCGTAGCGAGATAGTGTCCGATTATTGTATAAACCATAACCTGGGCACTGGGAATGTCGTCCATCTGGCAAAGAAGTCCTTCTTGTCTAACCCATGATCTTGAGAAGGAATCATCATAAGGATAATTGCAGACTAATTGCCAGCTTGCTTCTTTCGATTCTCGGGCAAACATCTCGCTTTCCGCATACCAATCATTCTTGTATAGCTCGAACAATTCTCTCTTTCTCTTACGAATTTCAAGGATTGATAAGGGAAACACCGCCACAAGAGTATGGGTGCGCTTAACAAGCGCAAGCACTCCTTCAGGGAATGGAATGCTGGAGAGAAGAGCTAATTGTTGATCTGTGGGTTCTACTCTTAAGCATTCTATAGCCTCCTCTATCCCGAAAAAGTTCTTGCCCATGATGTCCCTTGCCCTCAACTGGCTGGCGGTTGATTCGTAACCACCATTCTTAACTAACCTCACTATTTTCTTTGCGAGGTAGTTGCTCTTGGAATCGATGATTTTCTGAGCAAGCATATCATCGATGCCAGCATCCTCCAGCTTTAATAAGATTTCATGTTCCTTGTGCACTGATAAGTTTCGGCTCACCATAACGGCGTACCTCCTATTTGTCCGATTCGCCCGAACTTGCGGCTTATCTCAATGAGACGAGCGGTTTATCCCGTTTTCCGGAACAAAACGCTCGCCTCATTCTCCCGAACCTTTTAAAGAACTTTAATGCTTTTTTATATAATAAATGGGTACAAAGTCAATCCTTTTAATCTAATAAAAAGAGCTCCCTCCTAATAGCTCAAGGCTTAATTGATTTCTGAGTATAAGCGACGCCCAGATCCGCGGCACTGAGATTATGCCCTGGGTGTAGGATCATGATACCATCCAGCAAACCTTGTTAATAGTAAAACAAAAAATCTCCCCAACGGGGAGGTTCTTTGAAACCCCAACCTTCTAGGTAAATTATCGGAAGAATTGTTTAAGTGGGCGCCTAGGTCCTGTCCCAAGGGGCAGGAATCATAGCTGGCTCCCTTTTCTAAAAGTTTGTACAGAATTTACCCAGAACAATCGGAGTTACGCCTTAATTATACCTCTGGGCCAAAAAGTGTGTCAAATTAGAGCCCGAGCACCTTTACCATCTGTTTTATCATGGAGACCACGACGGGAGGAGGCATCAAGCTGTATGAATCCTTCCCTTCGTCATCCTTCACAACCCAGGGCTTTTCCTGTATTTCCACCTTCTTTTTCTTTGCGTCCCACTTGTAAGAGTATCCCGGGGTTATTTCATAATCGTCAACCAGGGATTTAGCCTTGTTTTTAGGAATGGCATTCCTCAAGAAGATCTTGGGGATTCCGTGGAGCTTGGCGGCTTCTCCCAAAAGCATGTCGTCTTTCTTCAATCTCTCTTCTATCGGGGCAATCCCTTTGTCGTCCCCTTCTTTCGGCATCATCTCCACCGCGCTGCAGGCGGGATTATCGCAGAGCAAGAAGAACTCTTTCTTGCCTTCCCTGTATCCCACTTTCGAAGTCGGGAGCAAGGTCAGATTTCTTGAAGTCTGGCATTTGGGGCATATCCTCCTGAATTTAATCCTTTCGTCTATTACGTTCCTGGGAACGCTTATTAATATGAACAAGTCCGGGTCCCTCCTGTAGTTGATCAAATCCCTGAAAAACAGGGAAAAGTTTATCTGGTCCAAATCTCTCGGAAATCCGTCTATAAAAATAGTTTTCTTCGGCCTCTTCTCTATTTCTCTTTTTACTAAAGTAAGAATCAATTCAGTGGGCAGCAAGACCTTCGTGCTCCTGGCTTCCAAGAGTTTGACCAAATCTGAGACCTCGTGCCACCCTCTGTAATTCTTTTCCAAGAAGCTCACCAGCTCTTTTTTCTTCTTTGGATCCTTCAACTCCAAATCCACTCCCCTTATCATGTCTCCGACAGAGAAATGCTCTATTTTGTCCGGAGCTATCACTTCGGCAAACATCTTAGAGTATGTTCCCTTGCCCGAGCTCTTCTTCCCGACCAAATAAGCGACGAAGGAATTCCCTCCGTCAAAATATTTACTTAATTTTTTAATTTCGGTTCCGGCTTTGTAATTAAAATACGCTCCCCTCTCCTTGGGATCGTTCAAATTAAACTTCTTTGCCTTCCCCTCCGCTTTCGTTTTAAATACTGGAAACTCCATATATTTTATTTTTATCTGATATTAATTTTATATCGCCTTTTAAATCTGTTCTGAAAATACTTATACCATATTTCTCCAAAAGTTCCAAAAACTCAGGATGCGGATGGCCGTAAGAATTACCGGCTCCGCAGGAGGCAACCACGGCATTGGGGGAAACAGCCAATAAAAAGTCCTCTCCGGTGGAAGTCTTGCTTCCGTGATGGGCTGCCTTTAAAATGTCTGCGTCTAAATCCAATCCGGCCGCCAATATCTCTCCTTCCGTCTCCTTGTATATGTCTCCGGGGAACAAGAATGAAGTTTCCCCGTAAACCAGCTTGAAAACTACCGAGCTATTATTGATATCCGTAATCAATTCCCCTTCTATAGACTCTAAGGGGTAAAGGACTTCTATATATTCAAACTCCCCGAGGGAGAGTCCCAGTCCCCTCTTGGCGATAAGGACATTGGCCCCTTCTTCCGAAAGCAGCCTGTTCCATTCCTCCAGAAAAGCGGATTCTTTTTCAGCCCCGTTCCATAAAACATTCTTAACCTCGTATCTTTTCAGGACTTCCAGCAATCCTGTAAGGTGGTCTGTGTCAAAGTGGGACAGGATAACCAGGTCTATTGTCCTATCGAACAAGGGCATCTCTTTTTCCAGCTTTTCCAATACGGTCGAATCCGGCCCTCCGTCCAATAAGATCTGCTGGCCGGAAGCGGTTTCAATGAAAATGGAATCTCCCTGTCCTACGTCAAAAAAGACAACCTCCATATAAGGCTGCCTTGTTTTCAAAGCGTACAAGCCCAATAAAATATCAGCCAGAAGAAACACGCTTAATATTATAAGAACACGCTTATTCATATTTAAGTAATTATACCAGAATTATTCTCTTAATGAATCGCTAACTGTAAAAAAAGAAGCCTCCAGACAAAAATGTCTTTCGGCTATAATTTGCAGAGTTGTTGAGAGGAAGGGAGGCGGCTGATAATAGCTTATTCCCCTGAGCGACGACAGGGTAGCACATTCCATCGGGCGCCAAGTGCGCGCTGAGATCGTCACCTCTCTTGGCTTCCCCTTCAAAGGCAACCCGGTTACCACTATCCCACTCCTGGCCAGCGTCCGGCTGTGCCATCAAGATCTCTCAACAACAGTAGCTCAAATATAACAGACGGAAAAAATATGTCAAGAGGTTGGGGAAAGCAAAAGCCACCCCCTTAGAGGTGACTTTTAAAGATTTCCGGAAATCCTTATGCCTTGCCCATTATTCGGAACATCTTGGTTCCGCATTTCGGGCAGATTCCTGTCATAGCTCTTCTCTTAACTCCACCCTTCCCCTTCATTTCCACTTCCTTGGCATCTGACATCTCTCTCTTGGCTTTACACTTTACACAATAAGCTTCCATTGTATTTAAAGGTTTAATAGTAACAAATACGACCTTTTCTATAGCTTAATTAAGCTTAGTTTAAGCTAAAATGTAAGTCAAGCCCCTTAAAATAAGCTCAACGGATCTGGCACTCTTGGAAATTTGAAGCTATTTCTCTCTTAATTTCCAATAAGAATGATTCAGGATAGGGTTTGACCCCCGTAAAAGCAGGATCTATGGTCTTTTCCCCCCTGAAGCTCTGGAGGAAATACCTTTTGGCGGGCTTTAGCCATCTGGCAATGTTTAATATGTCCTCTTTAGTATGAACAAGGGGGACAACCGTAGTCCTAAACTCGTAATCCGCCTTCCCTTCCTTTAGAATACGGATGCTTTCCTCTATTTTATTCAAATCCGCCTGGCCTTTTACCATTTCAATGTATTTTTCCCTTGGGGCCTTAACGTCCATGGCTATATAATCCACCAATCCCTCTTTAATCAGGGATTTCAGCATCTCGGGGTTTGAACCGTTCGTATCCAGTTTGACCATAAAGCCCATATCCTTTATTCTCTTTAAAAATAAAGGAAGCTCGGGATTCAAAGTAGGCTCTCCCCCGCAGACAACCACGGCCTCTAACAATCCGACTTTCTCTTTCAGAAAATCAAAAAAATATTCCTCAGACAGAACGGGATGGTTCTTTATCTTCTCGGGCAGAACTAATTCTGCGGAATAACAAAAGGGGCAGCGGAAATTGCACCCTGAGAGAAAAACAGTGGCCGCAATGCGGCCAGGGTAGTCAATGAGAGTAGTTTTTTGCAATCCGGCAATTTTCATTTTACAGCTGGCGCAACTTCAGGCACTTTGAAGGTTTTTCTCTTTTCGTATTCCTCCCGTTTGCCCGCATTCCACTGCTGGACCGGCCTCAAGTATCCTACGATCCTTGAATAGACCTCGCACGGCTGCTTTATCGTGCACTGCGGGCATTCAAAATGCTCTCCGGCAATATATCCGTGGACGGGGCAAATAGAGAAGGTCGGAGTGAGGGTTATATAAGGAAGGTTGAATTTCTCAAAAATCTTCCTGACTAAATTCTTTGCGGATTCCGGATTTGAAATCTTCTCCCCGATGAATATGTGCATTACGGTTCCTCCGGTATACTTGGTCTGGATATCGTCCTGCAATTTCAGGGCTTCAAAAACATCGTCCGTATAATCCACCGACAGCTGGGTTGAGTTCGTATAATAGGGATTCTTTGCGGTTCCTGCGGTAATTATATCCGGATACAGTTTTCTGTCTTTTAAGGCCAGTCTATAAGCCGTGGCCTCTGCGGGCGTAGCTTCCAAGTTATAAAGATTCCCCGTCTCTTCCTGGTATTTCACCAGCTTGTCCCTCATATGATCCAATACTTCAAGGGCGAACCTCCTACCCCTCAGGCTCCCGATGTCTTCTTCCAGAAAATTCAGTATGGCTTCATTCATCCCGACCAGTCCTATTGTTGAAAAATGGTTGCCCCAATAACTCCCCCTCATTTTTTGAATTCCTCCCAAATAGTGCTTGGAATAAGGATAGAGCCCCTTATTCATGAAGTCGTCCAAAGCTTTTCTCTTTATTTCAAGGCTTGATTTGGCGAGATCCATCATTTTATCCAGTCTTTCAAAGAATTCCTTTTTGGTTTTGGACAGATACCCTATTCTGGGCATATTTATGGTCACAACCCCTATGGAACCCGTCAAAGGCTGGCTTCCGAACAGCCCGCCTCCCCTCTTTAAGAGCTCCCTATTGTCCAGTTTGAGCCTGCAGCACATGGATCTGGCGTCTTCCGGCTTCATATCGGAGCTGATGAAGTTTGAGAAGTAATTCACCCCGTATTTGGCAGTAGCCTCCCATAACGGCTCCAGCGTCTTGTCGTCCCAGGCAAAGTCTTTGGTGATGTTTACCGTAGGAATCGGAAAAGTGAACGGCCTTCCTTTGGCGTCTCCTTCCATAAGCCCTTCGTAGAAGGCCTGGTTTATCATATTCATCTCTTCCTGAAAGTCGCCGTAGGTTTCGTTCTGCGGCTTTCCTCCGATTATCACCGGCTGTTTGGCCAAAGTGGAAGGCGGAATAATGTCCAAGGTAATGTTGGTGAATGGAGTCTGGAAACCCACTCTAGTGGGTATTGCCATGTTGAACAGGAATTCCTGAATGGCCTGCTTTACTCTCTTGTAATCAAGATTGTCATATCTCACAAAAGGAGCAAGCAGAGTGTCAAAAGAAGATATTGCCTGCGCTCCCGCCGACTCTCCCTGCAATGTGTAAAAGAAATTCACCAAGTGCCCCAAAGCGGTCCTGAAATGCTTTGCGGGCTTTGATTCCACCTTTCCCGGAACCCCGCCGAATCCTCTCATCAGTAAATCGTACAAATCCCATCCGCAGCAGTAAGTGGAAAGGCTGTCTAAATTATGGATATGGAAATCTCCGGACTCCGAAGCTTCTCTGATTTCCGCAGGATACACTTTGTTCAGCCAATATTTCTTTGTAATAGCTGAAACTCCGTAATGATTCAATCCTTGCAGGGAATACGCCATGTTAGCGTTTTCATAAACCTGCCAGTCCAATTCTTTTATGTACTGGTCCAGCATTTCCGCCGACTCGTCTATCAGCCCCGATGTCTCTCTGATTTTTCTTCTTTGCTCTCGGTAAAGAATGTAGGCCTTGGCGGTTTCAACCAGATCCTCCAACATTAAAATCTCCTCAATAATGTCTTGAATCTGTTCTACTTCGGGAATCTCATTCTCCTTAAACCTCCTGTTTAATATTGAGATTACTTTGTCAGAAACTTTTTGAGAGATTTCTCCGTTCCCCTGCCCCGTGGCCACGAGCGCTTTGTGGACCGCATTGGTAATCCTGCTCTGGTCAAACTCCACAACCGACCCGTCTCTCTTTTTGATTCTTTTTATTTTGTTTTCCGGCATAAGGATAAAAAAATCTCGTATTAAATGGAGATAAATTAAGAGTTAATGTAAAGATTACTATATTTTACTCCCGCAATTTCCTACGGTCAAATGTAGGTCAAACCCCTAAAAAAACAGGGGTTTTCCACACCCTATTTTACAAACAACGTGCACAGGCAATGACCAGCTTTTTCTGCTTCCTCCAGACCGGCTTTGCACGGACATATGTTCTTTTCGTCTTCTTTCAAATCTCCCGTGACTCTCCTGCAGGGGCAGTACCTCTTTCCGTATTTTTTCTCGTTCTCCAACAAGCCTGTCAGTATTTTTTTTACAATTTCTTTGTCGGGGTTCAATCTTAATCCATTTTTTTTGGCGTAAGCTTCGTACTCTGAAAACAGCTCCTCTAAACCGCCGGATAAAGCTTTCTCTAACCAAAGGATAATCGCCTCTTCTCCTTGAGCGCCGACAAACCCTGAAACCGGATTTCCGTTTTTAAAAAGAATAACTGCGGGTATACTTTGTATTCCGAAGGATTGGGAAACCAAAGGGAACTCATCAACATTTATCTTCAAAAAATCAATCTTGTCTTTCTGCTTCTCCGCCACTCTTTCTAAGACCGGGCCGATGAGGCCGCAGGGCGCGCACCACTCCGCAAAGAAATCAACTAACACCGGCTTTCCGAACTTTTTTATTTCCGTCTGGAAGTTTTGATCAGTTATCTTTTCCATCTTCTTCTATCGCTTCATAGGGACAGACGTCCTTGACCGCGCATTTTTTAATTTTCTCCTGGTCTATTACTTCTGCTTTGCCGTCCTCTCCGAGTTTAATTCCTTCGGGGCAGACAATGACGCAAGCTCCGCAGCCTATGCACTTTCCCTTGTTTATCTTGTACATCTTTTAAAAAATTAATTATTATTCCCCTATTATTTGCAATTGGACTTTCCTTGGTCTCTTTTGGTCCAGCTCAACAAAAAAGATTCTCTGCCAGCGGCCCAATTGAATCTCACCTTGAATAATATTCAAAGTTGCCGAAACAAGCAAGTGGATAGCCTGGCAATGGGAGTGTCCGTTTATGCATTCGTTGTCGCAGACATTCACGGTCCGAATCTTCATGTTGTCGTGGTTGTAAGAAGCTTCTTTCGGCGCCGTTCTTCTTAAATTATCTTTTATGTCTTCTATGAGCAAAGGCTCGTTTTCGTTCACTATCAAAGCGGCGCTCGTGTGCATGCTCTGGATATTGATCAATCCTTCCTTGACCCCGCTGGATTTCACAAATTCTGATACTTCCCCGGTCAAATCGACGAAATCCAGGTCTCCCTGGGTTTCAAACTCAATTGTCTTATTCTTGGTCATTTGCTAAACGAACATTAATAATTCAGGCTTAAATATGAGCAAAATACCCAATATCAGTATCAATAATCCCCCGATCAAAGTGGACCAGTAATTGTACTCTTCCGTAAACCCGAATCTGCTCAAAGTTATTACCGCCACAAAAAGTATGATCATATCGTCCAGCATGAAGATGAACGTATAAAGCAAGAGGTAAAGATAATAGGCGAATCCGCTGAGGTCGCTGATTGACAGGACCTTAGTATAAATTGCCGGAAGTCCTGCCGAGCAGAAAAACTCCACAAGGTTTACGCCGACAGCCAGAAGAATTGTTCCCCCGAGCATTACGAAGGTAAAGGGAGAAAGGGCTATCTTTTCAGCCTTGCTTTTCATCTTTTCCTTCAGCCTCTCCTGGATGCCGTTCCCGTCCGTCACCTTGCACACCCCGGGCTTGTACTGGATGAAATTCTTAATCTGCCAGAAGCCGACTCCGACGGCCAGGACGCCTATGGCGATCCTGGTGATATTAACGTAGGATATCGCCATAAAAAGATTTAGCCAGGCGGCAAGTATCAAAAAGTATATCAATCCCGAGACAAACACGAATGTCCCTCCCACTAAAAACATCCTCTTTCTGGAATGGGTATTCATTAACAGAGTCAAAAGAAAAACTAAGACCCACATAGCACAGGGGTTGAATCCGTCCATGGCCGCGATCACTATAGTAAGAACCGGCAGGG
Organism: Minisyncoccota bacterium; assembly: GCA_041653495.1. Lineage (GTDB taxonomy): Bacteria > Patescibacteriota > Minisyncoccia > Minisyncoccales > RBG-13-42-11 > JBAZFF01. Next base: position 9,077 of record JBAZFF010000012.1, read on the forward strand.
ACATATTGGAAATATCTACCGTCCCAAAGAACGGAACATCTATTGTGTCCCGCTGTTCCGTCCCCTCTCCGCTAATGCATTCAAGCAGGCAGTCTTCTATTTCCCCGCCTATCTGGTCCGAGAATCCAAAAAGATATTTATTCGGAGTAACGGTTAATGGGACTCTCCCCCACAACGATTCAGATATATCGTTCTCATTATAAAACTCCATCAGCAACTCCTGGTTTTCCGTGCTGCCCATTACTTCATAATAGTTGATTTTCAACTCCGGATACCTGTCCTGCAAATCAGAAAGAAACTCTTCTTCTTGCGCGCAAATATGGCAAGTGGAACTGTAGAAGAAATCTATCTCAATATTCTGCGCGGAAACGCTAAAGGCTCCGCCAAAAAGGAAAATTAAGGAAAAAACTGACAAAACGATTCTTTTCATATAATTGGATTCTAGCAAAAATGGGAATCTGAATCAACGTGCCTGAATGGCGTTGCTGTTTAGAATTTCGCTGTAACTGCTTCCTATCAAGCCTGCCATCTTCGTCTCTATTGCGTCTATCTCCCTTCCGCCTTCCACTCCCAGCCCCTTTATACTGGCCTTGCTTCTGTTTTTGAAGTAAAGGACCAACTTGTCATCCGTCCGCTCAAAAGTGTCTAGAACGCAGGTGTCAGGATCAATTTTCCCGCCCTCGCCATCTGAAACGAAGGGAAATAAGTCAAATTTCAGGTTTTTACTTTCTTTTATTCTCATAGATTAAAATATTGTTTGATATCTTCTCTGGTCCCGCCGACTGTCTTTATTATACCATCCTGGTAAATTTACATATATTGCTATGCGTTTTAACTAAAAAAGCGCCTTCGGGGGACGCCGTAAATTACTTTTCAGGTTTCTCTATTTGGCTGAGCTCTTTTAAAGCTCGCATATTGAGGGAGACTAGCTTCTTTGGACTCCCCGCCTCTAAGGAAAATAGGATGTCAAATCCTATTTTTTCTTCTTGTCTTTCCTCTTGAGTCCCCTCTTTCTCATCAATTTCTCCTGCCTTTTTGTGTTTCTCCATCCTCTGCCCATAATCTCTAAAGTTAAATAATAAATGACCTTTTCAATTGTATACGCAATTTAGATTGTTTTCAAGAGAACTAAGACGACCGCAACGACCAGAATGCAATATCCCAGAATTGCGGGAAGCGCAGCCTTAAACTTGTCTGATTTCTTAGGCTCCTCAAAAACAGGCTCTCCCTTTGCCTTCTTTAAGTCCTGGTAGAAGAGGAACCAAAAGACCTGGAAGAAGGGAGTAATAACCAGGCTTAGCAAAGATTCGCCGAAAGAAATTTTGGACGCGATAAAGCTTAAAACAATGAAACCGAGAACAATCAATATAACCCTGCCCAAAATAGTCCATTCCTTCCCCGACACCAGCTGCTTGCTCCTTAAAAGAGCCGACATCCCCTTTTTGTCTTCCGCCACGAATACATATGAAGACAGCACAAACCAGATCGTCAGCAGTATTCCGGGAACAAAGAACAGCAAAAATCCCCCGAAGATCAGCACTCCTGTTATTATGGTAAGCCACCAATAAGGAATTATTTTAAACCAAGCTTTTTTAAACGCTTCTTTTATCCCCAATCCCTGGGAAATAATATACAGAAGGGCCAGCTGACAGAAAAGGCCCAGGAAAATCGCGAATAAATATAAAATCAAGGACAATAAAAGATAAGAGGCGCCGGAAACTGTTCCCTCTATAACTTCCTCAATGGCGGGCAAATTTATGAAAATGGACAACAGCCACCAGAGACCAAAGGCTATGTAGCCCGAAAAGAAGGAAAGCAGGGTGACTCCTATGAGCGCCCAGAACTTGGACTTGTAAAAGCTAAAGGATCTCTTTAGCAGATCTCCGAGTTTGGGCAAAGGAGCGATGTTTGAATCTTTTTGGTCCATAGGATTGAGTAATACTAATATTGTTTAATTCTAGATCTATTTCCGCATTATTACAAGGAAAACAGTTTATCAACAGGCTCCTTTAGTTCCTTGGACAGAGCCAGGGCCAAACCCAGGGAAGGATTGTACTTCCCCTGTTCAAGAAAGACGATCGTTTCCCTGCGCACCCCTACTCTCTTTGACAGCTCTTCTTGCGTGAGATTATTCTTGATCCTGTATTCTTTGACTTTAGTCTTAATCATGATTGTCTTTTCTCTCATATATTTTGAACAAGACGGCGTAAAGCAACATGAGGAAGCAGGCGGAATACAATAAGGTGGTCGCCATATCGAACAAGATCCCTTCTCTGCCGCCTATGCTGTAGAAAATCATTCCGATAATTACGGATATTAAAGCATAGATTCTTATAGCGTGGCTGGAGGCCTTGCCGGCTATCATATAGTCTCTCTCGTCGGCCAACACTTCATCCACCTTTCTCCTTATTACATAAAGGAACAACCAGGAAGCTATGATTGAAGCTACCGGCAGGTACCAATTGCCAAGGTTAATAAATACGCCGACTGTTGCAGAAACTATTACGACTGAAATAATCCTGTATATTGAGAATGCTCTTTTGGTCATATTTCTTTGGTTAATGTTAATTCTTTCTAACTGACTTAATGTTAGAAATATATAACATGCTTGTCAAGAGATAAAAGGGGCTCCAAGCCCCCAAATCACTTAAGATCTGTTTTGTTTTGGCTTATTTAGAATCTTACTGACGGATTCCTTCAAAGGAACAACTGGTACCGTTGTTTGAGAAGAAAACTTTTTGAGAATGTCAAAGGGATGAAAATGGCAATAATCCCCCAGCAGGACGAATTTTATCTTTTTTGCCGCATCCGCAGGAAAAGTCTTTTTAACATCGTTCTTTAAATAATCTGGCACCGTTAAATAGATGATATCTATTTTATTTTTGTTCAGAATGTTCTTTAGGGATTTTCTGAGGTGAGATTCTAATTCTGCTATTATCCTCTGATTCTTGAATTCAGGCGTAGGCCCGCTCCTGTACACGCCTTTTGATCCCTTAATCATATTATGGCCTTTTCTCTTTGGATCTTCTGGCTTATCAAATTTGAATGGTTCCAATTCCTCTATGTCTCCGTCTTTTGCAAGAAAAAATCTGGCTTCCTGCCTTCCTGTTACGGAGATTAAAGCTTTTTTTCCTTCAAACTGCGGAAGATTCTTGCTTATCTTCATAATTAAGAGAAACGCCTGACGTCTTTTGATTCCCTGGCCGCTTCTTTGGCTTTGTCCAGCTTCTTTCCTTTATATTTCTTCAACTCCCTCTCAAATTCCTCTTTCACCTCGTCAATAGCCGCCCGAAGGTCGCTTGCATAAGCTTCCGACCTTAAGAGCTTCTTCCCGGGCAGCTGCAAGTTCAGCTCCGCATAAAAAGACTCCGGCCCCTTTCGGTGGTGGTTAGAAGGCTTGCTGAGCTCCAAATCCGCCTGGAATTCCCGCACCTCGTCCTGCGCGAATCTGTCTAAATCGCTCAGCTTCTCTTTGGCATATGCCACTATGTCCTCGCTAAGAGTAATGTTCTTTGTTTTTATTTCAATCCTCATGTTTTTATTTTAGCATTTAAATCTAGCTTTTGCTCGCCGACTCCCCCGCCAAGTATCCGGTGCTCCAGCAAATCTGGAGGTTGTATCCTCCAGTAGGCCCGTCCAGATTAATAATCTCCCCCGCAAAATACAAATTCTCAATTATCTTAGACTTCATTGTTTTGGCGTCTATCTCTTTTAAGGATACTCCGCCTGAAGTGATTATGGCTTTATCAAACCCCAAAAGCCCTGTCGGCGTCAGCTCCAATCCTTTTAA
>JBAZFF010000013.1:0-12428 GCA_041653495.1 Minisyncoccota bacterium
ACTGGTTCTTTTCCGTCAAATCTGAAGCTTTCTCTGTGACGTGCGGGGCTTTCAAAACCGCAAAGGAAAAACCTTTCGTGGCTCTTGGCTGTTTTGCTTCCTTGGGCTCCTCTTTCTTTATCTCTTTCTTTATCTCTTTGGGAGCTTCTATTTTTTCTTCTTTTTTCTTGAAAATTGCCATGTTATTTTACGAATGTTTCCTTTATGGTCTTAATGCTTTCTTTGGGAAGCACTATGTTCCTGACTGAGAGCAAATCTAGTGCGTTCAGCTTATTGGCTTCCATCACGCTCAATCCCGCTATGTTCCTTGCGGCTCTCAGGGTCTTTATGTCGGTTTTCGGCAATATCAACAAAGCAGTTCCTTTTACCTTCAAATTCTTCAATATCTGCGATACTTCCTTGGTTTTGAAAGTATCTAGCTTTATGTCGTCTAACACGTAAACCAAGTTGTCCTGGGCTTTGGACGACAAGGCCATGAATAAGGCCTGCCTGGATACTCTCTTGTTTATCTTCTTTTTAAAATTCCTCTCATTCGTGGGGCCGAAAGTGGTTCCTCCTCCTTTCCATATGGGAGATCTCCTGGATCCGTGCCTTGCTCTGCCGGTTCCCTTCTGTCTCCAAGGCTTAATTCCTCCTCCCCTTACCTCTCCTCTTCCCTTAGTATCTGCTATAACCATCCTTCTATTAGAGCTCTGGCAGGTTACAACCTGGTGGAGCAAATCTCTGTTCAATTCAACCTCAAAAATCTCTTTTGGCAAGAGCACTTCTTCTGTTGTATTACCTGTTTTATCGTATAGCTTTGCTTTCATATTTAGGCTGTAATTTCAACTAAAGCTCCTGTTCTTCCGGGAACCGCTCCTTTTAATACCAGTAAATTGTTCTCTTTGTCCACTTTCATCACTTTCAGGTTCTTTACCGTGGTCCTATCAGATCCCATTCTTCCAGGCATCTTCTTTCCTTTTATAACTCTCTGGGGATAAGTGGCGCCAACGGAACCTAATGTCCTTCCTTCGTGCTTCATACCGTGGGTAGCTCTCCTTCCGTGGAAACCCCATCTTTTAACCGCCCCCTGGAATCCCCTTCCCATTGAGGTTGCGGCTACCTTAACATTCTCTCCTTCCACAAAAACAGAGACATCTATAGAGTCTCCGACTTTGTGTTCGCCCCCTTTAAATTCTCTTAAAAACTTAAAAGGTTTCTTATTCATTGATTTTGTGATCTTTTTTGCTTTTGCAATCTTATCAAATCCCAACTGGAATGATGCATACCCGTCCTTTTCCTTGGTCTTTTGCTGGGTTATCTCGCAAGGGCCTGCCATAAGCAAAGTAACGGGAACTCTCTTTCCGGTTGCGTCAAACATCTGCGTCATTCCTAATTTTTTGCCTAACAAATATTTGTTCATATTCTCAACTAAAAACTGGACGAATTGCCCAGTTCTGTAAACGAGGCAATTTAACTAATGTTTTAAGTTATTTGGACTGAAAACATGTTGTTAACCTTGTGTGTTTTCACAATAGACGTACTTTATCATAGAGGTAGAATGTTGTCAATGATATTCAAATCCACTCCTCTCAGAGATTAAATACTACCCAAATCAATTTTATGATGAGATAAGAAGACTAAGACTCATCTTCATAAGGATGCGGATAACCTCTGTTCCTTGTAGGCTTGGCCTGCATTTGGCCCAAGAGCATGAGGAGTTAATATAGTAATACACGAATATTATATTTTCAATCGAGACCTAGCGAGGACCTCCATTCATAACATTGAGACAACTGTAGCTTGCTCTTGGGTTATTCCCATTTATCTCCGTGCAATCATTATAAGCATTAATAAAAATTAAGTCTTTAATGCTTAATATCAATAAGAAAAAGACTAGGGACGACGTGATAACTACAAACAAAATTATTTTCAATGCTTTCATATTATTCTCTGTCAGAACCCTCTGGAATATAAACAAAATCGATACAATCTCCAGTAGCGACATATATCTTCGATGGATCACATTCTATCGATACATCCTCCGTGCCGCTTGGATAGCCGCTAATTTGAAGATTTATTTTCTTTATTTCTGACACATCTGCTACTACTGCATACCCTCCGAAGATTTGGAGGTATAAGGGATCTTCTTCTATCACTTCTAATGCCTGCGAAACTCTCTCGGGGTCGACCTTAAGAACAAAACGAATCTGTGGATAAATAAAATAATCTGTAATAAAACTTATAAAATATTGGTCATTCTCTTTGAAGACATCGTCAATATAGCCAGTAAATAATACAAGGTCATCGGACTCCACTAACTCTTGCAGTTGAAGAGTATAACTAATATCTTCATCCCAGTTAGTTAAAGCATTATATTTACTTGCAAGTCCCTCTACAACTATCTCCTTCTCGGTTTTCTGCTCAGATACGTTGTTTTCGTCAGACGTATTCTTACTCAGGCTTTGGTAACCAAAATATCCGATTATTATGATTATTATTGAAATAATCAAAATCTTTTTATTTCTTTCGATCATACTTATTGAATAACGAAATAAAGAATATTACTGCTACGACCATGTCTATAACTTGCCAAGCGTTTTTTGAAAGATAAAAAGGGAAGATTGGATTAAACAAAAGAACTATTATTCCAAATATTATAGTCCAAACTGGTTTCTCTGACTTATAAAACGAATAAGCTGATATTCCTCCAATAATTACAATCGCCCACCTCAAAAACTGATAATAGCCATAGGGGTTGTCCGTCAAGGCGAACAACAGTAGCAATATTGCTAATAAATTGAATGAATTATTCTTTAAAAGTTTCATTTTTTATGATTAATTATTCTTTAGCTTTCCGTAGATTATATAGATTAACGCCTTGAAATAAATAATCTGTAACACTAATCCTAATATATATACGATTACTATCGGTATTAAAAACGATTCTAAATAGAAAATAATGTTTCTCTCGTAAGAGACTATCTCGCCTGAATTACATTCAAAATCTGTTCGTATAAAACAATTTCTCTTACCCATATCTTCGTCTAGCATATTGGCTAGCATGTTTTGAAGATTGATTACTGAACCAAATTCATGATTGTCTAAATATAAAATATCGGCGACTTCTTTTAAATTTCCTTCCAAATCTGAACTGCAAACATTCTTTTCTAATTCATAGAGAGATATTCTCCTAATACTGTCATCATTTTCTAAACACCCTATTCTGTGTTCTAGCTCTATAAACGACGGAATAGTGTTAACTGTGCTTTTTGGGCTATCCTTAGTGAAATCCTCCAAGCTATACTTTATATTAATGTTAAATTTATTCTCTGGAAAAGAAGATAAAAATAACGTGACTAGAAAGATTAAGGATATGGCGCTGATTAAAAAGAAAAGGACTACAGATAGTCTGTGCCACCATTTATTGGATAATGACCTATGTCCCTCAAAGGGGAACATTATTTTAAAGATATTCATATTTTTATATATTCTAGATCTTTTTCTATATATTTCAAGCACTGAAGAAAACATTAATTTTCTCATACGTCAATGATAGCGTTTGGATCAACCCTTTTGATCTCACCTTCCTTTTTAACATAAGGGATCCCTTCTTCTTTAAAACCGAACCAAAGATATATCTCTTTCAAAAGCTCGAATGAAATTATTCCAACATCAAATTTATCTACATTAAAGCTCTTAACTATATTCCAATTATTATCTGGAGCGTCCTTTCCGTCATCACCAAACACTTGTTCGATATCTCTTATACCGTAGGGAAGTAGATAATTATTAACCCCACCTAAACGCATATTTCTAAGGTCAATTCCTATAAAGATTCTCTTTGGTTTATTTTCAAAGTCGTTTATAACCAACTTATAAAAATTAACGAAGTTATATACTATTTCAACTATTGCAACCGAATTTATTCTTGGAACATCAGAAGGGCTAGCATGAGCGAGAAACGTATGGTCCGCTAGACCGCTAAGAATAAATGTCCCGTCTCTATATAGATCTATCACCTTCTTCTTCCCATTTGTAACACGTATTAACTCTCCCCTCATAATCCTCGCCTGATCATGCGTTTCTAAACTCCATCCGAGTCTTCTCAGGGTAGGAGGTTCCTCCAATAATTTAAGAATGCCTCCTTCCGAAGAAATAAAAATTGTTTTAAGCTCATCTGGCTGGCTGGGATACGCTGAAATAGTTAAGGTTCTTTTTCTATCCATTCCCTCGTATTCAAGAGACTTAGTTACCCTGTTGCCAATCGTTTTATCATCAAATTTAATTTCGGGTAAGGAGACTTCATTTCTTTTTAACAACGCCTCTAGGGCGTCGAATCTTTCTCTTATGAAAGAATTGAAATTGAAACCATTACGAAGTGCATTTTGTAAATCAACTACTGAAAAAGGTTTACTATTATCTTTTTTTCTTTGGACATAGCCCAATAGAGTCTCGGATACCTTTTTCCCATCAATTGATTTTTTGATGACGAATGGCTTAAGAGATTCATTTTGTTCTGGAATCTTAATAATTAATATTCCCTTACCGCTATCTTTCTTTATCGAAACCCAAGAGATATCAGTACCTTCAATCTCTGGATAAATCCAAGATTTTATGGTGTCGTAGTACTGAGAAGGATTAATTAGGGCTTTTTCAAACGCTCGGATCTCTTCTATTTCGTCTCCAAAATTATTAATACTAGGTTTTGTCTTTATCCCAATTAAAATATACCCGCCTTCGTTATTAGCAAAAGAAGATACGTCTTTGGCTAGTTCCCTCTTCTCCGAATCATTCTGTAGTTGATAGGGCTGTCCCTTACAATCAAAACAATCATTCTCAATCTCACCGATAAGAGAATCAAAATCATTTCTACTGATAATATTTATTATGTTATCTCTAGATAAAACCATGATATTCTACGATATATTTACTACCCCCCTCAGTGTTTTCTTCATATTTATTAATATAGAATAATACCATTCAAGATGAAACTCAAGGCAGAAAAGATCTGCAATCTTATCGCAATCAAAAACTCCCCATTACGGGGAGTTTAAGTAATTACATCTTTAGTTCTATATCCACACCAGCCGGTAAGTTCAAGCTCATTAAACTATCAATCACCTTTTGGTTCGGGTTCAAGATATCTATCAACCTCTTATGAACCCTCATCTCGAATTGTTCCCTGGCGTCCTTGTGGACGAACGTGGAACGGTTCACCGTATACTTCTTAATCTCCGTCGGCAAAGGAACAGGGCCCAGAACTTCCGCCCCGTATCTCAAAACTACATCAATAATCTGCTTGGCAGAGTTATCGATCACCTTGTGATCGTAAGCCCTTAACTTGATACGAATCTTTGTCTTAGGCTCTTCCGTAGTTTGAGGTTTCTTTGCAGGCATTTTTTAAATTAAGCTGAAATCTTGGTTACGACTCCTGAAGCCACCGTCTTTCCGCCCTCCCTAATGGAGAACTTCTGCTTCTCTTCCATGGCGACTGGGGTAATCAATTTGATGTTCAAGTTGCTGACGGTGTCTCCGGGCATAACCATTTCAGTTCCTTCGGGCAATATCACGTCTCCCGTTACGTCTGTGGTCTTAAAGTAGAACTGGGGCTTATATCCTTTGAAGAACGGCGTATGCCTTCCTCCTTCTTCTTTGGACAAGACGTATATTTCTGCTGTGAAATCGGTGTGAGGAGTGACGGATCCTGGTTTGGCCAATATCTGTCCTCTCAAGACATCCTCTTTCTTAAGACCCCTGAGCAATATTCCGACATTGTCTCCGGCTCTTCCTTCGTCCAGCATCTTGTTGAACATTTCAATGGAAACGGCCGTGGTCTTTTGAGTGGGTTTCAATCCAATCAATTCAACTTCGTCGTTAGGATGGACGACACCTCTTTCTATTCTTCCGGTGGCCACTGTTCCCCTACCCTCAATTGAGAAAACGTCTTCAACAGCCATTAAGAACGGCTTGTCGGTCTCTCTGACGGGTTCTGGAATGTATGAATCGCAAGTGTTGACTAAGTCTAAAATAGGCTTGATAGCCGGATCATCCACCGAAGTAGCTTCAAGAGCTTTCAGAGCTGAACCTCGAATTATCGGGGTTTCGTCTCCGGGGAACCCATATTTCTTGAGCAATTCCCTTACTTCGCCCTCTACTAATGTTATCATTTCGGGATCGTCCACCATGTCGCACTTATTCAAGAATACGACTATGGAAGGCAACCCTACCTGCCTGGCCAATAAGATGTGCTCTCTGGTCTGGGGCATAGGGCCGTCTGCGGCTGACACGACCAATACGGCTCCGTCCATCTGGGCGGCTCCGGTGATCATATTTTTAATGTAATCGGCATGTCCGGGACAATCTATCCAGGCGTAATGCCTTTTCGCTGATTCAAACTCGACATGGGTGACGTTTATAGTGACACCTCTCTGTTTTTCCTCGGGAGCTGAATCAATCTGGTCCACTGTTCTTGCAGTAGAATTAAAGCCGGCCAAGGCCTGGGCTTTCAAAACAGCTGCGGTCAGTGTGGTCTTCCCGTGGTCAACGTGGCCGATTGAGCCGATGTTGACGTGGGATTTGGTTCTTTCAAATTTTGCTTTTTCTGCCATAAATATTATTTGTTAATTATATTTGACCTGTTAATTATTAAATGAAACGTAATGTTATTATAGTCACTTTAAGGGCATTGTCAATGATTATTTCCTCTTGCCTTCTATAATCTCCTGGGCTATGTTGCCTGGGACTTCTTCGTAATCGGACAACTCCATCGTAAAGTTTCCTCTTCCTTCAGTCAAACTCCTCAAAGAAGTGGCATATCCGAACATTTCTGACAAAGGAACTTTAGCATCTATCACCTTCATTTGCAACCGATCAGAGGTATTCTCGATCTTTCCCCTTCGAGCCGACAAGTCTCCGATGACGTCCCCGAAGAAATTCTCGGGAATCACCACCTCCAGCTTCATGACAGGTTCAAGGATAATCGGCTTTGCCTTCCTGATTCCGTTTTGGAAAGCCATGGAAGCTGCGATTTTAAAGGCTATTTCGGAAGAGTCCACTTCGTGGAAGGATCCGTCAAACACGGCTACGGAAATATCCATTAAAGGATACCCGGCAACGACACCCTTGTCCATGGCTTCTTTTACTCCCTTTTCAATGGCAGGAATGTATTCAGAAGGTATTACGCCTCCCTTGATCTCATTAACAAATTCAAACCCGGCTTTTCGCTCCCTGGGCGACACTCTCAAGACAACATGCCCGTACTGCCCCCTTCCGCCGGACTGCTTTACGTATTTCTCTTCTCCTTCTGCCGTCTCCTTGATGGTTTCCTTGTAAGCTACCTGGGGCCTGCCGATATTGGCTTCCACCCCGAATTCCCTCTTCATCCTGTCTGCGATAATATCCAAGTGAAGCTCGCCCATTCCGGAAATAATGGTTTCTCCAGTCTCCTGGTCTCCCTTTACCCTGAAGGTAGGATCCTCATCCATAAGCCTTCGCAAAGCCAAACCCATCTTTTCCTGGTCAGCCTTGGTTTTAGGTTCAATCCTGATTGAAATGACGGGCTCCGGAAATACGATCTGCTCAAGTATTATGGGAGCCGCCTCATCGCACAGCGTATTGCCGGTAGTAGTATTTTTAAGCCCTACGGTAGCTGCGATGTCTCCGGCGTACAATTCTTCCACCTCTTCCCTCTCGTTTGAATGCATCCTCAAGATACGGCCGATTCTTTCTCTTTCCAGGGTCTTGGTATTTAAAACGTAAGATCCTTTCTTTAAAGTTCCCGAATAAACCCTGAAATAAGTAAGAGTGCCGACGTAAGGGTCGGCGGCCACCTTAAAGGCCAAAGCGGAGAACTTCTCGTCGTCCCTGGATTCTCTCACGACAGTCTCTCCGGTCTTCGGATCTATCCCCTCTGTCGGAGGAACGTCTATCGGAGAAGGCAGGAAGTCAACGACTCCGTCCAGCATCAACTGGACTGCCTTGTTTCTCAAAGCTGTTCCGCAGAAAACGGGAACCAGCTTGTTGGCTATGGTGGCCTTTCTTAAGGCCGCCTTCAATTCTTCTATAGATATTTCAGCTCCTCCCAAGTATTTTTCCATCAGGGCATCGTCCTCTCCGCAGATCTTGTCTAACATCTTCTCCCTCCATTCCTTGCACTTCTCTAGCATGTTGGCCGGAATCTCTCCTTCGGTAATTGTTTCCCCGTGCTCTCCCGAGAAAGCGTAGGATTTCATCCTCATTAAGTCCACCACTCCTGAAAAATTATCTTCTATGCCTATAGGCAGCTGCATAGCTACGGCTGAGGGAGTAAGCTTCTGCCAGATGGAATTAATAGCTTTTTCAAAATCCGCTCCCATCCTGTCCATTTTGTTTACAAAACAGATTCTGGGAACGTTGTATTTGTCAGCCTGCCTCCAGACAGTTTCCGACTGGGGCTCCACTCCGGCTACTCCGTCAAACGCAACAACCGCTCCGTCCAATACGCGGAGGGATCTCTGCACCTCTACGGTGAAATCAATGTGTCCCGGAGTATCTATCAGATTTATCCTGATTTCTTTTGACTTGTCTCCCTTTGCATAGGTAGGAGTCCAAAAGCAAGTGGTGGCGGCAGAGGTAATGGTGATCCCCCTCTCTCTTTCCTGGACCATCCAGTCCATAATTGCCTGTCCTTCGTGCACCTCTCCAATTTTATGAGACACTCCCGTATAAAAAAGAATACGCTCCGAAATGGTCGTCTTGCCTGCATCGATATGGGCAATAATACCTATATCTCTGACTCTGTCTATGGGATACTGTCTAGGCATAAAAAAAGTAGATAATTTTTACCACGCAAAATGGGCGAAGGCTCGGTTAGCTTCAGCCATCCTGTGCATGTCTTCTTTCTTCTTGATGGCTGTGCCTTCGTTATTAAGTGTCAAAATAAGTTCTTCTGCCAATTTCTCCTTCATGGGCTTCCCCTTCTTTCCCCTGGAAGCTCCAATGATCCATCTGATAGCCAAGGCCATTTTCCTGTTCCCTTTCACTTCCATCGGAACCTGATAGGTAGCTCCCCCTACTCTTTTTGGCTTTACCTCCAGCATAGGAGCTGCGTTCTCTATGGCTTTTTCAAAAACCTCTAAAGGATCTTTCTTGGTTTTTTCTTTTATAATATCAAAAGCGTCGTAGACGATCTTTCTGGCCACAGACTTCTTCCCTTTCTTCATTATATGGTTTATGAACTGGGCCACCGCCACGCTGTTATAAACTGAATCCGGGAATATTTCTCTTTTTGCTATTTTTCCTCTTGCCATAATTATTTTTTGGTTGCGGGACCCGGGTTCTTCTTAGCGCCGTACTTTGACCTTTTCTGCTTTCTTCCTTCCACTCCGGATGTATCCAGCATTCCGCGGACAACATGATACCTGACGCCGGGAAGATCCTTGACTCTCCCTCCCCTGATAATCACTACTGAGTGCTCCTGCAAATTATGTCCTTCTCCCGGGATATAAGCCGTGACTTCCATCCCATTAGTAAGACGCACCCTGCAGACTTTTCTCAAAGCGGAATTAGGCTTCTTTGGGGTGACGGTGAAAACCTTCTGGCACACTCCCCTCTTGAAAGGAGAAAAATAATCTTTGGGCCTGTTTTTTAAAATATTAAAACCAAAAGCCAAGGCAGGAGTCTTATCCTTCTTTTTGGCTTCCGTTCTTCTGTGTTTTATTAATTGATTAATTGTCGGCATGAAAATAAATAAGAGCCGAACGCTCAAACGTCACAATATCATATATATATAACAAAGTCAATCAGAATACAAGGGAATTGCCCGTTACCGCGCCAAAAAGCCACAAAGCCAGGGAATATACTATATCTAGGCCACCTAAAAACAGGAAGGCTATCAGGATAACGAAGCCGTACTGGGCAAATTGATATTTAAACCTCAAGTATTTGGCGGGAAGGAAAGAGAATAAGATATGGGATCCGTCCAAAGGAGGAATAGGGACCAAATTGAATATCCCCCACAAGAAGTTATAGATACAGATTATTCTAAAAAGCACGGCTAAGGTTTCGGGAAGATCAATGAACCTCAAAACGAGCCCGAATATTGTTGCTATCAGAAAGTTAACAGCCGGGCCGGCCAGAGAAACCTTCAGTTCCCCCCACTTTTTATCCTTGAAAAGGGCGGGGTTCACCGGAACTGGTTTGGCCCATCCGAAAATGGGTCCTTGTCCCATGGTTAACACTAAAAGCATTAAAGGAATCAAAACAGAACCCATTAAATCCAAATGCTTCAAGGGATTCAAGGTCAATCTCCCTGCATACTTTGCGGTCGGATCCCCCAAAGCCAAAGCAACTGAACCGTGGGCTATCTCATGGATCATGACGGAGAACAATAAAACGATTAAGCTGAAAATGGTTATCGGCATGGCTTAATCTTATCATAATATATTTTAAACCCAAATAAATATTCTCTATTATAAGGAATTGACAATATCATTAAAGTGTGTTATTATTAAATTCAGAAAAAAGATTCAAAGGAGGGACTAAAAATGGAACAAGGAGCTAGGATTTTCCCGGAAGCAGAATTAGAGGAAGGATCAATTGGTCCAGCCGTTGCACTTTTACAGATAATTCTTAAGGCATGGTTTAATGGCAGAATGAGCCGCACACCAGTTAATCAGGCAATCTCCGACGGCTTTACCGCAACCAACATTAAAGTTAATGGAGTCTTCGATTCCGCAACCAGGAGAGCTGTCCAATGTTTCCAGGCACTCAACTTTATAGAACCAGATGGCAAGTGTGGATCTAAAACGCGCAAAATATTTGCGCAATACCAGGGAATCAATCTAGACGAGATTCCTTCATCCATCTTCATCGGCGAAACTATAAAAGTGCCGCCGTTTACTTGGAAGAATCTTTAAAGAAAGGGTAGCGGGAGCTCAAAAGAGCAAAGAGGCCAATGCGCTTCTACCTTCCCGCTAATATCCTAAGTAAGTGTCAAAGAGATTTACTTAGGATAAGAAATCAGCCTATTGGCTGGTTTTTTATTACTTCTCTTGATTAAATTTTAAAAAACGTATATATTATATCCATTGAAACATTAACCAAGGAAACATCATGGCAAGAGTTTGCACAATTTGCGGAAAATCTTCAATGATGGTTGGAAGACTTGTAAAGCTGAGAGGCAAGTACAATCCTACAACCAGAACGAGAAAGCAGCCCAATATCCAGTGGGTTAAGTTGCCGAACGGGAAAAGAGTGAAAGCCTGCACCAAGTGTATCAAGGCTTTGGCTAAGAAAAAGAAATAAAAACCAGGCCGTAGTACAATGGTAGTATGCGAGGCTGGGGGTCTTGCGATCTGGGTTCAATTCCCAGCGGCCTGACAAATATGCGTCTCATTAAGACAATCTGCTCAAGATGCGGGAAAGAATATCTAAGGCCCGCAGCTAGAATAAATGAAGCTAAAAAATTTGGTTGGCAGAATTTTTGCTCCACTAACTGTTTGTCTAAGTCAAGAAAAACAGGAAAATACTTGAATTGCAAGAATTGTAATAAGATGTTTTATCGCCCCTTAGGAGAAATAAAAAAAGTGAATAATTGCTTCTGTTCTTCATCCTGTGCCGCTAAAATAAATAATAAGGAGAGGACGAAAGATAATCCTGTAATATTATGCGCAAACCCAACCTGTCAAAAACCTTTGCCTTTGGGAAGGAAAAGCATATATTGTTCACTGTCTCACAGAATCAATAAACGCAAAATCCCCGCCGATAAATATAAGACACTCCTGATTTCCCGAATTAGAGATTTCTATAAGCTTTATGAGAGAATTCCGCAAAAAAGAGAAATGCAGGGAATGTATAAAACAGCAAGAATTCTTTTCGGAACCTGGAACAACGCCATTAAGGCCACTGGATTAGAGCCGAACCCCATCATGTTCGCTAAAAAACATATCGCAAAAGACGGCCATAGATGCGACTCTATGGCGGAAAAAATTATTGACGATTATCTTTATTCAAATAAAATATCTCACAAAAGATCAGTCCCTTATCCAGAAGATAAGTCTCTGACGGCTGATTTTATGATAAAGAATAAACTGATTGAATTCTTCGGTCTTGCTGGACAACTTGAAAAGTATGACCAATTGATTAAGAGAAAAAGGATGATATGCAAAAGACACAACATTCCCCTTATCGAAATATATCCAAAAGATGTGCTGCCAATCAATCACCTAACCAAAATACTGCTTGAAGAAAAATGAAAGCATAGCCATATCAACACCCCGACTGTATTAAGACAAAGCACCAGTTCAAGCCGGTGTTTTGTTTTAGATAAAGGCCCCTTGCAAATCACAAGGGGCCGAAATGGATACAAAGTCAATCCTTCTAATCTAATAAAAAGAGTTCTCCGAATAGTTCACAAAAGGATCTGTCCTGAATAACTCAAGGCTTAATTGATTTCTGAGTATAAGCGA
>JBAZFF010000014.1:0-11777 GCA_041653495.1 Minisyncoccota bacterium
CCGGCCTTATTGCGACTCCGTCAATAACGAAATCTGCGGTATCAGCCATGTAAAGAGATGATTTATGTTCCACGAGAATGTCGAGTATTTGGAACTTTATCTCCCCGCGACGGATCTTTTCTCCAATGCTTGGAATTGAAACGAGGAACTCCTCCACCTTATCCATGAACCAGCCCGCGTAACAGGTCCAATAAACGTTTCCCTCCATATTGAGGTCTCTATTGTGCACCGTTATCGGTTGAATAAATGGGATAAAGCTGATCTCTTCTTTCATAGCTCTCCTCCTAATCTTATTTCCGTTTTCCTTATGTATTAATAGAATGTACTGTATAAACTATACAGTAAAAATCACGACTTGTCAAACAAAAACCCCGCTTATTAGGCGGAGTTTTTAAATTCTCAATTACATTCCCTGCCCGCCCGTCGGGGGTGTCGGAGGATTCATCGGAGTGTTTCCTTTCTTCTTCCCCTTCATCGCAAACCAGATTATCGCAATTATTATGACCGCTGCTATTACGTAATAAATTGTATCCATATCATTAAAATAAAGATAATTCGACCTTGAAAAAGTTTCTTAATTCATTCTCTTTCCCTTTCCCCTGCCTGTCAAGCGCAATTCGTCCACAAGCAAATAGATGTCCCCCGCCCCCATAACGATAAGGACCGTTCCCTTTTTGACATTTTCTTTCAGATACTCCGAGAGAGAATCTTTTTTTAGATAGATTACGTTTTTTCTTTTGACCGCTTCCACCAGGCCCTGGGAACTGACATTTATCCCTTTTTCCTCCCTCCCCGCCACGTCATAAATGTCAGTAATTATTATCTTGTCGGTCGGAGCCGTCCTGAAGGCTTTTACGAATTCTTTAAAGAGATAGTGAGTCCTTTGCTTCTGATGGGGCTGGTATACGCACCAAATCTCTTTTCGGGGATATTTTTCCCTTGCCGCCTTGAGCCCAGCCATCATTTTTGTGGGATTGTGCCCGTAATCTGAAATCAGAACGAAGGGCTTCTCCTGGACTATTTCAAATCTCCTCCAGGCTCCCTTGTATTCCGACAGGGCTTTGAAGGTCTTCTTGTCGGGTATTCCCAATTCCCTGGCTATGAATAAGACGGCTAAAGCATTGTAAACGTTATGAGTTCCCGGAACCTTCAATATCTTTTTAAGGGTCCTTGCTTCTTTTTGTTTTAGTCCGTATTTTCTTATTTTGAGATCATTCTTTCCCAGTATCTTCTTAATGTTCTTGTCGTCCGCATTCGCTATCAATACTCCGTCTTTCCCCAAATGGGAAATATATTTCTTAAAAGTTCTTAGAATATTCCCCAGATTCTTGTAAAAATCCAAATGGTCGGCTTCTATATTAGTCAGCGTAATTATCCTTGGCCAGTAATTCAAGAAAGAAGCGAAATGTTCGTCGGCTTCTATTAAAAGGTATTTTCCCTCCCCCGGCCTGAAATTAGTGTCTCCGAATTCTTTTATCTTCGTCCCTATGATTACCGTGGGATCCAGCCCTGCTTTTTCTAAAACCAAAGCTGCCATGGCGGTCGTAGTGCTTTTCCCGTGGGTTCCGGAAACCGCAATGGTAAAGTATTCCTTGGTCAGTTCTCCGAGGGCTTCAGGATAGCTCTGACATTTGATCTTTGCCTTTCGGGCCGCTTTCAATTCCAGATTATCCGGCTTCACTGCCGGGCTGTACACGAGCAGATCTGCTACGGATTTTATATTCTTCCCGATGCTTATTTCAGCCCCCTTCTTCTTTAAAGCGTCTGTTATTTCAGAAGAAACCAAATCAGACCCGGAGACCCTGTATCCTTTTGAGAGATAATATTGGGCTAAAGCAGAAACTCCTATTCCCCCTATGCCTATAATATGTATTTTCATTGAATTTATATGGTATTTTACACCTTAAAGACGGATTTGACTAATGCCTGATCTTTAGTAAGATACAGGAAAAGGAAAGGAGGTGAAAAAGTGATTGATATCGCTCTTTCCCAATCTAAATATAAAGACATTGATTCTCCGGAGATAATTTCCAGCGGGGATAATGTGGCTATTTACCTCAGGGAGATAGGCCGGATAAAACTGCTCACCATAGAACAAGAACAGCAATTGGCCTCTTTGATTGAAAGAAAAAACTATTTAGCTTGCCTAGAAGAGAAGAAACGTACCCCCGGAGAAGTGGTGCTTGCTGCCGCCAAGGAATTTGTTGCGGCCGGAGATGCTTTTGAAGCGATTTCCGTCTATTGCGGATTAGATCCGAAAGAGACCATATATCAAAAGGCTACCAGCCCTTTGCTCTACCAAAACACTTTCTGCTGCCTGCATCCAGATTTACTCGCCTCAGTATCCAGCCGGACCAGATCAGAAAGCCCGGAAGGAAAGGTCTCGCAATTATCCCTAAGCACGCAAATAATCTGTTGGCCGCTGATAAGGGAATTTGCCCAAGGCAAGACGGTAGCTGACTTTTGCGCCTCAATAGAATCGGATCAATTCTGGAAACTTCTTGAGGATCATCCGCAGGAAATTAGCCAGCACTTCTCCCGAATCAAGAAAGAGGCGGAGGAAGCTAAAACCAATTTGATCACGGCAAATCTCCGATTAGTTGTAAAATGGTCAAAGAAATATCAAGGATTGGGGCTATCGCTCCCTGATCTCATCCAGGATGGGAATATAGGATTAATAAGATCTACAGAAAAGTATAATCCTAGACTGGGATATAAGTTCAGCACATATGCCACCTGGTGGATCAAGCAAAGTATTGAGCATGCGCTCACGAAAGAAGGAAAAGCAATACGGATTCCTGTCTACGCCCACGACAAGCAGTTAAAACTGTTTAAGATAAGCAACGCATTATACCAGGAGCACGGAAGGAATCCGACGGAGGAGGAGATCCTAATTGCAGCGCATTCCTCAGGCATCAATACGAGCGACCAATTACTGAAGCTGTTGTTGACAGATAATTCCGTCTATCATCCGCTCTCTCTGGACGACGAGCTTAAAGGAAAGCTTTACTCTATTGAGAATCATATGACCCTCGGCGCAACGATTGAAGACCGCAATACTCCGTCTCCGGAAGATGTGGCGCTTAAAAACGTACGGCAAGAAGGCATCTGGAATATTCTGAATAGGTTCCTGAAACCTCGTGAGAAAAGAATAATTGAGCTGAGGTTCGGCATTGAAGGCGGGCGAAAGCACACCTTAGAAGAGATAGGAGAAATATATGGCCTGACTCGCGAGCGTGTCAGGCAAATAGAGGCAACATCCCTCAGAAAATTAAAGTTTCCGCAGGCTCAAAGGGAGTTGAGCAAATACTTATAAAACACCGCCAATTTGGAAGAGTTGACGGTGTTATTTTTTTATTCTTTCAATTGATAAGATTCCAGTATTTCGTACCGGGGCCCTCCCATCTTTAAATAGCTCTCCATGACTTCTATGGAATTGACCTCGAACTCCAGGTTTACATCTTCTTCAACCTCCGGCCTTTCTTCCGGATCAATTTCTTTCCATTGCCATGTCTTTATCCTGGCCAAAGTGATGTGGGGAGAAAAGTCCCTGTTCTCTTCCTGTTGGGCCAGGCCGGAAAGGGATTCTTCCAGCTCTTTCTGTATTTTCCCCAACTCCTTGTTCTTCTCCCCTTTTGCCCAGACCATTCTCGGAGGCATTTTTTTAGGCGGCCCGTAAACAATCTTGCTGAGCTTAACCGAAAAGCTCTTATTGCCAGAAGCGACTTTGGAAACCTTACTGCATACTTCCAGAATATCCTCGTCAGCCACCTCTCCCAAGAAAGACAGCGTAATGTGCAAGTTGTCTGCCCTCGTCCACTTGGCTGGCAGGGCGGAGTTCTTCTCCTGGATCCTTTCCAGGCCCTTCTTTATGTCTTTGGGCAGGTTTACGGCAATAAAAATCCTGTGTTTCATATTTTATGATTTTATATAAAAAACGTAAGAAATGGAAGGATAAAGTTTTTTTTATGGAAGCTTTGTGCTAAAATTCAAAAATGATAGCCATAATTTCCGACAGCCACGATAATCTTGCGAATCTGAAAAAGGCAGCTTCTCTGATAAAAGAACAGGATATTGAAGCAATAATCCACTGCGGAGACGCAGCTTCAGCAGACGTTCTTAAAAAAGCTTTTAAGAATTTTAAGGGGAATATCTATATATCCTTGGGGAATATGGATAAGGACAGGGGCTTCCCGCTCAAGATCAAGAGCTTTCCTAATTTAAAGATATACCCCGAGTACGGAACGCTAAAGGATATTGCCTTTGCCCATTTTCCCCAAACCGCCAGGGAGCTGGCGGAATCCGGAAAATATAAAATAGTTTTCTACGGGCATACCCACAAGCCCTGGGAGGAAACGATAAACAAGACTAAGATGGTAAACCCCGGGAACATTGCCGGACTTTTATACAGGGCAAGCTTTGCCACTTATGATAATGGAAGATTGAAGCTTATAATCTTATGACGATAATATTGAAAGGGCCGTTTAAAAAGAATACAAGGAACATTCTCAGGGACCTGGGATATTTTTTCTACAAACAGGATGCGGAAACCCAGGAAATGATATTCTTCCGCCCGGCCAGGGGATATCCCAGATTCCATATTTATTTGAAAGAAGCCGGCGGAGAAATCGCAATAAACCTGCACTTAGACCAAAAGAGGCCGGTTTACAGCCAGTCCCACGCCCACCAGGCGGAGTATGACGGGAAGCTGGTAGAGCTGGAAGCCGAAAGAATCAAGAGCGCAATATGAAAAAGACAAAGAAAGAATTGAAGGAAACAAAAATCCAGGAAATAGTGAACTATTACTTCTTCAGCAAGGGCTGGAGTTTAGATAAGATAAAGAGATCTGCCAAGAAGAAAAAGATAATATATTCCAGGTATACGAGGCCGGCAAAGCAGCTGCTGGAGCTTTCTGGTTCGGTGAGGAAGGCCAAAGCCGCCATAGACAAGGTTGCCGCCTGGGCAAACTCCAGAAAACTGGATTACGCCATAGAAACCATATTCAAAAAATGGCTGGAGATAGACAAGCTGAAGCCGAAAGAGAAGGTTAAGAAGCCTTATTACAAGGGAAAGCCCATGGTCTGGTCAGAAGCCAAGAACAAGTGGTATGTTATAGACGATGCGGCTGAATGGCTTGAGTTCGCCGACAAGGAAGAAGAAATAGACTGGAGAATAGAAGAATGAAAAACCTAAAAACAATATTCATGGGAACCCCAGAATTCGGGGCTGTTATTTTAAGAGGCCTGATAGAAAATGGATTAAGGCCTGATTTTGTGGTAACCGCTCCGGACAAGCCCGTCGGAAGGGAACAGATCCAAACTCCCCCGCCGGTTAAAACCGTAGCCCAGGAGAACGGCATCTTGGTGCTGCAGCCTGAAAAGCTGAAGGAAATAATCCAGAAGACAAAAGAATCGGAGCCCGACTTGATAATCGTCGCCGCTTACGGGAAGCTTATCCCAAAAGAAATAATAGACATTCCGAAATACGGGATACTCAATGCTCATCCTTCCCTGCTCCCCAAATACAGGGGTTCCGCCCCGATACAGTCCGTCATTCTAAACGGAGACGAAACAACCGGGACGACGATAATGCTGATAGGAGAAAAGCTGGATTCAGGCCCGATATTGTCCCAGAAAGAGATAGAGGTGGAAAGGAGAGAAACTTACAAAACGTTGCACGACAAGCTGTCTGTCTTGAGCAGGGATCTCTTGATTCTCACTATCCCCGAGTGGATTTCAGGGAAGATAAAAGGGCAAAAGCAGGATGAAGGCAAAGCTACTTACTGTAAGGAAATAAAGAAAGAAGACGGAGAAATAAACTGGCAGGATTCCGCCTTAAAAATAGACAGGAAAATAAGAGCATTTGACCCCTGGCCGGGAGCTTTCACGTCCTGGAAGGGAAAAATAATAAAAATATTGAAAGCCAGAGCCTACGTTTCGCCCCAAGGGAAAGGCTATCCGGTGGGGAAAGTATTGATTGTCCCGCAGAATGAAATCGGAATCCAATGCGGAAAGGACTACCTTGCGATAGAAGAGCTCCAGCTGGAAGGGAAAACGCCGGTCAAGTCGGAAGACTTCATCCGCGGCCACGAAGACTTTTTAGAAGCAACGCTGAAATGAAGGAAATAATAAGAATACAGGAAAAAAGGAGCAAGATCAACGAACAAATACGCCTCTTCTTCAAAAAGAGGGGTTTTTTGGAGGCGCAGACTCCAACCATGGTTAAATGCGCGGGGCAGGAACCCTACCTTTCCCCCATTGAGGTGGAGTTCAAAGACGAGAAAGAAAATGAGCACAGAGGATTCCTGATCACTTCCCCGGAATATTCCTTGAAGAAAATGCTTTCAATGGGGTTTGAAAGAATATTCGAGCTGGCCAGGGTCTTCAGGTCCAGAGAAAGCTTCGGAGGATGCCACAACACCGAATTCACGATGTTAGAGTGGTATCGGGCCAGAGCGGATTACAGGGACATAATGAAAGATGTGGAAGAGCTGGTGTTGTTCTTGAACAGAAAACTGAACAATTCTGGCGTCTTGAGCTATTGCGGCCGGAAAATAAATCTTAAAACGCCGTGGCCAAGATTGAGCGTGAAAGAAGCTTTTTTGAAATTTGCAAAGATAAACCTGGACAAGGCCAAGGACGTAAAATCTTTCAGCTCGCAGATAAAAGACAAATCCTACCTGTCTTTAGACTGGAACGATATTTTCTACAGCGTCTTTTTAAACGAGATAGAGCCCAATTTCCCGAAGGACAGGCCCATAATAATCTACGACTATCCCCTGCCCCAGGCCTCTTTGTCAAAGAGAAAAGGAAAAAGCTTTTATGCTGAAAGGTTTGAGGTGTATTTGGGAGGCATGGAATTAGCCAACGCCTTTTCCGAGCTGACCGATGCAAATGAGCAGCTGAGAAGGCTGAAAGAAGAGCAGCTGCAGAGAAAGAAGATGGGCAAGGAATTAATCCCTATTGACAAAGACTTCATTTTCTCCTTAAAATTAGGTTTGCCGAGGTCCGGAGGCATAGCCCTGGGAGTGGAAAGGCTCCAAATGCTCCTGTTGGACATAAGGGATATAAACGACCTCTTGTTATTCCCGGTTAAAAAATTATTCAAATAAAACATGACAAACATATCAAAAATAGAGAAAGGGATGATTTTAAATATAGACTACCAGCTTTGGGCGGTAGTCGGGATTAACTTCGTAAGCCCGGGAAAGGGCTCTGCTTTTTACAAGATGAAGATAAAGAGCTTGAGAACCGGGAACGTGATAGAGAGGACTTACAAGTCCGGAGAGCAGTTTGAGGAAGTGGAGCTGGAAAAGAAGGAAGTAAAGTATCTCTACACCCACAGGGACAAGTATTTCTTCTGCGAGGAGAGTAACCCTTCCGCCAGGTTTGAATTGGATAAGGAAATATTGGGAAGCGCAGTAGGATTTATGAAACCGAATCAGACCGTGGAAGCCGTGAGCCATGACGGAAAAATAATCAGCATTTCCCTTCCCATAAAGGTGATCTTAAAAGTGACGGAAGCTCCGCCCGGGGCCAAAGGAGACCGGGCCCAATCCGGGACCAAGATGGTAACCCTGGAAACCGGAGCCCAGATAAACGCTCCTCTCTTCGTGGAAGAAGGAGACGTAATAGAAATAAATACCGAGACTGGAGAATACGTAAAGAGAGTTGAATAACAGAAAACGGGCCAAAGGTCCGTTTTCTGTTTAAGCCGAATGTTTTATCTCGATTACGTCTCCGTCTTTGACTATGTATTCCTTCCCCTCGGTCCTAATCAGCCCTTTTTCCCTTGCCTGGGCGAACCCCCCGGCATCCAGCAGATCTTTCCAGTTGACCACTTCCGCTTTGATGAAGTTTTTTTCAAAGTCCGTATGTATAACGCCTCCGGCCTGCGGAGCTTTAGCTCCGTTCTTTAAAGTCCAAGCCCTTGTTTCATCCGGACCGGTAGTCAGAAAAGTGATAAGCCCCAATATCTCGTAAGATTTCCTGATTAAGACGTCTAATTCGGAATCTTGGGGAAGGCCCAACTCTTTCCGCTCCTGGGAATTCAAGCCAGCTGCCTCGTTCTCGGTTATCAAATCTATTATCAGAAACGGCCAGTTTCTCTTTTTGAATTCTTCCACTATTCCCTTGGAAACTTCTTCATCCCTTCCGTTAAGCAAATACAGCCTCGGCTTCATTGTCAGAAACTGGTACTGGTCTATGATCTTTTTTTCATCCTCGCCAAAAGCCTGTTCAGAAAGAATCTTTCCTTCTTCCAGCAATGACTTCACTTTCTTTAGGGCCTCTGATTCTTTTATTGCCTCCTTCTTCCCTCCCCTGACGTCTCCCTGCAGATCCTCCACCCTCTTTGTGGCGGTTTCCAAGTCCTTTAGGGTCAACTCCGTGTCCAAAGTTTCTTTGTCATCCAGGGGGTCAATCTTATTCTGGGTGTTTATTATATCTTCTTTCAAAAAGGCCCTTAAAACGTAGACTATGGCATCCGTTTCCCTTATATTCGCCAAGAACTTGTTTCCCAGGCCTTCTCCCTTGTTTGCCCCCTTGACCAGGCCGGCTATATCGTAGAATTCTATTGTCGTATATATTTTCCTTTCGGATTTGGTCAGTTCCGCCAGCTTCTCCACCCTTTCGTCCGGAACGGCAACAACCCCCACGTTGGGGTTTATGGTGCAGAAAGGATAATTGGCTATATCCACCTGCTTTTTCGTAATTGTCTGGAATAGTGTGGATTTGCCCACGTTCGGCAATCCCACTATCCCTATTGATAACGGCATAATATAAGTACCTTAACAGAAAACTGCTTGTTTGGCTATTAAAAAGGATTCTCTTTGGCGAAATCAGGCAGGAATTTGCCGTGGCTTTCCATGTCCTGGACCCATCCTTTGCTGAATCCCAGTTCTGACATATAGTTGAAAACTTCTTCAAACTCTTTCTTGCTTATATTCCTGTTTATCTCGGGAAATTTGTCAGCCTTATAAACAGGCTCGTACTGGCTTATTAGGCTCAAAGATATATCGGGACTTATTTCTTTTATGCGTTCCAGCGCTCTTTTGCTGTTCTCTACATTGTCAGGGAGAATCATGTGCCTTACTATTACATTCTCTGGGCCGACCTGCCTTACCATTTCTTTTAAAGCCTCCTTGGCTCTTTCTACGTATTCTTTTGCTCCAGAGTATTTAAAAGCCGCCTCGTTGTCCCCGTATTTGAAATCCGGCAGATAAATATCCACCAGCCCTTCCAGGCTCTTAAGAATCTTCGTGCTTTCGCAGGCATTGGAGTTCCAGACGACAGGTATTTTCAGTCCTTCTTTTTTTGCTTCTGCGATCGGCTGCCTTATTCTCTCAGCCCATATGGTCGGAGAGACCAGGTCAATATTCAAAGCGCCTTTGTTCTGCAGGTCTAACATCATCTTTTTAAACTCCCCTGGGCTGTAATATTTTCCAATGTTTCCCTGCGATATCTGCCAATTCTGGCAGAAAACGCATCTCATATTGCATCCTGAAAAGAAAACGGCTCCGGCTCCATTCTTACCGACCAAAGGAGGCTCTTCCCCGAAATGAGGGCCGGACCAGGCAATTTTTATTGAATCTGCAGGCATTTATAAACAAAAATGGGTTGTTTCTGCAAACGAACCCAAAATTATCAGTTCAAGACTTATAAGTCGTAATCTCCTTGAAATCGCAACAGCACGGAGCCTTGTGGCACACGTGGCAGTTTTCCTTAAACATTTTGGAAAGCTCCTTGGCAATATCTATGTCCAGCGAATTGAACACCCCCATAATGCAGGACAGGAAGTCCGCAGCCTCCAGCTCTACCCTCTTGAAGGAATCGTCTGAATGGCCTCCTCTGTAAGTGAACAGGGATTCCGCAAGCTCCCCCACCTCCTCGGCCAAATGGACTCCGGCGTGCTCCAAGCTCCTGGTCTTTGACGGATATATCTCCTCAAACATCTTTTGAAATGCAAAGAATGATTTGGGGCGCTTTTTCTTATTTACCCTGACCGCCATTCTCTTTTTTATCTTCTCTGTCTTGCATCGGCAGGGGCATGATCCGCAATAAGAGCATAAATAAGGGAATCTCTTCCAGATTTTATCTTCTATGTCTATGTGCAGCTGGTTCATTATAGACATAAACCAGCTCAAAGATATTAAAAGGTTTGATTTGGTCTTCTCCCTGTCCTGTTTCCTTATTCCTTTGAGTCCTCTCATCGTAAACCTCTGCACGTTCGTCAGCATGTCCCCCAGGCTGAAATACCTGTCATTCGACATGCCATAAACGTAATTTACGAAGTTCTGGTAGTCCTTTATCGTTGTGTTTGGTTTTACGGAAGCCATATTGAATCTATATTACCAAATATTACTAGAAAACGAAATCTGCTTCTGCCCCGGCAGTTATATTCAATTCAGAACACAGCCCCCCGTTTATTTCTAAAACGTATTTTGCAGAGACCTCTGGACTTATGCTGTTGCATTCTTCCTTGCAAGGCTGGACATTCTCTGCGATATGAACCACTTTCTTGTCTTTGTCCATCCATATTATGTCCAGCGGAATCAGGGTGTTCTTCATCCAGAAAGAGTGCTGTCCTTCCTGTTTGAAGATGAAGAGCATTCCTCTGTTTTCCTCCAAAGATTTTCTGTTCATAAGTCCCGTCGTTATTTCTTCCGGGCTCAAGGCTATCTCAACGGAAAAGCAATTGTTATTGAAACAAACCTTGGGCGCTTGCTTGTAATAATAAGCCGCCCCAGCCAGGGCTATTAGAATAAGGATTATAATTGCTCCAATAATCATTTTTCTATCCATTATTAGATAATCTTAACAAAAAATCGCCGGCTTGGCGATTTCTTGCTCAAGACTAGATTGCTATTAAAGATTTTCTGATTTTATCAAATTCTCCGATCAGGGCCTCTTTATCAAATTCTTCAACCGTGCCCTCGGGATAATTGCCGATGTTGGTAGAATGTATCAGATACCTTACGGCTATGCAGGGATTGGTTCCTTTCAGTGCCCAGACGTATTCGTCATACCTGTTTCCTGCCCCGGCCCCGCTCATTTCCGCATAAGAATACTCTCTGCCCCCTTCTGTTATGTCCTGGGTCTCCACATCGTCTAAGAAGAGCCCGGCTGTGCATTCCTGGACAGCAGGCACTATTTCCAGAGAAACGCCCGTATCAAAGCTTGATAAGTTTTTTCCGGTTGCATAACTGCTCGGAATAGTGAACTTTACTCCGTATATCTCCCTGTTCGGGCCGAGAGATTCGTATTTGTAATAATTATTCATGGTATACCCTTTAGGATATCTGAGAGAGAATCCGTTCTGCCCGTCAGTATAAGCTTCGGGGAATTCGCTTGGCTCCGTGGCCAGCCTCACGCATCCTATATAAGTCTTATCTGTGTTATTCTCCAAAACAAGAGCTTCATTGCCTTCATACCAGAACGACACCAAGTCGCCTTTATTGGCATACCTCTTTCCGAAAGAAGTGTCGGCCAAGGGAAGGCTCAAGACCCTTCCGTCGCTCAGCTCTACTTCGGCCTTATTGTTATAAACGGCAGCCTTTATGGTCTTGCCGTCTTTGCACAAGTAGAAAGCTTCTGATTCCAAGAGGGAGGTGCTCTCCCTGTCGTTAACGTACCAGAAGGCAGCGGCAATGATGATTGCCAAGAGAACGAAAAAAATAAGAGCTTTTTTCATAGTTTTAATTATTAATTGTTTATACGCGCGGAATATTTAATTCAACGATTCCAGCAGCTGGTATACCAGAAAGACCGGCCAGACGA
>JBAZFF010000015.1:0-10809 GCA_041653495.1 Minisyncoccota bacterium
CGTCTAGCGAGAATTAACGGATGAGATGGCATTAAGCTAAAGCTAATGCGGGTTGTTTGAATAAGTTGGCACCTATTCTATTTTGCCAGTTTTATTGAGCGCTGGCGCCTCAGCCTGCATATTCAGGTCGGCATTACGTCGAAGCCTGTCATCCCCTTAAATTTATTTCTCTCTTCATTTCTCTTTCTGCTTCTCTCTTCTTTATGGTTTCTCTCTTGTCTTTCGTCTTCTTCCCTCTGGCTATGGCGAATTCCACCTTAATATTACTCTTTAGAGTATACACCTTTAACGGCACCAAAGTCAACCCTTTCTCCTGGGTTTTCCCGATTAAATAATTCAATTCGTCTCTT
Organism: Minisyncoccota bacterium; assembly: GCA_041653495.1. Taxonomy (GTDB): domain Bacteria; phylum Patescibacteriota; class Minisyncoccia; order Minisyncoccales; family RBG-13-42-11; genus JBAZFF01. The sequence continues at coordinate 351 of JBAZFF010000015.1, forward strand.
CTCAAGAGCAGTTTTCTCGTCCTTTCGGGACTGTAGTCTTTCGGGGCGTTTTTAGGCTGGTATGGAGGCACGTGGGCCCCCAATAAGAAAGCTTCCCCGCCCCTTATTACGACGTAAGATCCTTCTAGGCTCATGTGCCCTCCTTTTATTGATTTTACTTCATTTCCAATTAAAGAAATCCCCGCCTCATATTTCTCCAGGATCTCATAATTGAAATAAGCTTTTCTGTTTTCGGCTAAGGGTTTCATCTCTTTCATTTTAACAGAATTTAAGATAAAATGAAGGATAATGTTAAGAAAAAACCTGGAAATCTTAATAGAAAGATGCCTGAAAGAGCTTCAAAAGGAAGAATCTTTTCCTTCTTTTAGTTTAGACAGGTTCTCTTTAAGAAGTCCGGAGGGAAATAACCATGGAGACTATTCCAGCAATATGGCTTTGGTTTTATCCAAGGAAGTGGGCAGGCCTCCATTGGAAATAGCGGAACTTCTGGAATCTAAGCTCCAGAAAGAGGATATGTTGGAAAAGGTAGAAATAGCAGGGCCGGGATTCATCAATCTTTTTATTTCCAAACAGTATTTAGAGATAGAGATTAAGAATACTCTGAAGAATAAAGAGAATTACGATGTGATAGATATCGGTAAAGGCAAAAAGGTAAATGTTGAGTTTATATCGGCCAATCCGACAGGCCCCTTAACCGTCGGCAACGCCAGGGGTGGGATAATCGGAAATGTTTTATCTAAGATACTAACCAAGGCCGGATGGAAAGTGACTAAGGAATATTATTTCAATGATGCCGGAGGCCAGATAGATGTTTTGGGGCATTCTGTCCTGAAAGATGACCAATCGGCTTATAAGGGGGCCTACATAGATGAATTGCACGATAAACTTAAGGAAGGAAGCGCCAGGGAAATCGGAAAAAAGGCGGCCAAGATCCTTATTGAAGAAATAAAGAAAACTACTAAAAGAATGGGAGTTGAGTTTGACGTGTGGACAGCTGAAGGGCGGGACTTAAGAGAGAAGAAAAAAGTAGAAAAAATTATAGCATGGATGAAGGAAAAGGACCTTGCTTACGAGCTGGAGGGAGCTTTATGGTTCAAATCAACGCAGTTTGGCGACGACAAGGACAGAGTTTTAATTAAAAGCGACGGAGAGCCAACCTATTTTGCGGTTGACTGCGCCTACCATAAAAACAAATTAATTGAGAGAAAGTTTGATAGGGTGATTGATATTTGGGGGGCAGATCACCACGGAGACATCCCGAGAGTAAAGGGATTCGTAAAGGCGCTGGGATACGAAGGAAAATTGGATATTCTGATCCATCAATTTGTAAGGATAATAAAAGACGGTCAGGAAGTAAGAATGTCCAAGCGCACTGGAAATTACATAACTATCGACGAGTTGCTGGACGAAGTCGGCTTGGACGTTACCGTATTTTTCTTCCTGATGAAAAGCATAGATACGCATCTTAATTTTGATTTGAATCTGGCAAAAGAGCAATCGGATAAGAATCCGGTGTATTATATCCAATATGCTTACGCCAGAATCTGCAGCATCATTGAAAAAGCGTCCGGCATCAAACAGGAGATTAACATTAATTTGCTAAGCCATCCGAGCGAATTAGACTTAATAAAACAGCTTTTGAAATTGCCTGAAATTATTGAAGATACGGCCAAGGATTATCAGATTCAGAGATTGCCGCAATATGCCTTAGATCTGGCAACGGATTTTCACCGTTTCTATCATAATTGCAGGGTTATTACGGAAGACAAGGCGCTGTCGAGTTCTCGTTTGGGCTTAGTCGCATCAAGTAAAATTGCTTTAGAGAATATTCTGAAATTAATGGGAGTATCGGCTCCGGAGAAAATGTAATATGAAGAATACTTATTATCTAGTAAGGCACGGAGAATCTCTGAAGAACGTAGAAGGATTCGAATCTTCCTGGCCGGAAAAAAGAAGAGTCCCTTTGACCGAAAAGGGAATAAGGGAAGCTAAATCCGTTGCAGCAGAAATCAAGAATAAAAAGATAGATTTGATTTTTTCTTCAGACTTGCTTAGAACTAAACAGACGGCAGAGATTATCGCCAAGGAGTCGGGAATTGGTTTCAAAGAGGATAAGAGGCTTAGAGAACCGGGTCTGGGCATTTTTAACGGGTTATCGAATAAAAAATACGGGGTCTTCTGGAATCTGGGGAAGAAGCTTACTCCCCTTCAGCACTATAGGAACAGATACAGGGTTCCGGCTCCGAAAGGAGAAAGCTACAAGGACGTTGAAGAAAGATTGAAGAGCTTTATCAAAGAAACCGAAAGAAGATACAAGGGCAAGAATATAATCATTGTGAGCCATGCTCGTCCGCTTACCTTGCTGGAAAAGATAGTTTACAAGCACTCTTTAGAAAAGTTTGTTAGAATAATAATGAATAAAAAAGAGATAAAAACAGGAGAATTCAAAAAACTGTAATGGAAATAATATTTCCCAAAATAGAAAAAGAAATACTGGATTTTTGGAAAAAGAACAATGTTTTCAAAAAAACATTGGAGAAAAGCAAGAATAAGCCGAGGTTCGTATTCTATGAAGGCCCTCCTTTCGCTAATGGCCTTCCGGGCATTCATCATTTGCTAGCTCGAGCGTTTAAAGATGTGATTTTGAGGTACAAGACAATGAAAGGGTTTTTTGCGGAAAGGAAAGCTGGCTGGGACACTCACGGGCTTCCCACTGAAATGTCCGCTGAAAAAACGTTAGGCATAAAGAGCAAGAGGGAGATTGAGTCAGACGTGGAGAATTTTGTTGCCGCTTGTCGAAGCAATGTTTTTGGATTCAAGAAAGAGTGGGAGGAATTTACAGAGAGAATAGGATACTGGCTGGATTTGGAGAAACCTTACATAACTTGCAGCAATGAATACGTAGAGTCTTTATGGTGGATATTGAAAAAGATATGGGATAAAGGGTTTCTTTACCAGGATTACAAAGTTGTTCCCTATTGTCCGAGATGCGGGACGTCTCTTTCTTCCCACGAGCTGGCCCAGGGGTATAAGATTACCAAAGACAATTCCATTTTCGTTAAGTTTCCCGTTAAAAATGAAAAGAATACTTATCTTTTGGTCTGGACAACCACTCCCTGGACTCTTCCTGGGAATGTGGCTGTCGCCGTAAACCCAGACATTAAATATGTGAAAGCGGAGGTTGAGGGAGAAATACTTATTCTGGCCGAACAGAGGCTCTCTGCTTTGGGCAAAGAATATAAAGTAACAGAAGAATTAAAGGGAAAGAACTTGAAAGGATTGGAATATGAGCCGCCGTTTGGCTTTAGTAAGCCGGACAAGAGGGCCTGGTTTGTCGTGCTCGCGGATTATGTGTCTCTAGAAGACGGCACGGGCCTGGTCCACATAGCGCCGGCTTTCGGGGAGGAAGACATGCAGGTAGGGAAAGAGAACGATTTGCCGGTAATCTTGAATATTACAGACGAGGGAAGATTCAAAGATGAAGTTTCCGATTTTGCGGGTAAGTTTGTGAAGGACGCGGATCCATTAATAATAGAAGATTTAAAGAACAGGAATCTTATCTTTAAAGAAGAGATTTATGAACATGAGTATCCTTTCTGCTGGAGGTGTGGCACTCCCCTTTTGTACTATGCAAAAGACTCCTGGTTTATAAGAGTTTCCGAGATCAAAAAAGACCTGATAGACAGGAATAAGAAAATAAACTGGGTCCCAGGTTATTTAAAAGAGGGAAGGTTTGGGGAATGGCTGAAGGACGTAAAAGACTGGAATCTTTCCAGGGAAAGATATTGGGGAACTCCTCTCCCGATCTGGCAATGCGAAAAATGTGAGAAGAGGAAATGCATAGGGAGCATAGAAGAGCTCAGAGAAAATGCGGATAAAGACTACAAGATTGAAGACCTGCACAGGCCGGCGATAGACGAGATCACTTTCGATTGCGAATGCGGAGGGAAGATGAAGAGGGTTAAAGAGGTTATAGACTGCTGGTTTGACTCAGGCGCCATGCCTTTTGCCCAGCTGCATTATCCTTTTGAGAATAAGGATTTGATAGACAAGAAGAAATATTTCCCGGCAGATTTCATCTGCGAGGGGATAGACCAGACAAGGGGGTGGTTTTATACGCTTTTAGTGATATCCACTCTGCTCGGGCTGGAGTCCCCTTACAAAAACGTAATAAGCGTTGGGATAGTGCTGGACGAAAATGGGCAGAAGATGTCCAAATCTAAAGGAAATATAGTGAAACCCGCAGATATTACGGAGAAATACGGAGCGGATGTCGCCAGATTCTATTTTTATACGATTAATCCCGTGGCTGAACCCAAAAGCTTCAGTTTTAATGATGTCCAGGTCCTTTACAGGAAATTCTTTGACACAATTCTGAATATCCAGAAATTCTTTGACACCTATGCCGAGAAGAAACAAAGGAAGGAAGAATTCAATTCCGATAATATTTTAGACAAATGGATAGTTTCTTTGCTGGAGAAGTTGAACGAAGAAGTAGAAAGGAAATTGGAAGAATACGATATCGTGGGCGCAGCCAGGCTATTTGAGGGGTTTGTTGATGATTTGTCTAACTGGTACGTCAGGAGATCGAGAAAAAGGTTCCAGAAGGACGCCGAAGCGGCACAGACTCTTTATTGCGTGCTTTTGAAGCTGGCCAGATTGCTGGCTCCTTTTACTCCTTTCTTGGCGGAATCTCTTTACAGGGGTTTGGGAGGGAAGGAAGAGTCGGTCCATATGGACAAGTATCCGAGCGCAGACAAAGGCCTGATAAATGAGAATCTCCAGGAAAAGATGCTGAGAGTCAGGGAGATTGTTAATCTCGGGCTGAAAGAAAGGGCCAGGGCCGGGATTAAGGTCAGGCAGCCCTTGAATGAATTGGCAGTCGGGAATCTAGCGGACAATTTAGACAGAGAATTGCTGGATTTGGCGAGAGAAGAATTGAATCTCAAGGGCATCAGATATGACGTTTCACTGAAAGATGGCATTAAATTGGACGAGAACGTCTCAGCGGAATTGAAGGAAGAAGGGATTGTAAGGGAAATAATCAGAAGCATACAGATATTGAGGAAAGAAGCCGAATTAAGGCCTGAAGACGAAATTATCGTTAACTTTTCGGGCGGCAAGGAGTTGGATGATATTTTAGATAGGAATAAAGAAAATGTTTTGTCCGAAGGGAGGATAAAAGATTTGTCTATTGGGCAGGAAGGTTCAGAGAACAAAATAAAGATAGAGGGGAAAGAAGTTTCAATAGAAATAAAAAAGATATAGGGAATGTTCACTCTCTATAGAACGCAAGGGATAGTCTTAGCAAAGAAGGACAGAGGAGAAACGGACAGGCTTTTTTCTTTTTATACCAAAGACTTCGGGAGACTGGAATTGCTCGCGAAATCAGAAAGGAAAATAAAGTCAAAGTTGAGGGCCGGCCTGGAGCTCTTTTATCTTTCTGAGGTGGAATTCTTCCAGGGAAAAAGACAAAAGACAATAACGGATGCAATTTTAATAGATAAGTTTGGGAATCTCCGGAAAGACCTGGAAAAATTGAAAGTAGTTTATCAGATATCGGCTCTGGCAGGAAAGCTTTTGAGAGGACAGGAGCCAGAGAATAGGATCTGGAGATTATTAAACGAAGTTTTTCAGAAATTGGATTCTTCTAGAATCAAGGGACAGGCGGTTGTTTTTCTCCATCATTATTTCTTATGGAATTTCCTTTCTTTCTTGGGATATAGGCTGGATTTTTATAATTGTTTCTTGTGCCACAAGAGAATTACCCCAGGAGAATTATTCATAAATCCGAGAGAAGGGGGACTGGTATGCAGAAATTGCAAAAAGAAAGTTTTGAAAGCAGAACCGATAGATCCGGACTTGGTAAAGATAATAAGGATATTTTATAAAAGGGACTTGCCTACTTTGGGAAGGTTGAAGATAAAAGAGTCTGCCTTAAAGGATTTAAACAGCATGTCTAAGAATTACCTTTCGGGAATTTTGGAAAAAACGCAATAATTTGCTAAAATAAATTATTATGAAACGATCAACGAAACTTATAATTCTAGGCGTTCTTTTGGTAGTTTCTCTGGGAGTGTATTACTGGCAAAGAAACATTTATTCAAAAGATATTTTAAAGTTGGAAATTCTAGGTCCAGAAACGGTAGATTTACTGGAACCCGTTGAATATACAATAATATATAAGAATAACGGGGATACAAAGCTGGAGAACCCGGAACTAATCTTTGAGTTCCCGGATTATTCCATTCCAGACGAGGGAAACGCTACGAGAATAACCAAAGCTTCAGAAGAGCTGGGAGGAGATATCTATCCTGGAGAGGAGAGGATTATTATCATTAAGGGAAGGTTCCTGGGAAAAGAAGGGGATGCCAAAACAGCCAAAGCTTCTTTAAGCTATAAACCTAAGAATTTGAATGCCAGGTACGAATCTTCAACCACTTTTACCAGCATATTAGACAAAGTTCCCCTGACTTTCGAATTTGACTTGCCGACCAAGGTGGATTCCGGGAAAGAAATAACTTTCAGATTGAATTATTTCTCCAACGCGGATTATCCTTTGTCGGATTTAAGGGTCTTAGTTGACTATCCTGCGGGTTTTGAGTTTGTCGGGTCTAATCCGTCCGCCCTGGAAGAAGGAGAGTGGGATATCGGACTGTTAAACAAAGCAGAAGGCGGCAGGGTCCAAATCACCGGGAAGATGACCGGGGATATCGGGGAAGAAAAGATCCTAAGAGCCCAAATTGGGACATGGTATAACGGAGAATTTGTCCTATTAAAAGAAGCGGTAAAGGGAATCACGATTATCACGCCAACTTTGTATATAACCCAGCAGATAAATAATAATCCTGGGTTCGTTGCCGATCCCGGAGACAGCCTGCATTACGAGATATTCTTTAGGAATGTCGGACAGGATATGCTTGCCGATATGACTCTGCAGGTAACTCTGGCGGGATCTTCCTTGGATTTAAACACCTTAAAGACGATAGACGGGACATTTGAAGAAGGAGACAATTCAATCCTCTGGGACTGGAAAAAGGTGTCCGATCTCCAGCTTCTTTCCCCTCAAGAGCAAGGCAAGGTGGAATTCTGGATAGATGTGAAGGACGATTGGGCTATAAACAGTTCTGAGGACAAGAATCCCCAGATTAAGACTAATATTTATTTGAGCCAGGTCCGAGAAGAATTCATCACAAAAGTGAATTCTAAGCTGGAAATATCCCAGAAAGGATTTTACGAGGACGAAGTATTTGGAAATTTAGGTCCGATTCCGCCAGTCGTGGGTCAAGAGACTACCTATACTATAATGTGGCAGCTAAAAAACTATTATAACGACGTAAGCGGCGCAGTGGTAAAAGCTACCCTTCCTGAGAATGTCAGGCTTACCGGGCAGATATTCCCAGAAGATCAGGCAGAGAAGTTCACCTTTGATTCCAATTCCAGAGAACTTGTTTGGAGCGTTGGGGACATATTGGTCGGGCAGGGAGTGCTGAATACTCCTCCCAGCATAGCTTTCCAAGTCGCCTTGAACCCAAGGGCTTACCAGAGAGGTCAGGCCGCTGTCTTAGTGAACCAAGCAAATGTTACGGGACAGGATCAATGGACAGGGACCACTATTCAGGACATAGATGTGGTAATGACAACCTTGCTGCCGTCAGATGCTTCTATCGACGCTAGCGAAGGATTAGTCCAATAATATGGAAGATACAATGCAAAAAATCATATCTTTAGCTAAAAGAAGGGGGTTCATATTCCCCTCTTCTGAAATATACGGCGGGTTCGGATCGTGTTATGACTACGGACCGCTGGGAGTAGAGATGAAAAACAACATAAAGAATGCCTGGAGAAAGGAAATGCTTCAGCTGCAGAACGATATTGTCGGTTTGGACGCAGCCATCTTAATGAGCCCCAAAATATGGGAAGCTTCAGGCCATCTTACCGCCGGATTTGCGGATGAGCTGGTGGAATGCAAGAAATGCCACCATCGCTTCAGAAAAGATTTCTTAGACAAAGACGTCTGTCCCGACTGCAAGGGGGAGCTTACGGCTCCGAGAAAATTCAACTTGATGATGAAGACGCACATAGGCCCGGTGGAAGAAGAATCTTCCGTCAGTTATTTAAGGGCAGAAACCTGCCAGGGGATATATGTTAATTTCTTAAACGTCATGAATTCTTCAAGAAAAAAGATTCCTTTCGGTATAGCCCAGGTTGGAAAATCCTTCAGGAATGAGATAACTCCGGGGAACTTCACCTACAGGACAAGGGAATTTGAGCAGATGGAGATGCAGTGGTTCTGTAGCCCGAAAGATGCGGACAAGTTCTTTGATTACTGGAAGGAGCAAAGGATGAATTGGTATTTGAAACTAGGAATCAAAAAAGAAAATATCAGGTTCTCGGAGACCAAGAAGGAAGATTTAGCCCACTACGCCAAGAAAGCAGCCGATATAGAGTATAAGTTTCCCTTCGGCTGGAAAGAGATAGAAGGGGTGCACCACAGGGGAGACTGGGACTTATCCAACCATTCAAAATACTCTGGCCAGGATTTGAGCTATATGGACGAAGAGACGAAAGAAAAGTACTTTCCGCATATTATTGAGACTTCAGCCGGAGCCGACAGGGCTATGTTAGCTTTCTTAATAGATGCTTTCCAAGAGGTAAAAGGAGGAAGGGCGGAAGCCGAAACCTCCGCAGAATCAGAGACTATGCTGTCCCTGGACAAGGCTTTGTCTCCAATTAAGGTCGCTGTCTTTCCACTGGTTAAAAATAAGCCCGATCTGGTCAAGAAAGCAAAAGAGATATATTCTTTGTTAAAAATCCACTTTATGTGCCAGTATGATGAAACAGGATCCATCGGAAGGAGGTACCGCAGGCAGGACGAGGTGGGGACGTGCTTTGCCGTCACCGTGGACTTTGATACCATAGAGAACGACGAAGTGACCTTGAGGGACAGGGACACGATGAAGCAGGACAAGATAAAAGTTAAAGACTTACTTTCTGTTTTAAGAGAGAAATTGGAGAATTAATGTTCAAAAAAACAACTCTGAAAAACGGCTTAAGGATTATTACCGTTCCTCAAGCCAATACTGAGGCCGTGACCGTTTTAGCTTTAGTAGGCACAGGTTCAAAGTACGAGACCAAAGAAATCAGCGGAATCTCCCATTTTCTGGAACATTTATTCTTTAAAGGGACTAAAGAAAGGCCAACCCCCCTGGAAGTTATAGAACCGCTGGATAAAGTCGGGGGGATTTACAATGCCTTTACCGGGGAAGACTATACCGGTTATTACACCAAAGTCGCAGCTTCCCATTTGGATTTGGCCTTGGAATGGGTTTCAGACATTTATTTAAACTCCCTTTTTCCTCTAAACGATATAGAAAGGGAGAGAGGAGTGATAATCGAAGAGATTAATATGTATTTGGACAGCCCAATGATCTATGTGGGTGAAGTCTGGAAGGATTTGCTCTACGGGGATCAGCCCGCCGGCTGGGACGTGGCAGGGAATAAGGAAACAATAAGAAAAATCTCCAGAAAGCAGATATTAGATTACAAGGAATCCCAGTATACCGCTTCCAATACGATAATATGCGTCGCCGGGAACTTTAAAGAAAAGGCAGTGATTGAAAAGATTAAGAAATACTTCTCAAGAATATCCGAATCTGGCTTTAAACAAAAAGAAAAAGTATTGGAGAGCCAGAGAAATCCCAAATCCTTGTTGTTCTTTAAGACCACAGACCAAACGCATTTCTGTCTGGGAGTAAGGGCTTATAATCTTTTCCATCCTCAAAAATATGCCTTAGAGCTTCTTTCTGTGATCCTAGGGGGATCTGGAATGATGAGCAACAGGCTTTTTACCGAAGTAAGGGAAAAGAGAGGGTTGGCTTATTATGTCAGGACGGATGCGGAGTCAGATTCCGATGTTGGGTATTTGGTGACGAGAGCAGGGGTGGATAATAGCAAAATAGATTCTGCCATAGAGATTATTCTGAGGGAATATAAGAAGATTTCAACAGTCAAGGTCTCGGAAGGAGAGCTGGAGAAAGCAAAGGAGAACGTTAAGGGAAAACTAGCATTGAGCCTCGAATCTTCCGACGCAAAAGCAAATTTCTACGCCGGACAGGAAATTATGGAGAAGGAAATTCTTTCCCCAGACGAGATATTCAAAAGAATTGATAAAGTTTCTGCAAATGATATTCTTAAGGTAGCGAAGGATGTTTTCCAGCTAAAGAATCTGAATCTGGCTATGATAGGCCCCTTTAAGAATAAAGAGAGATTTCAAAGATTATTAAAACTATGAACGACAAGGTATTGGACATTTCCTGGGGAAGTATTTTCAAAATAGCTATAACGCTGGTGATTTTTTATATTCTATTTTTGATAAAAGATATCCTTATCTGGTTTATCTTTGCCGTGATTATTTCTATTTTATTTGATCCGGCCATAAAATTTCTGCAGAGATTCA
>JBAZFF010000016.1:0-10092 GCA_041653495.1 Minisyncoccota bacterium
TCTACCATGTGAAGGAAGGGCTGGCTGAAGCCTTTGAAAGGGTGGAAGAGCTGTCTAAGCACAAAGGAGGGCTCAGAGGGGTTCCTACGGGGTTCAAGGACCTTGATAACAAGCTTTCCGGGCTCCAGAAGTCGGACTTGATAATCATTGCCGCCAGGCCTTCTTTGGGCAAAACGGCCTTGGCCTTGAACATAGCTTCCCATGTGGCGATACAAGCGGGAAAGAACGTCGGAATATTCAGCTTGGAAATGTCCAAAGACCAGCTGATAGACAGGCTGATCGCGGAACAGGGAGGAATTGATTTGTGGAAGATGAGGACGGGAGCCAACCTGGTGGACGAGGATTTCAATAATATGAGGCACGCCTTGGATATCTTATCCAGGGCCAATATTTACATAGACGACGGAGTGGGGACCAAAGTATTGAAGATGAGGGCCATGGCCAGGAGGCTACAGGCCCAAAAAGGACTGGACTTGATAATCGTAGACTACTTGCAGCTGATGGAGCCTGAAAACGTAAATGCGGCTCCGGTCCAGCAGATGACCGAGATTTCCAGATCATTGAAGCTTTTGGCCAAGGAACTGAATATTCCCGTCTTGGCCCTGTCCCAGCTGTCCAGGTCCGTAGAACACAGGATGCCTCCGAAGCCCAGACTCTCGGATTTGAGGGAGTCGGGAGCCATAGAGCAGGATGCCGATGTCGTTCTGTTCATCCACAGGGAAGACAGGTATAACGAAGACTCCATGAACAAAAACATGGCTGAAATAATAATCGCCAAGCACAGGAACGGGCCGGTGGGATCGGTGAATCTTTACTTTGACGAAGCCAGGGTCTCTTTCAGAAGCTTAGAGCAAGGATACAACCAAGAATAAATGACATCTCAAATAATCCAGCAGCTAATTACTGCTTTTTCTAAGTTCCCGACTATAGGCCCCAGAACCGCAGCCAGGTTTGTTTATTATTTAATAAGGCTTCCCGGGCAGGAAGTTAAAGAATTGATAATAAACATCCGAGAACTCAAAGAGAAGATAAAGCTCTGCATACTCTGCTTCAATCCTTTCGAAGGCGAAAAAGATATCTGCGGAATATGCGATGACAAGACCAGGGACAGGTCTATTTTATGCGTTGTCGAAAAGGAGCCCGACCTAGAAGCAATAGAGAAGACCAAGAACTACAAGGGATTATATTTCATCCTCGGAGGGACGATTCCCGTTTTAAAGAAGACCGACGCAAAGAAAATAAGGACGCAGGAACTCTCAAGGAGGGCGAAGGAATCGGAGATTAAGGAAATAATACTAGCCATAAACCCAACCACGGAAGGAGAAGCTACGGTATTGTTCTTGGAAAGACTGCTAAAGCCCTTGAATAAAAGAATAACCCGCTTGGGAAGAGGGCTGCCCGTAGGGGCGGAACTTGAATACTCGGACGAAGAGACTCTCTCTTCTGCGTTTGACAATAGGAAATAAAAGCACTAATTTAACAATACAGAATAATAAGGAGGGAATCGATGCAAGGATGGAAGACGAATGCCAGACTTTATGTTCTCAAAGGCAATTATTGCGAACAAAAGAAGCTGGCGGCGACGGCAAAAAAACTCGGAATAAGGGTCATAGAAGTACCGCTCACAAAGGCAGATACACCCGAAAAGAAGGCTTTACCCATGCTGAAACTCGAAGTAAAGCTTAATGCGGCGGGAAATTCCTACGTAGCGGACATTCTCAAGCTCATGAACAATACGAATGGAATGGAGAAGATGTTATCTTTTATCAAACTTTTCCCCGAGCAAAACAAAACACCGACGTAAGTCGGTGTATTATTTTACTCTAGCGTTATTTCCTTTATCTCCACCTCGGTGAAGGGCTGCCTGTGGCCCGCTTTCCTTTTCTGCCTGGTTTTAGGCTTATAAGTGGCTACTATAATCTTGTCCGCCTTCCCCTGTTTCAATACTTTTCCAATCACTTTAGCGCCTTTCACTTTGGGATTTCCGATCTCAACAGATTTGTTTTTCTCCACCATCAAGACATCAAAGCTCACTTCCGCTCCTTCTTTCTTCTCCAGCTTCTCTATTTTAATTTTGTCTCCGGGCGAAACCAAGTACTGCTTTCCCCCTGTTTTTATTACTGCCAACATTTTATTTTAATTTCTTTGCTTCTTTTACTTCTAATAGCTTCTCGACCTTGTCTGAAAACATGTTTAATCTTTTTTCCGAATCGTCGTAGGAAGATACGGCATTCCTCAAATGGCTCCCCAGTTTCTTGAAATCTCCCATTAACTTTGTAGCATCTTGGCTGATTTTAGACAACCTCTTTAATATCTCCGTCGTCTGACGCGATATCTGGGTGTCCCTAAACCAGTGCTCTATAGTCCTCAAAGTAAGATAAATGGTATTGGGGGAGGTAAGAATGACTTTCTTTGACATGGCATAGGAAGTGATGTCCGTTCCTATGTTGTTCACTATCTCGTAATAAACGGCTTCGGCGGGAACGTACATTAGGGCGAAATCCACAGTCCCCTCCGCAGGAATTATATATTTTAAAGAGATGTCGTCCACCATCTTCTTTACGTCTTCCGCAAACTGCTTCTGGAGAGCCAGCCGCTCTGCGCTCTGGCATCCCGCCATCCTGCTGAAGCTTTCCGAAGGAAATTTGGAATCTATGGGCAATAATTTCCCGTTGGGCAATTTGACGATCAGATCCACTTTCTCTCCGGAAGCGAAAGAGTATTGAGATTGGTAAAGCTCTGAAGGAAAATGCTGGGATATCACGTGCTCTAAAGAAGCCTCTCCCCATTCCCCTCTTAATTTAGGAGCTTTAAAGATCTCCTGGAAAGAAGAAACGTCTTTCATTCTGTCTTCCACCTGTTTGAGCTCTTCCTTTATCTGGGTGGCTTCCTTGGTGAAAGAGCTTATCTGCTCGTTCATCACCTTGGAAACGCCGTCTTGGGAAGTCCTCATCTCCTTCAACTGGCCGATTATAAGATCCGTAAGCCTCCTCTCTAAGCTCAGTATGGATTCGGACTGCTTCTCGTCGGTCTTGGATTTCCTGGCAAAAAGAAAAGCGGCCGCTATTACCATTATAAATAAGGCTATCCAGCCCATATTTTCAACGAAAAACTCCATAGGGATATATTAACAGACTTTATCGAAAAATCAACCTTTTTTATTGAGCGATTATCTCCAAGAATACGAAAAAAACATACAAGAACAATAAGAACAAAGCTTCCTTCACGACGATCTTCCTGCCCGTTCTGACGAAGGAAAAGAAGAATATTGCGGCTAAAACGACAAAGAACCTGGCTATCGCGTAGGGAGAGAAGTCCGTTATTTCTATCGGATTTATTAAAGCCACTATTCCCAGAACCAAGCTTCCGACAATAATCACCGAACCCATTATGTTCCCCAGCGTCATCCAGGTCTGAACTTTCCTGGCGGCAATAGTCGCAAAATAAGCTTCAGGAAGAGCACTGCCTACTCCGACTATTAAGATTCCGACGAGGCCTATGGGAAGCCCGCAAGCCATGGAGAAATACTTTGCGGAAAGAACTATGCCCTGGGCGGCAATCAGCAAAAAGACCAGTCCCGAAATTATCCTGCCCATATCTTTCAGAAAGTTCTTGAAGTCCTTCAGTATGGACTTTCTTTCCCCTTCGTACGTTTTGCAGAACCTTTCCTTCTTTGAGAAAAGCCAGATCATGTAGGTAAGGAAGAACATTATCAAAACCATTCCGTCTCCCCTTCCCAATGTTCCGTCCAATATCAAAAACAAAGGAGCCAAAGCCACCATCATCGTAAACATGGCCGAGGTCTGCACCATCTTGCTGTCCGCCGGCAATCCCTTGGCAAACAGAGCGGCTACTGCCACGGCTACGGTCAGGTCAAAAAGGTTTCCTCCAAGAACGTCCCCGAAGGACAATTCCGGAATGCCTTGCAGGGCGGAAGTGATTCCTACGAACAGATTAGGCAGAGAAGTGGCTATGGCCACTACGATAAAGGCGATGACGAATTCCCTCCATCCCAAGTACGTAGCCATCCTGACTATGGCATTCAAGAGCCACTGGCCGGAAACAAAAAAAATGCCGCAGGAAAGTAGGAATAATAAAATATATGGAATCATGTTTTATGCCTTATAATAAAATACCATTTTACGGCCTCTATTAAAAGTATGTCCAAAACCCCGGAACCTATTGCTATCAGCCACTCCAAAGAATTCAAAGGAACGGTGCCCAAGAGAATCTGCAAGGGATGAAAATATATTGCCAATAGAAGCATTAAGGCTCCGATCCCCACCGCTCCGGTCAAAAACTTATTTGAAAAGGGATTTATCTGCCACAGGCTCTTCCTCAGACTCTTGAAGGAATACACATAAAGCAGCGAACTGCTTCCCAGGGCCGCAAAAATAATGGTCCTGATGTGGGACAATTCATAGCTTTGGCTATACAGCCAGAAGAACAGCCCCAAAAGAATCAGATCGGTGAATATCCCGACTATGAATATAATGTACTTCATTTCGCTGGTGAGCAGAGGAGCATTCTGGCTCGCCGGCTTGCGTTCCATCAGATCCTTTTCTTTGGGTTCTAAAGCCAGGGCAATATCGGGCAATCCGTCCTCAACCAGATTAATCCACAATATCTGGACGGGGATAATCGGCAAAGGGAATCCCGTGACCAATGCTCCCGTAATCAAGATCACTTCCGTAAAGCTGTCCGACAATAAATAAGTTATCACTTTCCTTATGTTGTCTAAAATAGACCTCCCCTCTTCTACCGCTGCCAGAATTATGGAAAAGCTGTCGTCCAATAAAACCAAATCTGAGGTTTCCTTTGCCACTTCCGTGCCCGAGCCTATTGCAATCCCGATGTCGGCTCTTTTTAGGGCCGGGGCATCGTTAATCCCGTCCCCGGTCATTGCCACCACCTCTCCCATCCTCTGCCAGGCCTGGACTATTCTCATCTTGTGCTTCGGCTCCACTCTGGCATAAATCTTTATATCCTTGAGTCTCTTATCCAATTCCTTGTCGGACATCAGATTCAGCTCTTCTCCGTCTAGAATATTCTCTTTCTTTATTTTAATGTCCAGCTTTTCGGCGACATTCTTTGCCGTAAGCATGTGGTCTCCGGTGACTATGATGACTTTCATGCCCGCCTTAATGGCCATTCTTACGGTTTCCTTGGCGTCTTTCCGCAAAGGGTCTTCCATGGCCACCAGCCCGTTGAACTTTAGATCTTTTATTTCCGATTCCAGCTTGAAATCGTCAGGAAGCTTCCTTATGATCGTCTTTGCCGCCATGGCCACTATTCTGTATCCTTTTTGGGCAAGTTCCTGGATCTTTTTTTCTATTTCCGCCGACTGCCCTGCCTCCAGCTTTGAAAAGCGGATTATCTTTTCCGGAGCGCCCATGACATAAAGGTTATGCTTCTTTCCAGCTTTGTTGAGGGAAGCCGCATATTTCCTTGATGCGCTAAAAGTTATTTCATCAACCCTTTTCTCTTTCTTCTCTATTTCCTCTCCGTCCATCCCCCATTCCAAAACCTCCTGCAATAAAGCTTTGTCAGTGGGCCTGCCGTACAAGACCCAGTTTTCCCTGGTATCCTCGGGATTCTTGACAAAAGCTTCACTGCACAAAGCCATTGTCTTTACCATCGTTATTTTCGTTGCTTGCCTGCCGTCAACGGCGAATATCTCGGACACTTTCATTTTCCCTTCGGTCAGAGTGCAGGTCTTGTCGCAAGCCACCACGGAAGTGCTCCCCAAAGTTTCCGCGGCCAGTATCTTTCTGACTAATCCCTTCTTCTTTAGAATCCTGTGCATGCCCAAAGCCAAAATCACGGTCAGGGCCACAGGCAGCCCTTCCGGGATTGCGGAAACCGCTACGGCTATGGACATCGTAAACATATCCACAAAGCTGTTCCCGGTAATGATTCCTTCTACAAAAATAAAAATGGCTATTAAAAACACCAGAAAGGCTACTGTCACGCTGAAATTGGCCAGTCTTTTTTGTAAGGGCGTCTTTTCCTCTTTTGTTCGCTTGACCATTGATGCGATGCGGCCTATTTCGGTCGAGTCTCCCGTTTCAACGACGATTGCCTTTCCCTTTCCGTCTTCCACCACGGTTCCCATATAGAGCATGTTAACCCTGCCTGCCAGCGGCGTCTCCCTGGCCACCACCTCTTCCTTCTTGTTGGCGGGAAGCCATTCTCCGGTCAGAGACATTTCATTGGCCTTTAGATTATGGCTCTCTATCACTCTCGCATCGGCGGGCACCTTCTCCCCGGGGTTCAATAATATTATGTCTCCGGGAACCAATTCCGAAGAATCAACAATGCGCACTGTCCCGCCCCGCAGAACCTTGGCCTCGTATTTCACAATCCCTTTCAGCTCTTTCAGCGCTCTTGAAGCCTTATTCTCCTGGAAATAACCAACAAAGGTATTCAGGACAACCGCTCCGAAAATAACAATACTGTCCGTCACTTCCTTTAATATCAAAGTTATGATCCCCGCAATCAATAGAATATAAATGAGCGGGCTTCGGAACTGTTCGAGCATTAGCCTCCATTCTGGAATTGCCTTCTCCTCGGGCAATACGTTCGATCCCGTCCTGTCCCGTATTGTAAAAACTTCCTTCTCGGAAAGCCCCTTTTCCGTATCCGTATTAAAGATCCCCAGTACCTCTTCCAATGATAAATTGTGCCAGAAGATTTTAGTCATTGCTCCATTATAATTTAAATGAAGGAAAACAAAAAGCGCCGAATAGCGCTGATTGCGGTCCCAAGGAGATTCGAACTCCTGTTACCAGGATGAGAACCTGGCGTCCTGGGCCTCTAGACGATGGGACCGTATAGAGAGAAGGGAGATGGTCTATTCTATCTTCTCTCTTAAAATCGAATATATTTCTTCCGGATTCCTATTCTCCTTGGTCAGATCTATGATCTGGCGGTTCAGATTGGATATATCCACGCCGAGACCTTCGCCCGCCTCTTCTACAGTTGCCACTTTTTCATCCGCGGCATTGTATTCCGCTTCTAAAGTTTCCGTATTATCCTTTTTTTCTTTGGCCTTTATATATGCCGTATATTTGGTACGGAAATCATACATACTGTATACCAATTCTTTCAGCCATTTTAGCTTTTCTTCCTTCGTGGCTGGGGCCATGAGACCTCCTTTCCGACCATCTCCCCTCTTTAAACTGTAGGTATAGTAGCATAAATGTTTGTCAAGAAAAAGAGGGTCACCATAAAAGATGACCCTAGCTTAGAGTACTAATTACCGGATGGATTTTACAGAGTGATTAAGACTACACCCCTGCTTTTGAGGTTCGTTAAGATCACCTCTTTCTGCTTCGAATCGATAATAGTCGTTGTATAACCACTCCTGCCGTGGATCAGAGCGCCGCAGTGGCACTTTCCCCACCCGCCGCTCTGCAGTATGCTGGCATCAGCATAACATCGGTCGCACCTTTTATTGGGATTCGTTGATTTCTTTGATCTCCCTTTGGTTGCAGTAACTGTCACTTTTCCCTCCAATAAATTAGTATTTACTAAAACGACGTCTTTAAAGAGCAGGGCGAATCTTCAAACTTAATTAAGGACTCGCCCCGTCTAACGACAGGGATATAGAAAGAACTTATTTGCGGACAATATGCCCACAATGTAAATGTTAGATAATTCGCAAATTTCCGTCAAGTCTACTCTTTAGCCTCTTTCTTCTTTTTCTTCTCGGTCTGGATTCTCTTGCCTCTTTTCTCTTTTTCATTGATCTTGTGTCCTCCCGGTATGTCTTCCGGCACATCTTCCTCGTTCTCCTCCGGCACCTCTTTCACAGTGCTTTTGGGCTGTTTCTTTACTTCTGCCTCTGCTGCTTTCTCCGGATACAGATATTCTCTGGAATTATCGATCAAGTCATTCGCATCCATATTGTTAACTTTTTTCCTGTCCATTCCTTCCAAGATAAGGAACTGTTTTAAGATGATTGGCATGACCGTGGACCTTCCACCTTTATCTATCTTGTCTACATATTCTTTCGCTCTCTTTATTATCTCTTCCTTGGGCAATATTGATTCCGCCTCAAACTCTTTCTTTTCCGCCTGCTTTTTCTCTCCGGGCAATTCTACTTTCCTCAGTTTTTCCGCCCTGTCTTTGTATCGTATGTCGGTAAGGAAAAGGGCCAGCCACTTTTTGAGTGTCTCTTGCCCACCTTTGGTATATTGGAACTTGAAAATATCGGGACTCTTATAATCATACTGCCTGATCAGTTTTTCCGTGTCAGCCGGCAGATCAAAACCAGCCGGCCTGTATTTCTTAATTATTTCCGCAATCTTGGAAGAGTCTTTTTCCACGCTCAGTTTCCCTATCTCAGCAAAAGCCCCCTTTCTTTCCATTTCTTTAAAATCAATCCCCTCCCATCTCTTTTCGGGCGCCTTTTTCTCTTCTAAATTCCTCTTTGGTTTTTCAAATTTCTTATAGCTTCTAACGGTCGTGCTGCCGGGCTTTGTGGACTCGGCGACATCTTCCTTCAACTGCCAATTTGTATATTTCTCTTCGGGAGCCGGTTTAACCTCTTCCTTTGATGGTTCTGCTTTGGGAGATTCCTTGGGTTCTTCTTTACCGTGTTCCTTCTCTCCCTCCTCTGACTTTCCTAATTCACCTCTCAAAAACCCCAGCATTTCTTCCCCGGGATATCTCCACATCCAATTGGCCTTAAACTCCACGGGCTTTCCGCCTTCTTTAATCAGAGTTCCGTCTTCTCTCGAAATTCTGGCTTTTTCTTTGCCGGTGAAGAATCCTCTCATTGCTCCTTTTAGCCCTCCCTCGTATTTTATAGAGTAACCCAATTTATCCAGGAGCATATCTCTCTCTATAGCTTGCCTTTCTCCCTCATTGAGCTTCTGGCCGCCTTCGGTCCTCGCTTTCTTGATTCGGTCCTGTATCTCTTCTTGAGTTTCAGAATAAGATTCCGGGGCTTTCTCCGGCTCTTCTCCTTTTCTATAATTCACAACCCTCGCCTCTTCCCTGGCTTTTGCCTGTTCTTCATACTCAGATCCTTCTAGGTAAGGCTCTTCCGTCTTTTCTGCCTCTCCTTTATACGCCTTGTCTATCTCTTTCCAGACGGATTCAATATCTTCCACATGCAGCTCTTCTTTTGGAGATTCTTCTTCACCCAGCTTAATCGGCCCCCTCTCATTCAGCCTTTCAGTAAACTTCTCCAGTTTTATATCCTCGTGTGTTATCGGCACTTCCCTTTCGCCTATTTTGACTCTGTCTACTTCCGGCTTTTCCCCGGATTTCTTACCTATATAATTCAAAACCTCCTGGAGGTTTTCTATGGAAGGCTGTTCTCCCGTTTCCGCTTTCTTTCCCCTCGGCTTATTTTCAATGTTAAAACTCCCCCCTTTTTCGCTGTTAAGCATTTCAGAAAATTTTTCTCTGATCATAAGTTTGATCTTTGGTTTATTTCGGCCTCGACTTCTTCTTTAGGCCTGCCATATTTTAGCTTGGCTAATTTCTTGATCGGTTCTACAATTTTTGGATTCCCCTTTGCAGGCATTATCGTCTGCATCTTAAAGGGCGGATATACTTTATTGTCTATCATTATTTTAGCACAAAAGTTGAAATTGTCAATATTAACAAGATCCATCCTGGAAAACTCCGGCTCAAACTGCTTTTCCAGAAACTGGGCGTCTTCCGCCCCGACCCTGAAAGCGCCTATAGTGCCGACATTTCCCAAGACCGCATTCCTGATCGGTTCGGTCAGCTGGGTTATGTACTGGTGGGCCAGAACCAAATTGAGCCTGTACTTTCTGGCTTCAGAGAGGATTGTCGTGATGCTGTCGGTGGTAAAGTTCTGGAACTCGTCTATGTAAAGATAGAAATCCTTTCTCTCTTCTTCCGGCACCCTTGCCCTCTTCATCGCAGCCATCTGCATCTTGGAAACAAGAATCAGCCCCAACAAAGAGCTGTTGACCTCTCCGGTCATTCCTTTTGAAAGATTGGCTAAGAATATCTTTTTCTCGTCCATTACTTTTCCCAGATCAAACCCGGATTTAGACTGGCCGATAATGTTCCTCATCATCTCGTTCCCAATGAACCTCCCCACCTTTG
>JBAZFF010000017.1:0-9788 GCA_041653495.1 Minisyncoccota bacterium
GAAGCCGTAAATCGTCTGTTTTTCCCTCTAAAGATTCGGTTCTAGACCGGGGCTCACAGCCAACACATTACACGCCGAGTGACTGAGTCGCTTTTCACATTCTTTGAAAAAAGTTCGCATCCAGGACACGTCACTCGTCCAGGATTCGAACCGCTATAGAGTGGCTGAAATGCGTTCAAATCTAGGCTCCATAACGGATATAAGCCCTAAATCGTTAAGTTGTCATCTTGAACAAGTCGTTTTCTAGAATGGTTATTTTTGGGTTTTGATTTGACAAAATAAAAAGATAGTGTATAATATAAGACATAATATTAGCTCTTTTTATTATTTACTTGCGAATCGTGGTCATAGCCAAAAGTTGCTGATTAATCGGTAATTTCTGGCTATGACTACGGTTATGGCCCCAAAACCTCGGGAAGAGGCAAATTTTCGGCAAACAGCCGAAAGAAGGAGAAAAAAATGAAATACGGAAATGTTACCATGGGGCAAGTGGAGGCGGTTATCAACAAATTGGGAGGTGCAGACGGGATGAGACGATTCCTGTCGGGCGAGCTGGTGGTTAGAGAAATTGAACGAAAGTTTGAAATCTGGAAGACCGTCAAACTCGGCACTGGCTTCAAGACTGCTGATGATTTCCGCAAGTCCCTTAAGGACAACGGATTCAAAATCAGCGACTGGGCCAACTATATCTTAGGGAAACTCGCTTTTACAGCGGCTACCGAGGCAACAGAAGTTGATTTAGTCAGGGTCACAGTTGCTGAACTCGGTTTCGAAAAAGGTGCCCGACGAGACCAGATCTACGATCGTGCCAAAGAGTTCGGTCTAGAACTCTGTCCGCCTGAAGTTGGTCCTCAATTGCGTCTGCAATATAAGGACCAGCCGAACAATGAGTGGATTCTCGTAGGAATGGAACCGATTACCGATTCAGACGGCGACCTGAGCGTGTTCGATGTGAGGCGCGATGATTCTTCTCTGTGGCTCAGCAGCTATTTGAGTAATCCTGACGATGTCTGTTATCCTGACAACCTATGGATCTTCCGTCTTCCTTGCAAGTAAAAAAGTTCTTGGACTCTTGGAGATTTGGTTCCTGTTTGGAAACTCATTCTCTTGTTCCTTGGACGACAAAGCCCGCTCTCATATTACGAAACAAGAGCGGGCTTTTATATTTTGCAATAACGGATTATTATTAAGATTGGATAGTAGGCTAATCTGTTCGCGGTTACGGCTTCGGACGGCCGAATTCCTGAATTATCGCAATGCAGAGTTTCGGTGGCTAAGGCTTCCGAGAGTGTCATCGATAATTTCCAAAAATAAAGATACTTGGTATAAGGCGTCAGGGTATTTTAGATACCGGATAAAATACAGCCCAGAGAGTATTCAAGGGGCAGTGGTTTAGAAGGCGTTTTATACATTACCGATTCAGACGGCAACCTGAACGTGTTCAATGTGAAGCACAATGATTCTGATCTGTGGCTCAACAGCAATTTGAGTAATCCTGACAATGTCTGGAATCCTGACAACCTATGGATCTTCCGTCTTCCTTGCAACTCTCTTTATTTTTCTACCCGTCCATTTAGAGGCGGGTTTATTTTAAAACCTTAATCCAGCCCCCAAGCATTTTTCCGATTTCATCCAGTCTTTCGGAAAGCTGAATGTACTTTTTATTATCCAATGATCTTATTTCCCAGGCTATCTGCAAAAAGAATTTCAATAAATCTAATTTTACGGAGGCGTCTTTTAAAGAAATAAGCTTTTCTATTTTATCTGAATAAGCCGCCCTCATTATCAGTTCAATTGTTTCCAGAAATAAGGAATCAATCTTTGTTCCTATAGTATAACGAGAATCTTTTGGGAAATCAGACAAAAATTCATGCCATAGTTTGTAGGTCTGAACCAGTTTTTGAATCAAATTTAAGCTAAACTGACCCGCGGGGTGGTTAGTAGCTCCGTTGTTTTGATTATGAAAATTCAATTGGGTCATAAGTTTGAAGATATTGCGGATGCTGATAATTTGCTGGAAGCTTGGCGGGAATTTCTAAGGGGCAAGGGGAATAAACCCGATGTCCAAGAATTCTCATTGTGCCTGATGAATAATATTTTATCACTGCACAGAGATCTTATCAATCATAAATATAAGCATGGCGGTTACAGATGTTTTAAAATAAAAGACCCGAAGGCAAGGACTATTCATAAGGCAAGTGTCAGAGATAGGCTTTTGCACCATGCGGCCTATAGATTATTGTATCCTTTTTTTGATAGAATATTTATTTCGGATTCTTTTTCTTGCCGGAAGAACAGGGGCACGCACAAGTCGCTTAATCGGTTCCGTTCTTTCGCCTGCATTGTTTCTAAAAATAATACGAAAACCTGTTGGATTTTGAAGGGCGATGTCAAAAAGTTTTTTGCCAGTGTTGACCAAGATATATTATTGGAAATTCTTAGAAAATATATACCAGACGAAGATATCATTTGTCTTTTACGAGAAATAATATTCAGTTTCCGCTCTGTAGAATACGGCACAGGCCTGCCTCTCGGTAACTTGACTTCCCAGCTTTTCGCCAATGTCTACATGAACGAATTCGACCAGTTTGTAAAACATAAACTAAAGATAGAATACTATATCAGATATGCGGATGATTTTGTCATTCTGTCGGAGAACAAAGAAGATCTAAAGAATAAAATAGGCCCGATAGGGGACTTCCTGCGGATTAAACTAAAGCTCACTTTGCATCCCGATAAAATATTCATAAAGACGTTATTATCGGGCATGGATTTTTTGGGCTGGAAACATTTTTTTAATCACAGGATTATAAGGAATACTACAAGATTAAGGGCGATTAAGAGAATTAAAGATAGTGATTATAACTCTGCGACGTTGAATTCTTATTTCGGGCTCTTGGGGCACGGCAATACTTATAAAATTAGAAATAAGATACTAAATTTAGCGATTAATAAGAGGCATAGTTAAAATCTAGGCTTAAAGATAAACCCATAGTATTTTCTTATTATTAATTATTAGAAATGAGACATTCTGCTATATACGTTTCTACTGTCTCATTTGTCTCATTTTGTGTTAAAATAGTCTAATAAGAGCCTGACCGAGACACATTAGCAGGGAAGCTGGAAATCGTCTGATTTTCCCTCTAAAGACTTGGTTCCAGACCGGGGCTCACAGCATTTCAATTAAAGTAGTCGGTTTAGTCGATTGGGCCATAAAAGAATATGGCTCTTTTAGTTTCAAATTTGATACTTTATTGTTTTGAAAAGAAAGGTTCCAAAGTAGGTTATTAGCTATAGTATCGAGGGAGACCGAGACGCCCCATATTTATTCTATCTGTTAGATTTAATATAATAAAAAAATGCCAAGTCAAAATACAGTTTCGCGCGACAAATTAACTGATAAAGATAAAAAGGCTCTTGAAATTTGTAAAGAGATAGTTGAAGTTTTAATTGATCTAATCCCTGGTCAGGATAAAAAAGTGGACTTCATGAAAGAATACGGACAAATAAATTTTAGTAGAGATGCTGGCCAAGGAAGGGGTGCTGGTAAACTCCAACGAGATACTCTAACTACAAGAGGAAGACAAGCAAAAGCCCCCTTTATGACCAACACCTTTATATTGTAAAAAATAAAAAGTACTAGAGAATGCTCTCTAGTACTTTGCGTTGAACCCCTTATTTTTTAATTAGCTTCTTTATCTTCTCCAATATCTTGTCGGAAGAATCTCCGTCGCCTCCGTTTCCTCCCCCAAACAACCCTCCGAATAGTATGAACGATAGTAGTAATAATCCACCTGTTATGAGGATTTTATGAAGGTCCCTCATACCCGGAAAACCACAAAATAGGATAGGAATAGAGAGGATTCCTAAAAATAGGCACAAAATTCCTATCAAATAAGGCCTTACTGTTGGAGCTATTATTAATCCTATGATTATTAGCACAATAGGAATCCCTATACCTATCCATTCGCCAGCAGAAAACGAGATCTGCGCCATACATATATTCACTGTATTTCCTCCTTTATTTTCTCAGTATTTAAATATGCTAATTCTATATATTATTATAATGATTTTCCAAAAAGTTTCAAGGCCCCTAATATCGTTCTATAATTAAAAGAATCGCCTTTTAGGCGGTTTTTTGTTAGAATAAAATAATATGAAAATAGTTGTCGGCTCAAAGAACCCAGTTAAAGTTAATGCAGTTAAGGATGCCTTTAAAAAGGTTTTTGGCGATTGTGAAGTCGTCGGGGTTTCAGTATCTTCGGGCGTTTCCAATATGCCGATGAGTTTTGAAGAAGCTCTAAGGGGAGCCAGAAATAGAGCAAAAAACGCTATTAAGATATTAAGGGCAGATTTTAGTGTCGGGCTTGAGGGGGGTTTTGAGAAGAAAGAAGGCGGAACCTTCCTAACTGGAATTGTAGCGATTGTCGATAAGAACGGCATATGGGGCATAAGCAGAGGGGGCGGGCTCTTAATGCCAGAGAGAATTGTCAAAAGAGTGGAGAATGGCAAAGAATTAGGAGAGGTGATGGATGAAGTCAGAGGACTGAGAAATACGAAAGAAAAAGACGGCGCAGTCGGTTTCTTCACTAAGAATCTGATTCCTAGGAAGAAATCGTTTGAAATCAGCACAATTTATGCCCTCTCTAGGTTTATTAGAAAAGAACTATTTATGTAGGGCTTATGAAAAAGATTCTGATTATAACTATTGTGATAGCGCTGGGATGCATTATTTATTGGCAATTCAATGTAAGCAGCCAGCCTTCCATCGCTCTTATTTCTCCCAACGGAGGAGAGGTTTTAGAAGAAGGCTCTGTTTATACTATAAAATGGGAAACAAAGAATATCCCTGCAGACGATAAGGTGGCTATCAATATCAGGAGAATAGCTCCGCCTCCATTGCCCGCGGACGGCCAGGAGTTTGACCCGATTATCTTTATCAATTTAGAGAATACGGGCAGCATGGATTGGCATATTTCCAATATGTATCCTGAAGGAAACTACGTATTAGGCATAACCAGCTATGCTTCAATCCCTGTCACCGATCCTATTTCCGATGAGAGCGATACAACCTTCGCTATTAAAAGCACCTCTTGGCAGACTTATATAAACCAAGATTTCGGCTACAGCATAGATTATCCCAGCACTTGGACCTTCAGGGAGTTTCCGGATACAAAAACAGGAGCGGGATTCCGACCGTTGAACAGCGCAGACGGGGTAGCATCCGAATGCATCGTTGTTAGCGCCAGGGGGACGGCAGAGAATGAATATAACACTCCATTTTACGATTATGTCCAAAGAGCAGCGGCAGTCGAGATACAGAATTATGAAAGATTAGACTCTATTGAACCCGTCGAGACCGCCAGCGGGCTGCTTGGATACAGAACGACT
Source organism: Minisyncoccota bacterium (assembly GCA_041653495.1). Lineage (GTDB taxonomy): Bacteria > Patescibacteriota > Minisyncoccia > Minisyncoccales > RBG-13-42-11 > JBAZFF01. The sequence goes on from JBAZFF010000017.1 coordinate 5,392, forward strand.
TGGGTTTACCGGACTTTTGACGGGCAAGAGAAATCTTCCTTGCCCATTGCATATTTTGATAATAAAAAGACCAGCGGCCAGTTGAAATATAAAACAGTTCAGATTGCTTTGGAAACTGAAGATTGTATGGAGATTTACAATCAGATGCTTCCTAGTTTTAATTATGAAGATAAAGGAATATAAAAATTTAGCGGAAGCCATAGACGGTACGATTAAGAGAGACAAAGACTATATTTTGCTTAAACATTCTTTGGGAAAGGGGACAGAAATAAAGACGCACTTTCATAAGAGAGCGAATGAATTCATTGTTATTGATAGTGGCAAATTAATAATTAAGCTGGGAAAGGAAGAAAAGTTGTTCAATCTTAAGAATAAGGCGGTTTCAATATTGTTCCCGAAGCAGAGGGTCCATTCTCTCCTTGCGATAAGCCCGATCACATACTTCGTTATTAGAGATAAGAAGGACATATCTATTTATAAGAAATAATCAAGAAGCTTTGGCCGAACTAAAACAACATGAAGAAACAGCTTGTGAGCATGGGAGGAGGGGATTCCTTCCGAAACTACAAAGAATATCTTTCTTATCTTAAAAAGAAAGAGCTTTATTTTGAAGGAACCAGGATGAAAATATGGAGGGAGAACTTGCCGGAAGCTTTAGGCAAAGGGTTTGAAGTCATTAACTTGAGGATGCCGAGCCCCGATAATGCCAGGTATAAAGAATGGAAGATATGGTTCAATAAATTAGTGCCGTTCTTGAGGAAAGACGTCATGCTTTTAGGACATTCATTAGGCGGGATCTTTTTGGCCAAATATCTGGCGGAAAACAAATTCCCCAGAAAGATAAAAGCCGTATTCTTGGTGGCAGCCCCATTTAAAGAACACGGAAAGGGGGATATATTAGGAGACTTTAATCTTCCGAAGAGCTTGAATAAGATAAACCAAGCTGAGAATATATTCCTTTACCAGAGCAAGGATGATTCTATAGTCCCTTATAAAGACGCTCTAGAGTACAAGAAGTCTTTGCCTAAAGCAAAATTATCTTTATACAAGAACAAAGGGCATTTTATCCAGAAAAACTTTCCGGAGATAGTTAAGAACATTAAATCTCTCTAAGATGGATCTCAACCTCGATAAGCTGAACAAGGAGCAGAGAGAAGCGGTGGTCCACGAAAAGGGCCCTCTTTTGATAGTGGCCGGAGCCGGAACGGGCAAAACTACGGTAATAACCCAGAGAATAGCTTATTTGATAGAGAAGGGGCTGGCCAAGCCCGAAGAGATACTGGCTGTCACTTTTACCGAAAAAGCAGCCGGGGAGATGGAGGAAAGGGTGGATACCCTGCTTCCTTACGGATACGTGGACTTATGGGTTTCAACCTTCCACTCCTTCTGCGAGAGGATATTGAGAGACCACGCCCTAGACATAGGATTGCCTGCGGATTTTAAGGTTTTGGACAATACATCCGCCTGGCTGTTAATGAGGCAGAACCTGGATAAGTTCAATTTGAATTATTACAAGCCCCTGGGAGCTCCGACTAAATTTATTCAGGCGCTGATCTCCCATTTCTCCCACTGCAAGGACCAAGAGATATATCCCCAAGATTACTTGAAATACGCGGAAAGCTTAAAGACGAGGGACGATGCTCCGGAAACCCAGGAAACGGAAAGGATAAAGGAGCTGGCAGAAGCCTTCCACGTTTACCAAAAGCTCCTTTTGGACAACAGCTATATGGATTTCGGAGATCTTATCAATTATTGCCTGAAGCTATTCAAGCAGAGGCCGAACATACTGGAAAAATACAGAAGCAAGTTCAAATACGTTTTAGTGGATGAGTTCCAGGACACTAACTGGTCCCAGTACGAATTGATAAAAATAGTGGCCGCCCCGAAGAATAATCTGACAGTTTGCGCCGACGATGACCAGGCAATCTATAGATGGCGGGGCGCGTCTTTCTCCAATATCCTGCAATTCAAGAAAGACTTCCCGAAAGCAAAACAGATTTCCCTTGTTAAGAACTACAGGTCTAGCCAAAACATATTGGATTTGGCCTACAAATTCATAAAAGGGAATGACCCGGATAGGTTGGAATGCGTTAATAAGATAGACAAGAAACTTATTTCAAACAACAAGGAAGAGGGGATAATAGATCATATAAGCGCAAAGACGGCGGAAGAAGAAGTCAGAAAGACCATAGAAAAGATAGTAGAGATACTAAAGAAAGACAAAGACGCTTCTTACAACGACATAGCTATTCTGGTCAGGGCCAATAATGCGGCCAATCCCTTTATTAAAGCTTTAGAAAGAGCCGGCCTGCCTTACCAGTTTCTGGCTTCCAGGGGGCTTTATTCAAAACCTGTCGTTTTAAATATTATTTCCTATTTCAAACTGCTGGACAACTACCACGAGAGCGCAGCTGTCTATAGGATATTGAATCTTCCCTTTTTAGACATCCAATACCAAGACATAGTAAAGCTCCTCCAATATTCCAAGCAGAAGACCAAATCCATTTATGAATCCATGGAAGAGATTTCCTTGATCCCTGGAATTTCAGAAAAGAGCAGGGGAAAGATAGAATTTCTCTTGAGCCTCATAAAGAAACATGCCGCTCTCTGCAAGGACAAATCCGTTTCAGACATATTCCTTTCTTTTTTGAAGGATTCGGGGTATTTAAAGTACCTGACCGCGAAGGAAGACAAGGAGCAGTTTGATGTTTTAAACCAGTTCCACAAGAGAATCAAGACATTTGAAGAAGCTTCTCTGGAGCCGAGCTTAAAGAACTTCATGGAGGAATTGAACTTTGAAATAGAGTCCGGGGAAGAAGGGAAACTGGAATTCGATCCCGAAGAAGGCCCGGACATGATAAAGGTAATGACCATTCACGGAGCCAAGGGCCTGGGATTCAAATATGTATTTCTGGTAAACATGGTGGATAAGAGGTTCCCGACCGCAGAAAGAGGGGATCTGATAGACCTTCCGGAAGAGCTGATAAAAGACATAAAGCCCAAAGGAGACGTCCATTTACAGGAAGAAAGGAGGATCTGCTATGTGGCCATGACCAGGGCGAAGAAAGGGCTTTATTTCACTTCCGCCAAAGATTACGGACTGTCCAGGAGCAAAAAGCTTTCCAGGTTCTTGATGGAGATGGGATATAAAGACAAAGAAGAGAAAAAAGCGAAGAAGAGCGACCTGAACGATTCTCCCGTCAAAATAAGCAAGAAGAGCAAGGAGAAATTATACCTTCCGGACCACTTCTCTTTCTCCCAGCTGGCCGCTTTTGAAAAGTGCCCTCTGCAGTATAAGTTCAATTTCATCTTGAGGGTGCCTATCAAGGGAAAGGCCGTGTTTTCCTTCGGAAAGACGATGCATGCCACTTTCCATGATTTTTTAAGGGCGGCCAACGGAGGCAGCCAGGCAGATTTGTTCAACGTCCAGAAATCAAGAATCACCCTGAAACTGGAAGACTTATTAAATATCTATGAAAAGAACTGGATAGGGGACTGGTACGAATCAAAAGCCCAGAAAGAGGAATACTACAAGCTGGGAAAGGAAATAGTTAAAAACTTTTACAAAGAGTTTCAAAAGAATCCTCCTAGAATCCTGAGAATAGACAATGCGCTAGCCTTAGAGATGCCTTTCAATATAAAAATCGGAGGGAACACTTTATACGGGGTGATAGACCGGATAGACGAGAAGGAAGGGGGAGCATCAATCATAGATTATAAGACCGGAGCTTCCAAAGAGAAGCTGATGCCGGAAGACAAAGAGCAGCTTTTGATCTACCAGATAGCCGCGGAAGAATTATTCAAGCTGGCCCCCAAAGAGCTGACTTACGAGTACCTGAATGACAGAAAGAAAATATCTTTTTTGGGTTCCGATAAAGAGAAGGAAAAACTCAAAGAAAAGATAATATCTCAGATAGAAAGGATAAAGAACAGCGACTTTGATCCTACCCCGGGCTGGCAGTGCGGATTTTGCGATTTCAAGGACATTTGCGATTTCAACAAAAATCAATGAATTGGTGCTATAATAAAAACATGTGTAAACAGTGTTCAAACGCAGTATACGGATTAGGGCTTATCGGAGCCGCCGTGTATTATATCAGCGTGGCTGAGGGGTTCTGGATGGGCGTCCTCGGATTTCTAAAAGCGCTCGTCTGGCCGGTCTTTCTGGTATACCAGCTGCTGGAATCGTTGAATTAAATATTCCGCGCGTATAAACAATTAATAATTAAAACTATGAAAAAAGCTCTTATTCTTTTCGTTCTCTTGGCAATCATCATTGCCGCTGCCTTCTGGTACGTTAACGACAGGGAGAGCACCTCCCTCTTGGAATCAGAAGCTTTCTACTTGTGCAAAGACGGCAAGACCATTGATGCTGCCGTTTATAACAATAAGGCCGA
>JBAZFF010000018.1:0-9687 GCA_041653495.1 Minisyncoccota bacterium
TCTGACGATCCCCCGTAGCTTATGAACGGCAAAGGTATTCCCGTTAAGGGCACTAATCCCATCATTGCTCCAATATTAACAAAACTTTGGACAATTATCCAGCTGCTGATCCCGATAGCGGTCAGCTTAAAGAACGGGTCTTTGGACTGCTTGGCCGCCAAGAACCCCCTCCAGCAGAAGGTAATAAGCAGGGCTAGCAGGAAGAAAGCCCCCACAAAGCCCGTTTCTTCCGAGAATACGGCGAAAATGGAGTCAGATATCGTCTGGGGCAGGAATCCCGCCTTCTGGGCGCTCATACCGAGCCCCAGGCCGAATATTCCGCCGGACCCTATGGCTATCAGGGACTGTTTCAGCTGGTATCCCATTCCCATGGGATCCAGGTCGGGATTCAAAAAAACCAAGAATCTGTTCACCCTATAAGGGGCGACCTTAATGAGCAGCAGGAGGCCTCCAGCCCCGGTAAGAAGTATCAGCAGGTTTTCCTTGATTGATGTCCCCGAGGCAAAATACATTAAGAATCCGATCGTTATTATCACCCCCAGAGTGCTGATATTGGATTGCAAGAACAAAAGGAGGATTATTACCGCAGCCATTGTCCCGAAAGCCAGGAATGTCTGGCTTACACCTATCCTTCCGAAAACAGGATTCTCTTTGTTTTTTCTTCCCGCCAGCCAGCTTGCAAGATAGAAAATAAAAGTAAGCTTCAGTAATTCCGAGGGCTGGAAAGAAAAGGGGCCCAAGACAATCCACCTGGCGGCGTCGCCCTCTTTCATGCCTAAAAAAGGGATAAAGACAAGCGCCATCAGAAAAAAAGTGGCGAGCAGGAGCATCGGAGTTATCTTCCTTATTCTGTTTAAGTCTAATCTGTAAGCTAAATATCCCAGAATAAGCCCCGGGATTATTCCCCTGGTCAGCTGGTGCTTTAAGAAAAAATAAGTGTCGTCCCCGAACTTCAACGAGTAGGATGCGGAAACGCTGGCCAATATCAAAAGCCCGAGGCAGAGCAGGGACAATGTCGTGCCCAAAAGCACCATGTCCGGATTCCCAACTTTTTTATCCAGCCAGTCTCTTAACATATTTTTTAAACATATCTCCCCTTTCTTTATAATCTCTAAACATCCCAAAACTCGGGGAAGCCGGAGACATAAGGCATATTTTTCCCTTCCCAGTTTTTTCAAAACACAGCTTTACCGCCTCCTCCATGTTTTTTGCAAAGAAATGCCTTATTTTTTTATTTTTGTCCAAGCCGGACACTTCTTTCCAGATTCTTCTTCCCGTAGGCAGAAAAAGAACGAGCGTCTTTATCCTGCTTTTTATGATTCCTTTGGCCAATTTCTTGAAATCCAGCCCCCTGTCAAATCCGCCGAGAATTACGGTTTCCACGTTGTTTCCCAAAGAATCTATGGCCAGCAGGGCGGCTTCTGGTATTGTGGCCAGAGAATCATTATAAAAAGTAATTCCCTTGAAAGTTCCCACCAATTCCAATCTGTTTTCCAGCCCCTTGAATCTTTTGATCGCTCTTTCTGCAACGGCGGAAGGTATTTTGAATATCTTAGCCGCTTCCCTGGCGGCATTTCTGTCTAATTCGTAATATTCTCCCAATATCGGAATCTTTCTGGCCTTTGATTTCTTGCAGAAGGAAGAGACCAGCTTGTCTTTTGAATTATAAATCAAATAGTCCCCTCTCTTTTGGTGCAGAGTAATATTCGCCTTGGCCCTGGCGTATTCTTTAAAGCTTCTGTAATAATCCAGATGTTCCGGGAATATGTTTAAGAATACGGAAACATGCGGGCTCTTTCTCAAGCCGTAGAGCTGGTGGCTGGAGAGTTCGTGCACAAAGATGTCTTTCTTAGCTGCTTTATCCAGAAAAGAAAGGACGGGAGTTCCGATATTCCCGAGCAAATGCACTTTCTTTCCTCCCGCTTTCAGTATTTCGTAGATAAGCGAACTGGTAGTGCTCTTTCCTTTTGTTCCGGTAATCCCGACTATTACGCCCGGGCAGTTATCAAAAAACAATTCCGTTTGAGTCGTGATTCTAGGGAGAATATGTTCGGGCAGGGATTTAAACGGTATTCCCGGAGATTTTATGATCACGTCGTAATCCTTTAAATGCGAAAGGTAATCCTTGCCCAAAAAGAACTTGGCTTTCTCCTTGGTTCTCAGGTCCGGGTTTGCATCGGCAACGGCTAATTCGCTCTTTGGGAAGTGTTTCTTTAGAAAAAGGAAAGTGTCTTTTCCTTCTCTCCCGTAGCCCAAAATCATTATTTTTTTGTTCCTGAAATCCATCTTCATTATATAAAAATAGCATAAAATAGAGCTTTTTAAAATGAAAGGGGCCTGTTTTCAATTCAGGCCCTGCCATTTTCCCCTGAGGGACGGATTGAGATATTCTATGGTCTCTTTTATGCTCTTGATATCTTCCTCCTTCAGCTTCCGGGCAGCTGCTTTGCCGGAGGATATATGGTTCTCCAAGAAGGAAATGCGTCCTAACGGCGTAAAGTTAGTGCATTTCACGTATCCCTGTCCAGCCAATGTTTCCAGGTCTAAGCCCAGCTGAACCGACAGAATGTTTTCAAATTCGTAGAAGGCCGGTACTCTCTGGATCTTTCTGACGCAGGCGACGAAATTAGCGAGGATAACTTCGGCTTGCCCGTATCTGTAACAGATATAAAGGATCGCCTTCAGCATCTCCAAGCGCTCTTTCGGATCTGCTGTCATTGCTATAGTCATATTCCACCTCCTTTGTGTAAAATAGCTATTTTATCTTGGGCAGTATTTTTTCTTCGAAATATCTGAGCAAAGCGGGCTGCGTCCCTTTTTCTATAAGCTTATTCTTTTCCCAGGCTATGTTCAAGGCCGTCAAGCTTTCCTCCCTCGTCCCCACGCATTCAAACGGCTTTATCTCCCTTTCCCCTATCAGCCCTTCCAATACTGGAATTAATTTCTCGTCCTCAAACAAATTCTTCCCGAAAATATCTAAAATAACTTCCTTGTCCAAAAAAGGATAGAGTATTAAAAAAGCAAAAAGGCATTTGGGGCATTCTCCGCACCATTTCCCGGAAGGCTTTTTCGTCCCAGAATAAGTCTTATGGGCTTCGTTGCAACTTAAGAAAGAAGAGAAATATTGCGGATACTTGGCAAACATGCTGGCTATCTGGAGCTCGGTAAACATCCTCAAGAAGCTGAAGTATTCTATCTCCCTTGAAAGGTAGTCTCGGCAGTATCCCCGGAATATCTTTTCAAATTCATAGCTTTTAGACCACTGGTGGTTCACCACCATCCCTTCGTATTCCACGTTCCCCTCCTCTGCGCTCCTTTCGTTGGACAGGGCGATATACTTGTGGTTGAAGACCTTCGCAACCAAAACGGCGAGGAATGCCAAATATGCGGAAAAAGGAGTGTGCCCGTTCAGATATCCTTTCTGATTCAGTTCCAGGAGCTTTGAATCTATCTTCCTTTCGGCAATCACGGGATCACATCCGGCGATCTCCATGACTTTCATCGTTGATTCGGTCGGATTCAGGGAAAAGCACTGGATTTTCTCTCTTTTCTTGAGTATTTCCAAAGTCACGATGGAATCCTTTCCCCCGCCCACCGGGACGAGGTAGCTTTCATTCTTTTTCTCCGCATCAGTTTCCAGTTTTTTTCCGAAAGAAACTATTTCCGGAACGAAAGGCTTTATCTTGTTTTCAAAAAAGAATTGCCCCATCCCTTTTTTAATGACCAGCTTCCAGAACTTCTTCTGTTCCGGGCCGATCTCCCCGCATTCTATTTCTATTAAAGGAGAAGAAGCCGATTTCCAGTAGCTTATCATTTCCGCAATCCCTAAATTAAAAACCAAGTTCTCCAGTCCCCTCTTATTGAATTCCGCCGGAACATTTTTAATCTTTAGGGAAGGATTAAAAATAATATCGCCCGTTTTGAAAACAAAAGAAATTCCAAGGTCTTTTCCTGAAATTTCAAAAGAATAGCTTGAGTAGGAAAACTTCGGATATTTTTCCTGCAATTCTGCCAGTTTCATATTAGCCGAAAAGCCTAATTGTAAGCCCGACTACGGCAGCTATCATTCCGATGACCCAGAATCTCATTGTCACCTGTTCCGGCTTCCAGCCCTTAGCCTCGTAATGCAAGTGCAGAGGGGAGGCCAAAAATATCTTCTTCTTTCTGAATCTTTTTGATAACAGCTGCAATATTACGGAAGCCGCTTCCAAAACAAGCAGCAGGGCTATTATAGGAAGGACGAGCAATGAATCGGTAAGGAAAGCGACGACGGTCAGGGTGGCGCAAAGTCCCATGACTCCGGTTTCCCCCATATAGAACTTGGCAGGAGGTATGTTGTGCCACAAGAACGCCAGAAGCGCCCCGATTATCACCGCGCAGAATGCAGCCAGGTCAATCTGGCCTATAAAAAGGGATATTCCGGCAAACGCCCCGAATATATAAATGAAAGCTCCGCCAGCCAGCCCGTCTATCCCGTCTATCACTCCTCCGGCATAAATAGCCAGCATCACCACGACGAAAAGCGGTATATACCAGCCGTCAATCCCGAAATCTCCTATCCCAGGCACGTGTATGGTATGGAAATCAAGCCTGAAGTAGAACCACAAAGCTCCGATTAATCCTATCATGGCCACTAAGAACAGCCTTTTTCTTAGGCTTACTCCCCCGCCTATGTATTTTCCCTTTCCGAAGACCTGGAGCAAATCATCCGCGAGCCCGAGCAAGGAAGCGGAAACAAGGGTGAAGAGAGGAAGCCAGGTCTGGCCCCTGCTCAGAAAGTCCAATTTATCCAGCCACCAGACGTCGGTAAATTTAGCTATCAGATGGAAAACAAAAATCAGAATCAGGACGCTGGCCCAGACCAGGATTCCTCCGCATCTTGGAACTTTCACTTCGCCCTCCGAATGGAACTTTTTAAAAAAGGGAAGCTCTCCCCCGTCCACCGCTTTGTCTCTCACCTCTTTCCTCCAAAGCTTGTATTTGTACAGTTGTTTTAACAGAAAAGGGGTGAGCCAAAAAGCGAAAAGGAAGCTCAAAGTTCCCAAGGTGAATATCTTTATTACGTCTATGGCGGTTTCCGGAAAATACATGTTGATTACCAATTATAGCCGACTTTAAGCCAGTTTACCAGGTTTTTCATTTCTCCGAACCGGTCGTCTGATCCTAAGATAATGCTTACTATGTACCCTTTGTTCTTCGGCGCTTTCGTCACCAAAACTATGCATTCCTTGGCTTTGGTCGTATACCCCGTTTTCCCTCCGACTAATCCCGGGACTATGCCCAGCAGCTTGTTGGTGTTCTCCAAGACAGGGCCGTATTCTGAGAATTCCTCGCTGGAGAGGATTTCCCATACCAGGTCTCTTTTTAAAAGGCTCTCGGTCAACGAAAAGATATCCCAAGAAGTGGAAATATTTATCTGGTTCTGGTCTTCGCCCTTTTTCGGATCAAGCCCCGAAACGCTGTAGAAAACGGTGTCTTCCATACCCAAAGCTACAGCTTCAGAGTTCATTAGGGAAAGGAATTTTGATTCCCACATCCCGGAATAGTCATCCGCCAAGGCGAAAGCCGCATCGTTGCTGCTCTCCATCAGTAAAGGATACAAGAGGTATCTGACGGTGAATTCTTTTCCGGCCTGCAGTTTTCCGAAATCTTCTTCCTGATCTATGGCTTCCTGGGAAACCTTTATCGTGTCCTGCAGGTTGTAATTTTTCAAAACTATGTCCGCCGTCATCAGCTTGGTTATGCTGGCTATGGGAACCTTCAAGTCCGGAGATTTCTCATAAAGCACCTGGTTCTTCCCTTTAAAGGGGACGAAGACGGAAAGGGCAGATCTGGCTGTCGTTCCGAATTCGGCCACCTTAGAATCCCTGATCGGGTCGTGGGTGAAGACGATGCTGGCCGTCTGCATTTCCAGGCTAGTTACGGCTTTCAGATAAAAAAGCTCCTCCAATGTTTCATGCAGGATATTTATCCCCCACCAGAACGGCAGGGCCAGCAAAAAAGAGATAATTATTATTCTGTAATTATTTTTTTTCTTTTTTTCCTTTACCATCCTTCTTCTTGTTTAGAGACAGCCTCAAATCTATCCTTTCCATATCCCTCGGGAACGGGACAGCTTCCCTTAAATTAGAAAGCCCCAAGAACTGCTTTACCATCCTTTCCTGACCTATTGCAAATCCGCCTTCGGGAGGAAGCCCGTATTTGAACGCCTGCAAATAGAAAGAAAAGTTCTTTACGTCATTCCCCCATTTTTTAATATTCGCCGTGAGCTTTTCGTAATCGTTTATCCTCTGCCCTCCGGTTACTATTTCCAACCCCCTGAACAGCAGGTCAAAGCTCAATGTATAATCAGAATCTTTGGGATCGGCAAAAGTGTAGAAGGGCCTCTTTTTCGTAGGATAATGGGTTATGAATATGAAATCAGACCCGTATTCTCCCAAAGCCCACTGGCATATTTCCTTCTCGTCTTCCGGATCCAAATCTGGTTCTTTCCTGTGGTCCCTTTCCGTCCTCTTGAATATTATTTCCTGGGCTTCCCTCATTTTGACCTTCGGGATTTCCTCTCCCAGTTTCGGCTTTTCCATTCCGTAAAGCCCGATTTCCTTCTGGCACTTTTCCCATACGTCTCTGACGATGTTCTTAATGACCGTTCCGCACATGGACATTACTTCTTCCCAGGACTCTATAAAAGCCATTTCCACGTCCAAGCTTGTGAATTCCGATATGTGCCTAGTGGTAACGCTGGGTTCCGCCCTGAATACTCGGGCTATGGTAAAGACCCTTTCGAAAGCGCCGAGCATTATCTGCTTGTAAAGCTGGGGGCTCTGGGCCAGGTAAGCCTTGTTCTTGTAATAGTCAATCTTGAATATCTCGGCTCCTCCCTCCGCCACTGCCGGGACTATGTTCGGGGATTGGAATTCAGTAAAGCCTTCCGATTTCAGAGTCTTCCTGAAGCTGTCCGTCAATTCGTCTCCGACTTTAAAGGCTGCCTTTATCTTCTCGTTCCTTATGGTCAAAGGCCGGTTGTCCAATATTACAGGCAGGGTGGCCTGGATGTCTCTCTCGGTATAATCGAAAGGAATAGGATCTGATTTTGCCAGGACCTTCATTTCTTTCGCCTCCATCTCCACATCTCCCGTTTCCAAATTGGGATTCACCATTTTCTCCGGCCTCTTGTTTATGATTCCTTCTATCCTTACAACCCATTCGGGCTTTACTTCCTTCATTGCTTCGTAAGCTGCGGATCCCGGGATGAAAACGACCTGGAGTATCCCGCTCCTGTCTCTCAAATCAAAAAAGACTATTTTCCCGTGGGCTCTGATGGTCTGCACCCATCCGGAAATGCTCACTTCCTTTCCCGCTTCTTTAATTGTTTCCTTATTTAGCGTCCTTTTCATGTTTATTTAGAATGGGGAGCTCGACGATAAAGGTTGTTCCTTTGCCCGCTCCCTCGCTCTCTATCTTTATATCACCATTATGCATTTCCACGAACTTTTTTGCAACATACAGGCCGACTCCGGTCCCCTCTTTCTGGCTCTGGACGCCAGCTCTCGCCCTGGTGAATATTTCAAACACGCTGTTTATGTCTTTTTCGGTCATCCCTATTCCAGTGTCTGAAACCATTATTTTCTCCTTGGCCCCTTCCTTCTCCGCTCTTATGGTGATTCCGCCTTTGTCTGTGTATTTTATGGCGTTGTCGACTATGTTTAAAATGACCTGCCTTATTTTCTGCTCGTCCGCGATTATTTCCGGAAGAGTCTTGGGCATGTCTAATGTAATAGACAGTCCTTTCTTGTCCGCATTGATCTTCATTTCCTTCACAATGTCCCTGATCAGATTATCCAGGGCTACGGGCGTAAAAGTTATGTCAATCTTTCCCGATTCCAGCCTGGACAAGTTCAAGAATTCATTCACTAAGTTTACAAGCCTTTCGTTGCTCTTAAAAACATTTTTCAAGGGCTCCTTGGCGCCTTCCGGCATGTCTCCGTAATCCCCTTCCAATAACATTGATATGTATCCTTTTACGATGGTCAAAGGCGCTCTTAATTGGTGGGAAGCTATTGATAAGAATTCCGATTTGGCCTTGTTAAGCTTATCAACTTTTTCGTAGAGTTTTTGGAGCTCTACCCTTCTATTGATTTCCCCGTAAACATTCTTAACAAGAAGGAACCCCATCATTATGAATGAAACTAGGAGGGTTGTCCCCCATATGTATCCAAAAACAGTTTCAGAAACGCATATTTGGACAAAGAGAGCCAGAGATATTATGACTATGAAAAGCTGGGTGAATATTACTTTAACATTCATCAGCTTGTACTTAGCCATGGCATAAGCCACTATTCCCAGAAAGCATATTATGAAAATGAATCCCAGGGGATAAAATTCAAAGCCGTAATTTACAATGAAATCTGAAGCAGCGAAGGCATAAAAGATAACGCTTGATAGAATATATTTCGTTTGTACCCTCTTTAGTTCGCTTTCGCTCTTCATATAGGAAGTTACCAAGAGAATCACGATCCTCAAAAACAGGCCTACATTAAGAAACAACAGAAAATAGGGATGCAAGAAAGAAGCCTTCGGATAGAATCCCCAGTAGAATTCATAATATCCGTCAATCACATTATTCGTTAAGAGATTAATCTCAAGGAACAAAGTAAAGGCATATCCCAGCGAAAGAATGATTTTATCAATGAGCTTTCTACTTCCGACAAAAGAGACTACAAAATGATAGACTGCAATGGGAATCAAGAGTATTCCGATATGCCCCACTTTGACCAGTATATTTGCGACGGAAGGGTCATTTGTACCAAACAGGAAGAACCAGCTCGTCTGCCACCAAGCGGTAACAATGCAAATCAAAAAGAATATTCTATGGATGGTAGATTTTTTTTCTTTAAGAAAAATAAAACCCCCCAATAATAAAAACAATAATGCGCTTAATATTGGGGGGATGGAAAACGGATTCATTCAATCTATTTTATTCAAGTACGGGGAAATATACAAGCCCTTTTCAGGTACCCTAATCACTTTTCCTGTTTGAGCCGAGGAGAACACCAGGGTTTGCCATCCTTCTGCCAGCTTTTCATTCCCTTGCATTATCGCAAAGAAAAGTTTTGCGCTGGCTGGGCTCACTTTTCCGACATTTAGTCGGACAGAAACCTTTTCATTGAAAGTGGCCGAAGAATAGTTCTTAATGTAAGTATCGTGGGTCAGAATCCTCAGGCCAGAAGCAAAAGCTTCTTTGAACTTTGGCATAACCCTCAATAGGAACTTCTCCCGTGCCTCTCCATACCAGGTAAGATAGTCAATAACGGATGTCTTTCCTTCGACATCAGTATTATGCAGAGAGACTGTTTTTGAGCAGGAGAATATTTTCCCTATAGTTCCCATTCTTTCGACATAATCCTGATCCAATTCTTCCACCATTTTCGAGTCCGCAAGTTCTTCGGGTATGTCGATCGGGTTTCCCTGTATGTCCCTTAAGATGATCTTCTGCCACCCTTCGGCTATTTCAGTTCCCTTCTTCCGGAAATATCCGCTTATCGCCAGTATAAACATCTCCGGCCTTATTGCGACTCCGTCAATAACGAAATCTGCGGTATCAGCCATGTAAAGAGATGATTTATGTTCCACGAGAATGTCGAGTATTTGGAACTTTATCTCCCCGCGACGGATCTTTTCTCCAAT
>JBAZFF010000019.1:0-9108 GCA_041653495.1 Minisyncoccota bacterium
GTTATAAGTCTTTGCCAAAGCATCACCCTGAGGATTTCGTGGACGCACTAAATGCCTATCTAAAGAAGAGAGAGGTTCTCTTTGCGATCATGGAAGATGCTCTTCCCTCTTTGAAATATCCTTGGGACCTTTTAAAGATATCCAAATTCATGTTTTCGGGCAAATTGAACAACTATATTGCTCCTTCGGCTACAATAGGAAAGAATGCTTTGATTTCTGACAATGTTTATATCGGGGAAAATGTTGTAATAGGAGATAACACTATTATTTCAGATGATTGCTATATTGGGGATAATTGCAAGATTGGTCCTAATAATGTTTTGAGGGGGCCGGTAGTTTTAGAGAAGGATGTTTTGACCGGATCTTTTATGGAAATTAAGAATTCAATAATCCAGGAAGGAACACATTTCCATTCAGGATATATAGGAGATTCTGTCGTTGGCCAGAATTGCAGATTTGGGGCGGGATTTATCACCGCCAACAGGAGGGTAGACAGAGAGAATATTAAAAGCATTATTAAAGGAAGTAAGGTGGACACAGGGTTAACTTATTTTGGCTGTGTCGTCGGGGACAACAGCAAATTTGGCATTCATTCGGGCACCATGCCCGGAGTTTTAATAGGGAGCGATTGTCTTGTGGGGCCTGGAACTTTGGTTTTCGAGAATTTAGAGGATAAAACTACTTTCTATAGTGAGTTTAAGAATCACAAGGAGGTCAGGAAGTAATAGCATTGACAAAGATTGCTATTTAGTATATGTTCTTTATATTAAGCTCAAAACATCCGTAGTTTTCTCGGAGCTGGGAAAGGAAGGCTAGTAGAATGATTCAAATTAAAGGGGAAAGCGGATGACGCTCCTTCAAAGGAATTGGAAAAAATATCTTACCGGCCGCGGCGCCCGCCAACAGGCGCCGGATTGTACCCTGGTTGATGAGTAGATGAAAGGAGAACCGCCATGTATCGATTTACTTGACGAGTTTCATAAAACTGAATCCGCTGCCGCTTCCGTATTTCCCATTTCTTGGATTCCCCCTTCTTACTATTAAACATAAGGAGGGGGACATTTTTTTATAAGAAGATAACTATGATATATTTATAAGATGGAGGTTATTAAAGAGGCCAAAGTAAAAATTGATGATTTGGAAGACTTATTAAGGGAGGGAAAGATTTTGACTTTGCCCACGGATACAGTTTACGGATTAGTTTGCAATGCCAGCAATAAAGAAGCAGTTGAAAGAGTCTTTGAAATTAAAGGAAGAGATATTAAAAAGCCAATCTCTGTTTTTGTCAGAGATATTAAAATGGCGGAGAGCTTAGCTGAAATTAGTAAAGAGCAAGAAGAATTCTTGAAAACAGCTTGGCCGGGAAAAGTAACAGTAGTCTTAAAAAGAAAAAGAGGGAGGAAGCTGTTCGGAATAGACAAGGAAACTATTGCTTTGAGGATTCCCGACCACAAATTAATTAAAAATTTGTTTAAGTTGATAGACTTCCCTCTTTCTGGCACTTCTGCTAATTTATCCGGAGAAGATTCGGCTATAGAGACAAAAGAATTATTGAAACAATTCAAAACTAAAGGGCCTGATTTGATAGTAGATGGAGGTAAGCTTAAAGAAAGAAAGCCTTCCGTCATATTTGATCTGACCAAGAACCCGATAAGAATATTAAGACAATGAGGATATTAGCCATAGAAACATCGTGCGACGATACAAGCGTAGCCTTAGTGGAGGATAAGGGCGGTTTTAAGGTTTTGGAGAACATAGTGTCTTCGCAGATAAAAGTCCACAAGAAATGGGGTGGGGTAGTGCCAAACTTAGCAAAGAGAGAGCATCAAAAGAACCTGCCTCTCATAATAAACAAAATCATCAGAGGCTCTGATCCTGATTTTATTGCCGTAACCAACGGCCCCGGTTTGGAGCCTTGCTTATGGGTGGGAATAAATTTCGCTATAGACCTGGCCGAAAGATTGAAGAAGCCATTAATTCCGGTCAATCATATAGAAAGCCATCTTTTGGCCAATTGGGCGGAATTAGGGGGGAAGGAAGTTAAATTCCCTGCTCTGGCTTTGATTGTTTCGGGCGGTCATACTATTTTGATCTTGGTTAAAGGCATAGGGAGATACGAAATGGTGGGAGAGACGAGAGATGATGCGGCAGGAGAATGTTTTGACAAGATTGCAAAGATTTTGGGTTTAGGGTACCCAGGCGGTCCCATTGTTTCTCAGAAGGCATCTGAATTAAAAAAGAGAAAATATGACATAAAGCTTCCGAGGCCCATGATTTACCAGAAGAATTACGACTTCAGCTTTTCTGGCTTAAAGACAGCGGTATTATATGAATTTCAGAACAGAAGCCTTAAAATAAGGAAATCAAAAGACTATATAAGGGAAATTTGTTTCGAGGCTCAGGAGGCGATAACAGATGTCTTATTAAGGAAAACAATTAAGGCGGCAAATGATTTCAAGGTAAATACCATAATTTTAGGAGGAGGAGTGGTTGCTAATAAGTCTTTGAGGGAAAAGTTTAAAAAAGCAGCCGAAGAAGCCGGCTTAGAAATAGTCCTTCCCTCCGCCGAATATTGCACCGACAATGCCGTAATGACGGCCATAACAGCCTTCTTTAACAGAGATAAAGCCGGAGATTGGAAAGATTTATCGGCTGATGCTAACCTTAAGATAGGAAAATGAACTGGAATACGTCTTTATTTGAATCAATAAACCAATATGCGGGGAAGTGCGGGTGCTTTGACGCGCTGGCAGTTTTCTTTTCGGAATACCTTCAATATTTCTTGGTTTTGGCTTTTATTATTTTATTGATGAAGAATTTTAATAAATACCAGCCTCTGTTTTTGAGAGTAACGGCGGCAGCCGTCTTGTCCAGGCTGGTAATTACGGAAATAATAAGGAGCATTTGGAATGTTTCCAGGCCGTTTGTCGGAAACAACGTAAACCTTCTGATAGAGCACTCTTCTTCCCCCTCTTTCCCTTCAGGGCACGCTTCCTTCTTTTTTGCTATATCTACGGTAGTTTATTTCTATAATAAAAAGGCAGGAATTATTCTTTTAATCGCAAGCATCTTAGTCTCGCTTTTCAGGGTTTTTACCGGGATACATTGGCCGGCGGACGTAATAGCCGGAGCTGCCGTCGGAATATTATCAGGCTGGATTATTTCCAAGATCTTCAAATAAGCATATGTAAACTAAAAACATTCTTTTGGGGAATGTTTTTTTAGTGCCGCGGGTGGGACTCGAACCCACACAGGATTACTCCTATACGATTTTGAGTCGTACGCGTAAACCAGTTCCGCCACCGCGGCATAGAGCTATTTTATTACATTTTCTCTTCTTTTTCAACCTTATAGACACACTCTTTATTTGAGCATTTTATCCATTTTTTACCTGATTCCACGAGCATAGCGTTGCATTTCGGGCAGAATTTTCCGGTGGGTTTGTACCATAAGGCATAATCGCACTTAGGATAATTACTGCAGCCGTAAAAAACTTTTTTAGTCCTCGTTCTTTTCGGGACTAACTCTCCTTCTTTACACTTCGGGCACTGGATATTAAGATTGTTCTGCTCTAAAGATTCAGTATATTTGCACTTTGGGAAATTTGAGCAGGCGTAAAACCTTCCATATCTTCCAAGTTTTATTATTAAAGGAGAGGAGCATTTGGGGCAGATTTTATCTGTGGGAGTCTCGGCGATCTCCTTCTTCTCTATTGATTTATATTTTTCTTCCAGATTATCCATGAAAGGATCGTAGAATTCTTCTATCACTGGCAAGAGCTTCTTCTCTCCTTGAGCTACCTTGTCCAGCTCTTCCTCCATCTGAGCGGTAAAGTTGATATCCACCACCTGGGGGAAATTCTCAACCAAGAGGTCATTAACCACTGTGCCGATTTCAGTAGGCTGGAACCTCCTTTGTTCGTTCTTCTCTATGTAATTCCTATCTTGAATATTAGAAAGAATAGGAGCGTATGTGGAAGGTCTCCCTATCCCGTTTTCTTCTAAAGCCTTAATTAAAGAAGCTTCATTATATCTTGCCGGAGGCTGGGTAAAATGTTGCTCAGGCTTCAATTCTTTCAAATCCAAGATATCTTTTACTTTGAGTTCGGGAATTTCTTTTTCTTCAAATTTGATCGGGTAGATTCTCAAGAATCCGTCAAACTTCAATATTTGCCCAGAGACTCTGAATCCGTAGATGCCGGCCCTAATATCCGCAGTGTGCGTGTTAAAGACAGCCTTAGACATCTGGCTGGCCACGAATCTTTTCCATATCAAGACGTAAAGCCTATGCTGTTTCTCGTCCATCTTTAAAGATTCGGGAGTTTTGTCCGGGTAGCTTGGCCTTATTGCTTCGTGCGCCTCTTGGGCTCCTTTACTTTTAGTTTTGAATCTTCTGGGGAATCCCTCCCAGTATTTTTCCCCATATTCTTTGATAATGAAGTCTTTGGCGGCAAACAAGGATTGCTCAGAGAGATTCAAAGAATCTGTCCTGTGATAGGTTATGAATCCGTTTTCATATAGCTTCTGAGCAAGAGACATTGTGAACTTTGCGGAATAGCCGAGCTTTTTTGAAGCCTCCTGCTGCAGAGTAGAGGTAGTGAAAGGGGGGAGGGGGCTTCTGCTTACTTCTTTTTTCTCAACGCTTTCCACTTCGTAAGTTGCGCCCTCCAGTTCTCCTAATATTTTTTTGGCTTCCTGCTCATTCTTGATTTCAAGCTTGTCTATCGGCTTGCCGTCTTTCTTAACCAAACTTGCTTCAAATTCATTTACATCTTTTCTCAGCAAAGCAATAACACTCCAATATTCCTGGGGTTTGAATTTTTCAATCTCTCTTTCTCTTTCAACCACCAATCTTAAAGCTACAGACTGCACTCTTCCTGCGGACAGGCCCCTTGCTATTTTTTTCCATAAGAACGGGGAGAGCTTATATCCTACTATTCTGTCCAGCATTCTTCTGGCCTGCTGGGCGTCCACCAAATCCATGTTTATCTTTCTTGGATTCTTCAAAGCTTCCCTGATCGCGGATTCGGTTATTTCATGGAAGGCTATTCTTTGATAATTGTCTTTCAGCCCCAGAATATAAGAAAGGTGATAGGCGATTGCTTCTCCTTCCCTGTCCTCATCAGTGGCCAAGATAACATTCTTGGATTCCTTAGCTTCTTTCTTCAGCAGGTTTACGTTCTTTCTGGCTCTTGTCGGGATTACATATTCAGGCTTAAAATCATTCTCAACATCAATCCCTAATTTGCTTTTGGGCAAATCGCGGACATGACCATAAGAAGAGAGGACCTTATAGTCCTTTCCCAATAATTTGGATATTGTTTTAGATTTTGTCGGAGATTCGACTATAACTAAGTTCATATTTCTAGAGTGTATCACTTTGTTCTGATAATTCAAAACTTCTCTTAGAAATCGCTTCAGACAGCATTTGGCAGTAGAGGTTCAATCCCACCTGGTTTATGCTTCCGGACTGTTCTTTTCCCAGTATGTTCCCTGCTCCCCTGATTTCCATGTCCCTGAGGGCTATCCTGTACCCAGATCCCAATTCTTTCGATTCCTTCAGAGCTTTCATCCTTAATTTTGATTTATCCGTCATTTTCTTGCCATGGAGGAAATAAGCATACGCCTGCTTGTCGGATCTGCCCACCCTGCCTTTCAGCTGATAGGCTTGGGCCAGCCCCAGCCTGGAGGCGTCCGCGACTATTAATGTGTTTACGTTCGGAAGGTCTAGACCATTTTCAATAATGGTTGTCGCAATCAAAACGTCAAGCTTTTTGTCTTGGAAATTTTCCATTATATTTATTAATTCTTTGTCTTTGAGTCTTCCGTGGACTACGGCGAATTTGGCCTTGGGTATCAATTCCTGCAGATTGCTCTTGATTAGTTCTATATTTTGGACTCTGTTGTGGAGATAATAAACCTGCCCGTCTCTTTCCAGTTCTTTTTCTACAGCTTCCTTTATAATCTTTTTTGATCTCAATGCGGTTTCTATTGCAATTGGTATCCTTCCTACGGGAGGGGTCTGAATCAAGCTGATGTCCTTGAGAGAGGAGAGGGAGAGGTAAAGGGTTCTGGGTATCGGGGTGGCCGAAAGGGACAATATGTCCAAAGAAGACCTTAGCTTTTTAAGCTTCTCTTTCTGTCTTACCCCGAATCTCTGCTCGTCGTCTATTATAAGCAATCCCAGGTTTTTGAAATCAACATCGTTAGACAGCAGGCGGTGGGTTCCTATTACAATGTCCGTTTTTCCCGATTTCAGATTGTCTATCGTTTCTTTCTGCTGCCTCTGATTCAAAAGACGGGAAATAAGGCTTATTGTTACAGGGATATTCTTTAGCCTGTCCTTGAAGCTTTTGAAATGCTGGTCTGCAAGAATCGTGGTCGGGGCTATAACCGCCACCTGGTATCCGGACTTCGCAGCCATTAAAGCAGACCTGATAGCCAGTTCTGTTTTCCCGAATCCGACGTCCCCGCAGATTATCCTGTCCATAGGTTTCGTTTTTTGGAGGTCCCTCTTTATATCTTCCATAGCCTGCATTTGGTCGGGCGTCTCTTGATAGGGGAAACTTAAAGCAAGCTGCTTATCAAGTTCGTCGTCTGCCAAGTAAGGCGGACGGGAAGTTATCTCCCTCAGGGCGGCAATTCCTAAAAGCTCTTTGGCCAGTTTTTCCGCTTCTTCCCTCACCCTTTTTTTGGTTCTTTGCCAGAGAGAGGATCCCAGTCTTGATATTCTGGGCTCAGTGAAGGAAATATACCTTGATAGTTTTCTTTCTAATCCTACGGGGACATAGAGCTTGTCTCCGGCTGCATACTCTAATATATAGTATTCCTGGTTATCAAAAGTAGTTTTTTCTTTGTATCTTCCTATGCCGTGGTCCAAATGGACCAGATAGTCTCCTTCTTTTAGTCCTTTCAAATCCGAGAACAATTTCTGCGATTTCAGCCTTTTCCTTAATATTTCCTTTGCGCTCTCTTCGTCCTCTGTTTTTATATCTATCTTTTCAATGTTTTCAATTTCATTCCCCAAGAAGTCTAATCTGACGGCATGGGAAAGGTTAACAGGGAAGACCTCAATAACCCCTCCCTTCTGGGAGAATTCGCCGGGGAAGGAGATGTCCAGAACCTTTTCGTATCCCATCTCGTCTACTTTTCTTAAGACCTCGGACAGATTAATCTTTTGGGTCTTTTCCAAAGAAAGCATATTCTCTTGGAAAAAAGCTTGAGTCTTACCTGCCCTCAAGAGCTCTTTTTCGTTTTCTTCAATCCAAAAGTTCCCCTTTTCCAAGAAGTAGGGGGTGATGGAACAAATTAAAACTTTGTCTATATCTCTTGACAATATCATCTAACTTATGTATAATATAGGATTATAGATCCATTGTCAACTAGCCTTATTTTGTCTTCCGTTCTATCTGCGAGTGGCCTACAATGTTCTGGACATCCCTCCTTTAGTCCAGATTTTAGCCAATAAAGTCAGAGTTTTGAAGGTTTTCTTTCAAGACACTGATGCTCGCAGGTAGGCCGGAGGGCAAATATATGAGAGAAAAAGAGATGATGCTCGCAAGAGCATCAAGGGATAGAAGAGTTATCTTAACGTATAACTTTTCTCCCGAAGAAGGGAAGCTCTTGAGGTATATTGCGGAAGACCTCAAATTGGAATATATAGGAAGAGGTCCGCAACAATATATTTTATTCCAGCCTCATCCGAGGCCGGAGAGGGAGATTATCGCAAGCGTAGAAGTTTCGTCGGAGGTAGGAGAAAAGTACATTCTCAAACTGTACGACCTCGATATCTTTGATAGAGATGGATACATCTTAGATCATCTTTGGTCTAAGATTGGGAGAATCTTCAACTTCTTTGGAATAAATATCTCAGAGATTCTCAAAGCCGAGCAAGTGTGGAAATAACTACTCGGCTTTTTACTTATTAAATTGAGTCATCGCCTCATTCTCTTTTCCAGCCAAAAGAAAAATTATAGCAGGATTGGTCTTTTTCAATATTTCTTTTAATCTATCTCTTTCTATTATTTTCTTTAAGACAAAGTCTTCAGCATTCTTTGGTTTCTTCTCTGGTTGTATCCCCATTCTTATTCGGAGAAAATCTTTTGTTCTTATTGTCTTAACTACTGATTCTATCCCTTTGTGCCCGGCTGTTCCTCTGTTTCTGGCTATTCTTAATTTTCCGAGAGGGAGGTCTATATCATCGTGAAGAATTATAAGATTTTTGGTCTTATAATGCTTCATCAATAGTCCGACGGCTTCTCCCGACAGATTCATGAACGTCTGGGGCTTCACAAGTATCACTTTCTCCCCGTTTATTTCCTTTTCCGAGATTTCCGCTTTTAATATTCTTTTCAACTCAAACTCGGGGAAATTATTTTCCTTTGCAAAGGCGTCTAAAGCCAAGAATCCCATATTATGCCAAGTGTCTTTGTATTTTTCTCCCGGATTTCCCAGGCCCGCTATTAAAAACATATATTTCATAATCTTACCATTTCCCTTGCAAAAGGGGAAAATATTGATTATAATTATGTATAATTTAAATATGAAAAATCTTCTAGCTTTTATTTGGGAAGTTTTAAAGATAGTCGTAATTGCGCTTTTGATAGTCCTGCCTATTAGGTATTTTTTGTTCCAGCCGTTTTTTGTAAACGGGCAGTCTATGGAGCCCAATTTTGAGGACGGAGACTACTTGATTGTGGACGAGTTAAGCTACAGGATGAGGGCTCCCGAAAGAGGCGAGGTGGTTGTTTTCAACTATCCCCACGATCCCACCCAAAGGTACATCAAAAGGATTATCGGTTTGCCCGGAGAAACGCTGGAGATTGTGAATGGGAAGATATACGTATTAAGCAACGGAAACGAAGAGTACAACGAATTGGATGAATCTTCATATTTGTCTACTGCTTATACTTCGGGCAGTTTGACGGTTGAACTGGGAGAGAGCGAATATTTTGTTTTGGGAGACAACAGAGCCGCCTCTTCCGATTCTAGGAAATGGGGGAACCTCCCCAAAGAGAATATAATAGGAAGGGTTTATTTGAGGGCATGGCCCATTGCTTCTTTCGATAAAATAGGAACGCCCGTTTATCAATAAAATGGCAAGCAAGAA
>JBAZFF010000020.1:0-9089 GCA_041653495.1 Minisyncoccota bacterium
AAAAATTGTAAGTATGACAATTTGCCTATCTACCGGTAGGCGGGCAAATAGTGGTCGACTATGTGCCTTGGACTAAGAAACTCGTAAATTTTTATGGCAAAGAAAAAAACAAAGAAGAAAGCTGCTAAAAAGAAAAAAAGATAGTCTTGAAGCTTAACCCCGTCCCGATTTATCGGGGCGGGTCTTCTTTTCTCTTTACATAAATTTACTTATTTGATATAAAGAGTAGGAATTTTCAGAAGATTGGAAAGTTCAAAGATCACAATTAAAAATTAACCGCTTTTTTACTCTTTGTTTTTCCCGATTTTTAAAATCGGCAGGGGCTGGGAAGGGCAATCCTTCTATGGTAAGCGGTTAACAGCATTGGAATGATGCAACAAACAAAGAGATCCATACAGTGGATCACGGACAATAGAATATTTTTTCTTCCTAAAAGAAAGAAGTACGCTGGAATTCATTTAATTGCGGATTTCTGGGATGGGAAAGCGATAGAGAGCGAGAAAGAGCTTGAAATTTTGTTAGAAAATACTGTAAAAGCTGCGAACGCAACATCTTTAAAAAATGTAGTCTATAAGTTTGAGCCCCAAGGGATAACAGGGGTCATTTTATTGGCTGAGTCGCATATTTCGATACACACCTGGCCGGAACTGAAGTATGCAGCGATTGACATATTCACTTGCGGGGATAAGACTCGTCCGGACAAGGCCTTGGAGTTTTTGAAAAAAGAATTGGAGCCAAAGAAAGTTATAATTAAAAAAATAAAAAGAGGCGGGTTGAGCCTCCGATAAGAATAATTATTAAAAGATGAAGAAAATAAAGATAGGGGACCAGAAAACGAAGATTTATGGAAAAGAGTTGTCCATAGATTTGTACGACTGCGATCCTGAGATAATCAAGTCGGCAAAAAAGTTAAAAGAATACGTAAGCAAGCTTTGCAAAGTCTTGGAAGTTAAACCCTTCGGTCCAACCACAGTCAAGAGATTCGCTTTGCACATCGGACACGCTGCCGGATATTCTTTAGTGCAGCTGATTGAGTCCAGCTTATTGAGCGGACACTTCTCGGAATTGTGGAATCGGGCATACTTGAACATGTTCTCCTGCAACGATTTCGACGATAAGAAAGCCGTGGACTTCGCGATTAAGTTCTTCAAGGCAAAAAGAGCGAAAGTAAAGCGAAACGTTCGCTAAAAGTATTCTAAAATCGGGAAAGAGAGCTCAAGCAGGCTCTCTTTTCTTTTTGTCTGAAAAGAGATAAACTATAGAAGTTATGTCAATTTTAAACAAGGTTTTTGGCGATGCCAACGGAAAATTCATAGGGAAAATAAAGCCGGTGGTTGAAAAGATAAACTCTCTGGAAAAAGACTTTGATGTCCTTTTAGACGAGGACTTGAAGCAGAGAACGAAAGAGCTGAAAGAAAGGATTAAAACAGGAGAAAGCCTGGACGACATTCTGCCGGAGGCTTTTGCTTTGGTAGTGCAGTCAGCAAAGAGAAACATAAAACAGAGGCATTTCGACGTTCAGCTTATGGGCGGAATTATTCTACACCAGGGGAAAATTGCTGAGATGAGGACGGGAGAAGGAAAGACCCTTGCTTCCACCCTCCCTGTTTATCTGAACGCCTTGGAGGAAAAAGGAGTCCATGTAGTTACGGTAAATGATTATCTTGCCAAGAGGGATGCAATTTGGATGGGGCAGATATACCACGCATTGGGGTTATCGGTCTCCTGTATTCTGCATGATTCAGCTTTTCTGTATGATCCGAATTACAAGCCCGAAGATGCAAACGACCAGGAAAGGGATGTGGTCGGAGGGTTCAAGTTAGTGGAAAGCTTTTTAAAACCGTGTACGAGGAAAGAATCCTATTTGGCGGATATTACTTACGGAACAAACAATGAATTCGGTTTTGATTATCTCAGGGATAATATGGTTTACGAATCCGGGCAGAAAGCCCAGAGAGGATTCAATTTTGCCATTATTGATGAAGTTGATTCTGTTTTAATAGACGAGGCGAGAACTCCTTTGATTATTTCCGCGCCAGACACGGAAAGCTCTGATTATTACAAAGAGTTCTCTGCAATTATTCCCCAGTTGATTCCGACCGATTATGAAACAGATGAAAAACTAAAGACGGTGAATCTGACCGAGGGAGGGATAAACCACATAGAGAAGATTCTCGGAATGGAAAACATATATGAAGAGAAGGGAACAAAGTATCTCCATTACATGGAACAGGCCCTGAGGGCCCAAGTATTGTTCAGGAGAGACAAGGATTATGTGGTAAGAGACGGGGAAGTGATAATTGTGGACGAATTTACTGGAAGGCTGATGCCAGGGAGGAGATGGTCTGGAGGATTGCATCAGGCCATAGAAGCAAAAGAAAACGTAAGGGTGAATCCCGAGTCTTTGACTCTGGCTACTATTACTTTCCAGAACTATTTCAGGATGTACAAAAAGCTCGGAGGAATGACCGGAACCGCAGCCACTTCTGCCGAGGAGTTTGATAAGGTTTATCATTTGGAAGTCATAACCGTTCCGACAAACAAGCCCATGATCAGGAAAGATATGCCGGACGCGGTTTACAAAACGCAGGAAGGGAAGCTGAAAGCAGTGGTGGCAGAGATAAAGGAAAGGCATTCAAAGGGGCAGCCCGTTCTGGTCGGTACGACTTCCATTGAGAAAAACGAACATTTAGGGAAATTGCTTGAAGTGGAAGGCATCACCCACCAGATATTAAACGCCAAGAATCATGAGAAAGAAGGAGAAATAATAGCCCAGGCCGGAAGGCTGGGAGCAGTCACAATAGCTACCAATATGGCTGGCAGGGGTGTCGATATCATTTTGGGAGGGAACCCCCCTTTAGAAGAGGAGGAAAAGAAAGTAATAGGGCTCGGCGGCCTTCATGTGATTGGCACCGAAAGGCATGAAGCGAGGAGAATAGACAATCAGCTCAGGGGAAGGGCCGGAAGGCAGGGGGATCCGGGGTCTTCTCAATTCTACCTGTCTTTGGAGGACGATCTGCTCAGGATTTTTGGAGCGGACAGGATTAAAGGGCTTATGAATACTTTAAAGATTGCGGATGACCAGCCCATAAATGCAAGGATGATTTCCGGGGTCATTGAATCTGCCCAGGGGAAGATAGAGGGATTCAACTTTGACGTCAGGAAGCATGTTTTAGATTACGACGACGTAATGAACAAGCACAGGGAAACTATCTACAGAAAGAGGGATGATGTTCTTGAGAAGGCAAAAAATTCGGGACTAAGGCCCTATATTCTAGAATGCGTAAAGAAAGCGGGATGCAAGGAAGAAGACTATATAAACAAAGAAAAAGAAATCGGAGAAACGAAGATCAGGGAAGTGGAGAGGGTAATCGTTTTAAGGGTGATAGATATGTTGTGGCTTAACCATTTAGAAGAGATGTCCTATTTAAGGGAATCAGTAAGATTAAGGGCTTACGGCCAGAGAGATCCTTTACTTGAATATAAGTCAGAAGGCCATAAGCTTTTTCAGAAGCTTTTAGAGCAGATAGATTTAAGCGTTGGTAAGACTATGATGATTTTGAGAGTGGAAGAGAAACCCCGGGAAGAGTTCCAAGAATTAAGATCCAGAGAATCCATGCCCCAGAATAACGTTGGGAGAAACGATCCTTGCCCATGCGGTTCAGGAAAGAAGTATAAAAAATGTTGCGGGCAGAACAAATAAATGATTAAAGATTTTTCATTGCAAGACTTAGGATACGACGATTTCTTTAAATCAGCCCGTAAGAGGCCTGAATTTTTAGTCGGTCGGGTGGTTGCCGAGCATAAAGGAGCTTATAAGATTAAAAATGAAAATGGCGAATACTTAGGCAGAATAACCGGCAAACAAATATTCAAAGCAATTTCAAGAGAGGATTATCCCGCGGTGGGAGATTGGGTGGAAATTAGCTTGCCTGACGAAGAGCATGCCGTAATCCATTCGGTATTGCAAAGAAAAACGATTATCAAAAGAAGGCGTGGCAAAGATGAAATACAAGTAATCGGTGCCAATATTGACACAGCTTTTGTGGTTCAAGCGATCGGTCGAGATTATAATTTAAACCGTTTTGAAAGATATTTTTCAATAATCAAAGACGGCGGAGTTAAGCCAACCATTATCTTGAATAAAGCAGACCTGGTCTCCCGAGAAG
This sequence comes from Minisyncoccota bacterium, assembly GCA_041653495.1. Lineage (GTDB taxonomy): Bacteria > Patescibacteriota > Minisyncoccia > Minisyncoccales > RBG-13-42-11 > JBAZFF01. The sequence continues at coordinate 4,170 of JBAZFF010000020.1, forward strand.
AATTGGCTGAGAAAAAATCAGAAATAATGGAGAGGTTTGGCGAAACAGATTTGATTTTAACAAGCACTGTAACCAATGATGGGCTGGCAGAATTGAAATCCTATATTGAAAGAGGCAAGACATATTGTTTTCTCGGGTCTTCAGGCGTAGGCAAATCAACCTTGATAAATAAACTGATCGGGGTGGATATTATAAAAACCAAAGAAATCAACGATTATTCCGATCGGGGAAAACACGCCACTACCAGCCGTCAGATGTATTTTTTGCGGAATGGAGGAATTGTCATAGATAATCCGGGGATGCGCGAAGTCGGAATGACCAATACTCAAGCAGGAATAGATGAATCTTTCGGTTCAATAAGCGGCTTGGCAAAAGATTGTCGATATGGCGATTGTACCCACACTAAAGAGCCGGGCTGCCGGGTCTTGGAAGCGCTCAATTCGGGAGAATTGGACAGAGCCGAATATGAAAACTACATCGGGCTAAAAAAAGAATCGGAGCATTACGGCATGACTAAGCTGGAGAAAAGGGAAAAAGATAAGAGATTCGGCAAATTCATTAAGCGAACGCTTGATGAATTAAAAAAGCTGGAATAAGTATATTCCCATTCATATCACAGTTCAAACGCTGTGGACTATTAGATACAGAAGAGCACAAAAAGAATATGCAAGAATTGAATAAAAATCATGATTAGTTTCGAGGAATTCAAGAAGATAGAATTAAGGGTCGCTAGAATAGAAGAAGCCGAAGCAATTGAGGGCTCAGACAAACTAGTGAGATTGCAGGTTAGCCTTGGGGAGGAAAAAAGACAGATTGTGGCAGGCATAATAAAGAATTACAGCCCGAAAGAATTAGTCGGGAAAGAGGTCGTAATTGTCGCCAATCTTGAGACTAAGAAACTCAGGGGGTTTGAAAGCCAAGGCATGCTTCTTGCTGCGGACGGCAAAGAGAACGGTCCGGTGATTTTGATCCCCCAAAAAGAAGTTGACTCAGGCGCAGAGGTGAAATGATCGGAATGATATAAGAATAAGACGCAAGAAGACCTTAATAAATAAGAGAGGAGATGAAAATTAAGGGAGTTAAAGAATAGCTTCCTTTTTTTGGAATACGTGGTTGATTGACAAGACATTTATAATATGTTATTGTATTTGATTAAAATCTTTTAGATGAAGATAAGAAGTTATTTAAAATATAAATATTAAAAGAGGTGAAGATTGAAAATCAATAGTATCTCATCGGTAGGTATTATCTACAGGAAAAGCAATCCAGAGGAAGTATTCTTCGAAATAAAAGATGACGGCCTTCCGGTGAAGGCGTTCAGGAGAATGCTTAATCCTATCGGCGGCAACTGGGTCGGAGAGGTGGCCAAGAGTGACCAAAATACTTGGGACACCTTCAAGAGAGAGATTCGCGAAGAATTGAACCTTGATGGTGTAATGGTTTCTACCGTGGAACTCCGCCTGTTGGGATATCTTCCCCAGAATAAGTTCTATAAAACCAAGATCTCAAACTGTATTCCGAGTGATACCGAACGGAAGATGTTTGGTGATTTAAAGGAAGAGATGATTAAAGATCGGATTCCGTTCGGCGATTATCTTATCAATATTCCTATGGAATACTTTAATAAGGGCGAACTTGATAAGAAGGTAGAAGATTGGAACGATCTAAACTCCTACTGGCTCATTCCTTTGTCAGAAAAAAACTGGGGAAGGCTGGTATACTTCCAGAATAAATTCGGCAACCTTTCAAGGGAATCAATATCGACGATTACTTCTTTAAGAGAAATCGTCGAGACAAGGATGAGTTTTGCTTTCGGTCACGATCGGCCGATCAGAGACTTCTTCATGATACACAATGCCATACTGGCTAGGAAAATGCCTATATTAAAGGGCATCGTATGTAGCACTCTCTGTTTTCCGCGGGAATCGTACGGAGACTACCTTAAAAAATATGAGGTAGTAAGGAAACCAAATGTTTAGTCATCTAAAGGATAAGGGGAAGCCCATGCTTCCCCTTTATATTTGGCACTAGAAAATAGTATCAAAATCTGTCATTATAAGTGAATATGAACGAGATAAAACTAGGAAGATACAGACATTATAAAGGAAAGGAATACGAGGTGTTGGGAATAGCCAAACACAGCGAGACGCTTGAAGAAATGGTAGTATACCGCGCGCTTTACGGCGATAATGAGTTATGGGTTCGCCCGCTTAAAATGTTTACAGAGACGGTAAAGGTTGACGGAAAAGAAGTTCTAAGGTTTGAATATATCAATAATTAAGAATATGAGAATAATACGCAAGACTCAAACAGAAATATTCAAGAACGGCAATAGTTGCACAGCCATAGAATATCCTTTGGGAGATAAGGATATAAACGGAGCCATTATTGAATTAACGGGCAGATATCCGGAGGAAGGAAGGGCGGTGAATATGGAATGCAAGGAAATGGCTTATATTATTAAGGGTTCCGGCAAGGTTGTCGTAGAGGGCGAAGAAACCAGAATCCAAGAAGGAGACCTTGTTCTAATTGAACCTGGGGAGAAATTCTTTTGGGACGGGAATATGACCATTTTTATGCCATGTACTCCGAGTTGGACCCCCGAGCAGTATAAGAAGGTTGAATGACATGGAGAGGAATAAGAAAGCTGCCAAATTAGACAAGATTGCCAAAGAGATCTCTAGATGCCGTACCTGTAAGATAAACAAAGTGGGGAAAGCGGTTCCTGGGGAGGGAAGTCCAAACGCTAAAATCGTCTTTATAGGAGAAGCTCCCGGGAAGAAAGAGTCGGAAGAGGGAAGGCCGTTTATAGGCAGAGCGGGGAGCATATTGAGGAGATTGATAAGAGGATGCGGTTTGAAAGAAGAAGACGTCTATATAACAAGCGCAGTGAAATATCTTCCCAAATACTTGACTCCCAAGCCTTCCGATATTGAGCACGGCAGAAAGCATCTTTTCTCCCAGCTAAGAGTCATTAAGCCTAAGATCGTAGTGTTGCTGGGGAATGTCGCCGTTTTGGCTGTTTTGACGGAAAAGTTTGCGATAGCCAAAGTCCACGGAAAAATAATAAAGAGGGATGGCGTGAATTACTTTATCGCTTATCATCCTGCGGCGATGCTCCATAACCCTAACGTCAGGAAGGATATAAAAAGCGATTTCAGAAAGTTAAAGAGAATACTGTAAAATGGATCATCTGGCAATAATGAAAAAATCCTGGGGCCTTACAGATAAGATTCTGAGCGGAGAGAAAAAGATAGAATCCAGGTGGTATTCAACCAGACGAACTCCTTGGAACAATATCAAAAAAGGAGAGACGGTTTATTTTAAAGATTCTGGAGGACCGGCAACTATCAAGGCAAAAGTATCTAAGGTTTTGCAGTTTGAAGGATTGAATCCGAAAAGAATAAAGATATTGCTTCGAAAATACAGAGAGGACGACGGGATAGAGAAAGAAAAGGTTCCCTATTTTTTAAAAATATTCAGAAATAAGAAATATTGCATATTAATATTCTTAAAGGATCCCAAAAAGATAAAACCGTTTTCAATAGATAAAAAAGGATTCGGGAATATGTCTTCTTGGATAAGCGTTAAGAGCATCAAGAATATAATCTTATGAAGATAACCAAAAGAACAGTTTCTTTTAAGGGTAAGTTCCTAAAAGTAATCAGCAAAGAAGTAGCAGTAAATAATAAGAAATATTTATGGGAATGCGTCAGGAAAAAAGACGCAGTATTCATTTTTGCGTTAACCCCTAAAAGAGAATTAATTTTGGAAAAATTATACAGATATCCCCTTGAAAAGTATGAGATTACTCTTCCCGCCGGAACCATGGATAAGAAGGAGAAATACCTAGAGTGCGCCAAGAGAGAACTTCAAGAGGAAACTGGATATTGGGCCAAGAAATTCATTCCCGTATTCAAGTTTCCCATGGATCCTGGGATACTGGAAAATATCGGCCGGATTTTCTTTGCCAAGGACGCAGAATATAATGGCAGGGAAAACAGGGAAGATTTAGAATTAATAGAGGTCATAAGAGTTCCTTTAAATAAATTGTCCAAGTTCCTATTTAACCCCCCTAAAGGGTGCGTAGTGGACTTAAGGGTTTTTGGAGCGTGGAAGATTATTAAAGAAAAGAAATTAATTTAATGTTTTTTCTTCCGATAGGATGCTTGATATTCGTCGCCTTCATCCTTTTTGTTCCAATTTTGTTCGCTCTGGGATATTTTCAGGTTGTTACTTGGGGGTTTGAGAATCTCGGCATCCCTCCGTCCGTCACTCTAATCATTCTCTTGCTTATCCTTTTCGGGTCGGCCGTTAATATCCCATTGGGAAAGCCGAAGCTTTTTTACGTTCAGAAATACAGGTTTTTCGGATTGTGGAAAACCCCGAAAATAGAAGCCCAGGGCGTGGCCATTAATCTTGGAGGAGCAGCAATCCCGATTGCCATTTCTTTTTATTTCCTTTTTACCGTTTGGCAGCAGGGGTTTGATTTGCAGCCCATACTAATAGCCACTCTGGCAATGATGGTTTTAGCCAAGTTCTTATCAAGGGTTATTCCCGGGACGGGGATCTCCATATCAGCTCTTGTTCCTCCCATATTCTCCGCAATTCTGGCTTTAATCCTGGCTCCGGATTATCCTGCTGTCTGCGCATTCATTGCCGGAACCCTGGGAGTCCTGATCGGAGCTGATATTTTGAACCTGCCTAAAATAATAAAATACGGAGGCTTTGTTTCTATCGGGGGAGCGGGAGTGTTTGACGGGATATTCCTGGTGGGGATAGTCTCGGCTTTATTAGCCGGTTTCTGATTGACTTTTTAAGTAAAAATGCAATAATAATGAATTATGTCAAAAAAGAAGACTGTATTATTCGTTTTCTTGATTCTCGCTGTAGCTTTCCTTGCGGCTAACTTAGTCTACC
>JBAZFF010000021.1:0-8423 GCA_041653495.1 Minisyncoccota bacterium
ACTCTCGGCATATACTTATAAGGGACTATTTCCCCGCTTTTTAAAACATCCCTCAGAGTTTCAGTGTAAGCCACTCTTAAATCCGTATTTACATTCACTTTGGACATCCCCAGCCCTATCGCTTTTTTAATGCTCTGGCCGGGGATTCCGGAACCTCCGTGTAAAACCAGCGGAGTATCTTTTACGGCTTTGCTTATTTCTTTCAGCCTTAAAAAATCAATTTCAGGATTTCCAGAAGAACTTACGCCGTGGAAATTACCCACGCTTACGGCAAGAGAATCTACTTTCGTTTCTTTTACGAATCTCTCTGCCTCTTTTGCTTCAGTTAATGACAATTTGGGAATCTCCTTGAGAACCGTTGAAGATCCTCCTATAGACCCCACCTCTCCTTCTACTTGAACTCCCCTTTTCTTGCAATAAGCCATCACTTTCTTTGTAATGGATATATTCTCTTTCAAGGGAAGCTTTGACCCGTCAAAGTGAACGCTATCATACCCCGCATCCACTGCTTTTTTAATATAGTCGAAAGTCTTGCCGTGGTCAAGATGCAAGAACAAAGAAACTCCTTTTTCTTTAAATACCTTGACTAAAGCTACTGCTTCTTTTAGCCCCAAGAAACTGCTCTCCCCCTCCGATGTCCCGACAATTACAGGGCTCTTTTCCTTTTCGCTCGCCGCAACCACGGCTTTCATTGTCTCTAAATTAGAAACATTAAACTGGCCTACTGCCCATCCTTCCCTCTTCGCTCTTTTTAGATAATTTATTAGGTTCATTTTCTTTTACACTTGCCAGTTAATAAGCAAGATTCCTTTAAAACTTTCACTCTTTTCCATTTGTCATTCTTTTTAAGTAATCCCTTTTTGGCTCCCAATTCCGTCAAGCAAGACGCGCTGTTGGCTATTCCCAATTGCATAGCGCCCTCAATACTCCCTTTAAAACGGATGAACCCCGAGAGAAAACCGGAGGCGAAAGAATCTCCGGCCCCGGTCCAGTCAAAAGCCTTCACTTTCAGAATGTCAGCGCTGTATAGAGATTCCCCATCTGAAGCTACGGCCCCTTTGGGGCCCTTTGTCATTACGCAAATCCCATGGACCATTTCGTCCAGCTTCTTGAATATTCCAATCTCATTCTCATAAGGAATCTTGGTTAAAATAGCTGCTTCTTCCTGGTTCAATAACAGAACGTCCACTTTCCTCAAAATTCTTCCCAGGGTTTCTTTGGGCAGGGACAGCTGTGAGCTCCCCGGGTTCATGGCAACTTTAATTCCCTTCCTTTTTGCGAAGTTGACTATCTTTTCTGAAAGATTTGACATCTCTCCCGAAAGCGGGGCCAGATATATCCATTTGGAATCTAACTTTAACCAAGGAATGTCTTTGTCCGTTAATTCTCCGGACGCACCCCTATAAGTCAGGATAGTTCTCTCTCTTATTCCGGAAGAAAGGATCACGGAATAGTTTGTCGGCTTCTTTCTCGTTTTCAGAATGAAATCCGTATTTACCTTAAAGCTTTTCAATTCTTTTATAATTTCTTCTCCGGCCGCTTCTTCCCCAACCATCCCGCAAAAAGCCGTCTTAAACCCCTGGTTTGAAAAACCTGCCGCAGTATTCGTTCCTCCGCCCCCCGTCAGAAAATGAATTTCGTCTATATCTATTTTAGACCCCAGAGAAAGGCAGAGTCCCTTTCCGGTAACGAACTTTTTTTGCCCCACTACCAGGAAATCGTCTGACCTTAGAAAGATGTCCCTGGTGGCAGAACCGAATGTTATAATATCAAATTTCATTTTCTTTCTGCTTTAGCTATTAATTGGGTAGTTTTAATAACCGTATCCGGATTCAAAGACATAGATTCAATCCCTTCTTCTACTAAGAATGCGGCGAAATCCGGAAAGTCCGAGGGGGCCTGGCCGCAGATTCCTATGTATTTCTTCCTTTTTCTGCAAACGGCTATCACTTCTCTTATCAAGGTTTTTACCGCCTCGTTCCTCTCGTCAGACAAATAAGCTATGCGGGCGTTGTCCCTGTCCACCCCCAGAGTCAGCTGGGTAAGATCGTTGGACCCTATGCTCATTCCGTCGAATATATCCAAGAACTTGTCGGCTAAGATAACATTGGAAGGAATCTCGCACATCACAATTATCCTCAGCCCGTCTTTCCCCTTCGCCAATCCCTCTCCTGTCATTATGTCTAAAACTCTCTTTCCTTCCTCCACGGTTCGGCAGAAAGGAACCATAATCACAATATTCTTTAGTCCGAATTTCTCCCTGGCCATTTTCAGAGCCTTGCACTCCATCTTGAAGGCCGGGGCAAAAGAAGGATCAGAGTACCTGGAAGCTCCTCTGAACCCAATCATGGGATTTGATTCTTTGTGCTCGTATTCGCTCCCCCCTATCAGGGTTGCATATTCGTTGGTCTTGAAATCGGACAACCTGACGATCACCTGCTTGGGATAGAAGGCTGCCCCGATTTGGCCTACGCCTTCCGCCAGCTTCTCAATGAAAAACTGTTTTTTATTATCGTATCCTCTGGCAATTTCGCCTATCTGTCTTTTAACTTTCTTGTCTTTTATTCTGGCATAGTTATACAAAGCCAAAGGATGTATTTTTATCTTCTCGGCAATGATAAATTCTTCTCGGGCCAATCCCACTCCTTGGTTGGGCAAGAAAGACGAAGCAAAAGCAATGTCGGGAGCTCCGATATTCATCATCACCTTTGTTTTTGTTTTCGGAATATTTTTTAAATTGAATTTCTTAACCGTAAAAGGAATGTCTCCTTGGAATATCCGGCCCAGCCCCTGGGTGCAATCAACCGTAACCGTCTCCCCGTTTTTCAGCTTATGGGTGGCGGTTCCGGCTCCCACTATGGCCGGCACCCCCAGCTCCCTGCTAACGATTGCGGCATGGCAAACCCGAGATCCCTCGTCAGTAATAATGGCAGAGGCCATCTTCATGACCGGCACCCAATCGGGATCAGTCATCCTGGTGACTAAGACCTCTCCCTTTTTAAACTGCCCGATATTTGAAACATCCTCTATTATCCTTACTCTCCCCTGGCCTATCTTGTTCCCCACGGCAATTCCGGTAATTAGGGGCTCTTTCTTCGTCTGGAGCTCGTATTCTTCGTAAACCTGGCTTTTTGTGTTGGCAAAAACAGTTTCGGGCCTCGATTGGACTATGAATAATTCATTCGTAATTCCGTCTTTTGCCCATTCTATATCCTGGGGCCTGCCGTAATGTTCTTCTATCGTGGAAGCCCATTTTGCCAAGGTCAGGACTTCAGCTTCATTCAGGGAAAAGCTCAACTGGTCTTTGGGACTGACTTTGACTTCCTTGAGCCCGCCTGTCTTTTCAAAAATATATTTTATTGATTTCCTGCCCAGATTCTTGGAAATAATAGGCTTGAATCCTTCTTTTAAAGTCGGCTTGAAAACAGTAAACTGATCTGGCGTAATCTTCCCTTTAACTATCATTTCTCCGACACCAAAGATTGAGTTTACAATAACTACATCCTTAAATCCTGATTCGGTGTCCAGGGTGAATATGATTCCGGCGGAGGCCAAGTCAGACCTGACCATTTTCTGTACCCCGACCGAAAGCCCTAATTTCAACTGGGAGAACCCCTTTTCCTCCCTGTAAGATATCGCCCTGTCAGTATAGGTTGAAGCGATTGAATTCTTAACAGCTTTTAAGAGGTCATCCTCTCTTGAGACGTTCAGATAAGTTTCAAACTGCCCAGCGAAAGAAGCGTCCGCCGTATCTTCAGCAACACCCGAAGTTCTGACGGCAACCGTCGGGTTCTTCCCGTACATTTCTCCTAAAATCCTGTAATTCTCAATTATCTCTTTCTTTAAATCTTCCGGAACCTCCCCGTTTAATATTAATTCCCGGGATAGTTTTCCTGTCCTTTGCAAACTTTTGATATTGTCCGGATTGAATCCTTTGAATATATTATTCAGCTTCCCTTGGATATTGTTCCCGTTTATGTATCTCCAATAAGCCTTGGTGGTTAAAGCAAAGCCGTTGGGAACGTTTATTTTCTTTTTGCTCAATTGGGAGAACATCTCTCCTAAAGAAGAATTCTTTCCCCCAACCAAAGGAACGTCTTTTGACCTTATATCTTTAAACCAAAGAACGTATTTATTCATAATTTTTGTGATTTTTTGGCTATCATTAGTTCTTCGTCCGTTTCCACGGATAAAACCTTAGTGCCATTTAAAATGCTCAAACCGTTAATAATCATATTCCTTATTTTGGAAGAACCTGATCCGATTGAACCTGTAAACACCAATAAATCGCAACTGCCGAGTATCCCGAAATAAGAACCTATATACTTTTGGATGCTATAAACAAAAATGTCTAAAGCTAACTTCGCTTTTTTGTTGCCTTCTTTAATCCTCTTTAAAACGTCCAGCATTTCGGATTCTCCGCAAATTCCCTTAAGCCCGGATTCCTTGTTTAAAATATCTCCAAGTTTTTCAAAAGACAATTCTTTCCCTAATTGCAGAATGATTCCCGGGTCCAAATTTCCGCTCCTCGTCATCATCACCAGCCCTTCTAAAGGAGTAAACCCCATGGAAGTATCAACTGCCCTTCCTTCCTTTATTGCCGTGATTGAAGCTCCTCCGCCCAAGTGGCAGCTTATTATTCTCAGATCTTCAAACTCTTTTCCGATCTTTTTGGCGGCTTCCCGCGCTGCATATTCGTGGGAAATGCCGTGAAATCCGTATCTCCTGAAGCCGTATTTGTTCCTTAAGTCTTCCGGCAAGGCGTACTGATAGGCTTTCTCCGGAATATTCTTATAGAAACCCGTATCAAACACTGCTACCTGCTCTGCTTTCGGAAAGACTTTCAAACTCATTTCAATACCCAAGACATTGAAAGGATTGTGCAAGGGAGCCAGATTATTATATTTTTTCAATTCTGCCAAGACCTTTTTGTCAACAATAATGGGATCTCTAAATTTCTCCCCGCCGTGAACGACCCTGTGGCAGACTTTTTCGACTTCACCAATCTTTTTTAATTCTCTGTCTAAAATTCCCGCATAAGCGCTTTTGTCCTTAACGCTGAACTTCCCCGTCCTAACGGATTTCAGTTTATTATCAAAAAGCTTATACTTTACTGACTGAGATCCGCAATTCAAAACCAATATCATATTAAGTATCCTTCCCCTTTGAATTCTATCCCGGCTGCGTTCCCCTCATCCGTATCCAAGTGGAAACTCGTAACGTAATTCTTCCCCACCCTGACTAAAACATTCTCAAACACAACTGACCTCTCTCCCTGAACTCTTATGGAAACTTTCTTCCCGTTTTTTAAATGCATCTTTTTTGCGTTCTCTCCGCTAATATGCAAATGCCTTAAAGGGACCATGACCCCGGAGTTCATCTTTAACCTCCCCTTTTTTCCTATTATAACAATTCCTAATCCCTTCGCATTTCCCGAATAACAGTAAGGAGCCTCCAGCCCTAAGTTAAAAGCATCTGTCGCGGATAATTCCAATTGAGTTTTCTTTCTCAAAGGGCCTATTATCCTGACATTATCAATCTTATTCTTTCCGTTCTGCACGGCAACCCTTTCCTCTGCGGAAAATTCGCCCGGCTGCGTCAAATCCTTCTTCTTTCTCAAGGAATAGTTCTTTCCGAATAATTCATCCAGATCTTCTCTGGAGATATGGAGGTGTCTGGCTGATATCTCTACTGGTACCTTAAACATAATATTAGGTTATTATACCTTAAAGGAATAGGAGGTGCAAAACAAAACGGCGAAAATTGCTTTCCGCCGTTTAATTACTACAGCACTGACTATCTAACTGGCTGGGTATACTTCACCTCCTCCTTGAAATAAGAAATTATCGGATGCATAAAACTAGGTATATCGAACTGGTCAATGTCTGTTTCGAACTCTTTCCCTTCGCAGGATAAAAAGAATTTGTAGGATGATCTTTCACCAGGAAAAGCAAACCGTCCCTTTACGCCGGATTCCGGTTCATCGAAATTGAATATCCCCAGATTCTTCCAAGCCATGTCGCAGGCCCTAATAAAGGAATCTGGTCTTTTCGCAAGAACCCAATTAATGGTAATATCGCCAGAGATATCCCTTGAAAGACAGCATTGTATTGTTAACTGAGTACGATTCTCGATAATAAGTTTTACCTTCCCCGCCCCTTCTCCTACAGATGTAATAGTAAACAATTTTTAAAGACCTCCTCATAATATAATAAGAGATAATACCACAAATTAATAAAAAATCAAGGTCTCGGCCTTGATCTCCAAATACAAGCTATTATTTCTTTCCTACATACTCCGCAAATTCCGCCAGTCTTGTGGCATATCCCCACTCATTGTCATACCAGGCAATCACCTTTACCATATTGTCCTTCACCATCGTCAGCGGCAAATCCACTATGGAAGAAAAGGTGCTCCCTCTGTAATCGGAGGAAACCAAAGGTTCTTCTTCTGCCGCTAGAATTCCTTTCAAAGGCTTAATTCTGGACGCTTTTTTGAATAGCTTATTAATTTCTTCCGCGCTTGTTTTCTTTTTCACTTCGCAAACCAAGTCTATTATTGAAACAGTGGGTGTGGGAACCCTCAAAGATATCCCGTCCAATTTCCCCTCCACTTCCGGAACAACCTTTCCTATAGCCAAAGCTGCTCCCGTAGAGGTGGGAATAATGTTTAAGGCCGCGGCTCGGGCTCTCCTTAAATCCTTGTGGGGAAGGTCCAATATCCTCTGGTCGTTGGTATAGCTGTGGCAGGTGGTCATGAATCCTTTTACGATCCCCAGATTATCGCTCAAAACTTTAACGACTGGAGCTAAGCAATTGGTAGTGCAAGAAGCCATTGAGACTATATTATCCTTTTTAGGATTATATTTCTCCGCATTTACCCCCAGAACGAAAGTCGGAATTTCCTTGCTCTTTGACGGAGCGGAAATAACCACCTTCTTGGCCCCGGCTTTCAAGTGCTTTGAAGCTCCTTCAATCTCGGTAAAGAATCCCGTACATTCCAAGACAACGTCCACCCCCAGTTTCTTCCAGGGAAGTTTCTCCGGATCCTTTTCAGAAAGGAATTTGACGTCCACCCCCAGTTTCTTATTGTAAGTGCCGTAAACGGAATCATACTTAAAAAGATGCTGCAGGGTCTTTTCGTCCGTCAGATCGTTTATGGCAACCACTTTCAATTGGGGGTGGTTGTCCAAAAGATTGCGCAAAGCCTGCCTGCCTATTCTGCCGAATCCGTTTATAGCTACTTTCACCATAAGAAATAATGGTTAATTATATTCCCAAAAGCTTGCTGATCCTCGCTTTATCAAAACCAACGACAAATTCTCCGTTAATATCGACGACGGGGACTCCCATCTGGCCTGATTTTTCAATCATTTCCTCCCTGGCTGCGTCGTTACCCGCCACATCCACGTCTTCAAATTCTATTTTATTATCCTTTAAGAATTCCTTTAGAGTGAAGCAATAAGGGCAAACCGGGGTGCTGAATACTCTTACCATATTATTCGCAGCTGCCCGAAGCGGCCGTGGAGCTTAATTCTTCCAGGGCCTGGGAACATTCTTCCGGCATAGTGTTGAATGCCGAACATACGGCATCTAAATAGGCCTGAGGCTTATTATACTGGTATACGGCGCTCGTCTCTACTCCGTTGATTATCATTGTCGGGCTTCCTGACACTCCGGCTTCCGCTGTAATGCCCGCCTCTTCTTTCATTGTATTCAAGCCACTAGAAGCAACGCAGCTGGATATTTCCTGTTTGCTTATCCCCGCCACGGATGCGGCCGCTTCCCAGCAGGAACCGTCTGATCCGCAGTTTTCATTGACATAAGTGGTGAATTCAAACCATTTGTCTGTGCCGGAATTCTCTAAAACGCACATCTCTCTCTCATTCTGGTCCACCTCCGTCTGCCCGTGCAGGGAGGTTATGGCGTCGCCGCTGGCAGTCACTATATAATGTATATTCCAGACAACCTTGTCTTTCAGTAAATTATAAACGGGAAGCATCGTGTTCTCCGCCAGGTTCCCGTAAGGACAAAATGACATTACGAACAAATCCACTTCCGGCTTGTCAGACTTTGTGACTTCCACTGGTTCTGACTGCTGGATTTCTTCCTCCATGGTATATCCTTCGGGAAAGAGAAACTTTCCGTCTTTGCTGGTGAAAGAAGTATATTCCGTCCCGCCGACATTCAAAGTGATCTTGTAAATCTCCCCGTCTTCTACGACGCCTACTAAGGAAGCCGTGCTCCCTTCCGAAAGGAAGTTTGCGTTAATGTAATTTATTGCTTTTTCTGCAGCTGCCTGCGGGCTTAATTCTGCATTTGCCTGATAGAAATAAAACAAAAACCAGCCGGCAATAAGGCAAACTATTGCTATTGATGCTGGAAACAAGAGTTTTTTGATGTCTTGTGCCATATGGTTATTTT
>JBAZFF010000022.1:0-7548 GCA_041653495.1 Minisyncoccota bacterium
TACCACCATAATTTCCAAAAAATAATATGCCCAAACTAAAAACAAGAAAATCAGTCACAAAAAGATTCAAAATAACCAAGAACGGTAAGATCTTAAGAAGAGCTATCGGTCTTGACCATGCCAGATCAAAAAAGTCAGGGCAGCAGATAAGAGACACGAGAAAGTGGATTCCCTTGTCCAAGCCTGAATGCAGAAGAATTAGAAAAATAATTGCAAAATAATGCCTAGAGTAAAAAGAGGAACAATCAAGAATAAAAAAAGGAGAAACTTGCTGGAATATGCAAAAGGTTTTAAGTGGGGGAGGAAATCCAAGTTCGTCATGGCTAAAGAAGCCGTAAAGCATGCTTGGAAATATGCCTACAGGGACAGAAAGACCAAAAAGAGAGAGAAAAGAAGCCTGTGGCAGAGCCAGATAAATTCAGCTTGCCGACTTGAAGGAATATCCTACAGCAGACTAATCGCGGGACTCAAAAAAAACAAAATAGAGATGGACAGGAAAATACTTTCCATTCTTTCCCAAAGAAACCCCGAAATATTCAAGAAAATAGTGGAGAAAGTAAAAGCTTAAATATAAAATACCGCCCAGTGAAACACTAGGCGGTTTTTGTTAAATGAGCTTTAAATGCTCTAGTTTAGAGACCTCCTGATAGAAAATCTTCCCTTGCTTCTTTTTGAAAGTAATTAATTCTAATCCGGTCATTTGGACTACCTCAAGGTCAAGCCCGCATCCTAGAGGACACTTATTGCTTTTAGGCTCAACCAATACTGATCCGCATTTGGGGCATTTTCCACAATTCACGGTCTCTTCTGGCATAGGCACTCTCCTTTTTTAAAAGTTCCACTATTTTATTACCACTCCCTCTGATTTTAGTAAAGACCTTTTCTTATCTCTTCCCCTGTTGTATCCTCCCAATCCGTCAGATCTGACGACTCTGTGGCAGGGAATCTCAGGATCATTATTCTTGTTTAAAACATTGCCCACCGCCCTATAGGCCCGCACGCTGCCGCACAGGACGGCAACCTCCTTATATGTTAGAACCTTTCCTTTCGGAATTTTTCTTACTACTTTTAGGACTTTCTCCTTAAACTTCATTTTCATCAAGAAAACAATTGGCCTTGGCAAGAGTTTCTTTTGCTTTTTCGAAAGTAAGCGTCTCAATCGCCTTTTTGAAAGGAAGCCATTTGAATCCTATATGTTCAAAAGAAATATTTATCTTTTCCTCTTTTGTCTCACCGACGAAGAAAACGACGGTTTTTAAGACCCTGTTACCCTTAAAGACAAAGAAGTATTTTATTGTTTCTTGAAAACCGCCTAGAATCCTAATGTCAGTTAAGCCTGTTTCCTCTTCTGCTTCTCTCCTAGCGGCAGTTATTTCGTCTTCACCTTTCTCTATATGCCCCTTTACGAAATCCCAAAAGGGCTTTTTCTTTCTAGCTCCCGACCCGTAATGCAAAAGGAGGTAATATCTCTTACCCCCTCCTTTTCTAAAGATTACTATCCCCGCTGATTTTTCCGTTTGCATTAATGGAAATAAGTTAATAGCCTTTCAAGCGAATTTGTGTTGATTATATCCTCCTTATCCGCCCAGCCCCTTCTGGCCTGGGATATTCCCAATTCAATTGGTTTCAATCCTTCCTTCTGGTGAGCATCTGAATTGATTACCATTTTGACTCCGGCCTCCTTGGCCTTCTTAATATTCTGGTCGTTCAGATCCATCCTTTCCATGGATGCATTTATCTCCAAGGCAACATTATATTTCTTCGCTGTCTTGAGTATCTCGTCAAAATCACAATTATACTCGTCTCTCCTTTTCAGAATCCTTCCGGTGGGATGGGAAAGTATGTCTATATTGGGATTCTTTATGGCATTTATTATCCTTTCGGTCATCTCCTTCCTTTCCATTTTAAAGTTTGAATGGACGCCGGCTATGACATAATCCATTCTTTTGAGAGCCTCGTCTTTTATATCCAAAGTCCCGTCGTTAAGTATGTTTACCTCCGCCCCCTTTAGAATCTTAAATCCCTTTTCGTTTTTATTCAGCCTGTCTATCTCTTTATTCCTCTCTGCTAACTTCTTTTCGTCCAGCCCTTTTTCTATTCTCAAGAACTTCGTGTGGTCTGATATTCCTATATATTCATACCCCATATCTTTTGCCACCCGGGCCATCTCAGCTATTGAATCTTCTCCTCCGTCCCAGTTTGAATGGCAGTGCAAATCTCCCTTTAGGTCATTGTACCCTATTAATTTGGGAAGATTATGCAAAATGGCTGCTTGTATTTCACCCCTGTCCTCCCTGAGTTCCGGTTCTATGTAATCCATACCTAAGGCCTTATAGATGCTTTGTTCCGTCCCTCCTGCAATCATTTTGGAACCTTTAAACAGGCCGTATTCGGAGAGCTTTAGTCCTTTCTGCATCGCTATCCTCCTCACGGCTATATTATGCTCTTTGGAACCTGTAAAATACTGTAGGGCGGAACCATAGCTTTTCTTTCTCAAGACCCTCAGGTCTACATCAAACCCTTGTCTTAACCTGATTGAGGACTTCGTGGATCCTTTCCCCCAGACTTTCATTATCTCGGAGAAGGAAAGAAAAAAATCCATAACCTTTTTAGGATTTTTCGTAGTCACTAAAATGTCTACGTCCCCTATAGTATCTTTTCTCCTCCTGACGGATCCTGCAGGGCTGATTTGTTCAACTTCTTTTAAGGATTCCAATCTCTTTATTATGCTTTTAACCTCGGGCAATATTTCGCCCAAGAGATATCTTCCCTTGCTTCTTTTTAAGAATTCCAATCCCTCTAAAATATTCTGCTCTGTTTTCTCCCCGAACCCGGCCAGAGCTGCAATTTTGTGGCTCTTTGCCGCTCCTTCTAAAGTTTTTAAATCCCTAACGCCCAGTTCTTTATAGAGCGTCCTGGCTTTTTTAGGCCCCATCCCTTCCACCTGGAGCAATTCTCCGAGATTCAAGGGAAGCCTTTTCTTTAAATTATCGTAATATCTGATTCTCCCTGTCTTCAGATACTCTTCTATCTTTAGGGCGATGCTTTTCCCCACGCCCTTCATATCCTCCAAATCTTTCAGCCCTCCTCTCTCATACACATCATTTATGTCCTCTTCCAAAGACTCTAAAGTCATGGCCGCCCTTTGGTAGGCATAAGGTTTGAAAGGGATTTCGTCCATCCTTAAAAACTCTGCGATCTCATAGAATATTTTAGCCAATTCCTGATTGTTCATATTAGTCTTTCGGAAGCTGGGGCTCCTGCAGCCCCTTTGTCTCGGGGACTCTAGGGACTTTTTTGTCTCTCGGGGAAATTTCCCAGAGGATTAAGAACAAAACTAGGGAAGACAGCAAGACAAAGAAACCCACTAAGACAAATAATAGGTCAAACCCAAAAATAGAAACCATAACCCCGCCTAAGGCTCCGGCCGCTCCGGCCCCTAAACCGACAATCGTGCTTCTCGCCGCCCATTCGAAAGCCTCTTTTCCTTTATCTATATGCCTCGTGAATATGGCCGTCCAAGCCGGAATGTTCATCGCCATTCCTACTCCGTAAAGCAATTGTATCAGATAGATATGCGAAGCCGATGAGCTGAATATATATCCGAAAACGGAGAACGTCGCTATTATGTTCCCCAAAATGACGAAAATGACGTCATCCCTTTCTCCGTGGTTCTTGTCCAGATAGTTTCCGATCGGTATTTCCAGTAGGGATTTGATTCCCCAATATATGGCCACGGAGAAACCGGCTACTTTTGCCGCTTCCGAGGGATCCGATACTATGTTCTCGTTTATAAAAAGAGCAAAAATCGGTGAGACAAACCCCATGCCGGTCAGCAGGAACACATCGGACCCTATGAGAACTTTTATTATCCTATTGATTTTAAACATTAGTCTTCGTCAGTTAAATTATCTATCTTATTCAGAATCTTGTCTTTTATCATTATAATCCCAAATCTGAACAAGAATATGATTCCTATGAAAGAAACCATGAGGTCTGCGGCTCTTATTATCATAGTGAAGGCGGCGGCAGAGGAAATACCGAGCCCCATGCTGTTAAAGGCGAAAGACTGTATTGCCTCATGCGTCCCCAGGGCGGTAGGGATAGGAACCATTACCGCAAGATAAGAAAATCCCAGAATGGCAAGGGCAGACAGAGCTCCGATGGACTTTCCCAAAAACGCTATTAAGAACCAGACTCTGGCATACATGACTGCAGCCCTTAGAAAAGAAAGAAAGACTGCTTTCCATACAGCAAGCTTGTCTTCTTTAAAGAACTTGAATATTTCTTTCTCAACATTCCACAAGTTTCTCTTCTTGAAAAAGATTGAAACTATGCTTTCCCTCTTGTAACATTTTACGAAAAAATAAATTAAGAACGCAGCCAAGACGAGAAATGCCCCGAGAATCACCCAGATCAGATTATTAAGAGGAAAACCGTTGAGAAAGATGAAAACTATGCCTCCTAAAAAAATAACTGCTAAATTAGCTGTCCACTCCAATATCCTGTCTATTATTACTGAAGCCATTCCTTTAGACCAGGGGATATTGTCTCTCTTCTTTAAAATATAGGCCCTCAAGGCTTCTCCCCCCCAGACAAGCACGGGGGCCAAAAACATAACCGAAAAACCGGCCAGAAAAGGGGACACCATCTTTCTAAAAGGGAGGTCTTCCCCTATGCCCTTTAGAATCTCTTTCCACCTCCAGGCTCCCATGAATATTGTCAGAAAGCTTAAGACAAGGATTATCAATCCGTCCGACCCCTTAAACACCTCTAAATCCTTTTTGAATTCCTCCGGGCTCACCATTTGCAGGACCCAAAACACCATTCCCAGCCCGACTATGAGTGACAAAACAAAAAGCAATAATTTTTTCATAATTGCTCTATTATACTTTATAATCCCTAAAAATAAAATAACAGCTAACGGATGTTGTCCTCCAAGAACATAAGTATGCTGTTTCTCGTCTCGGGAGAAGACCAGGAATAGCTGTGTCCCTCAGCCTGGAAGGCCTTGGACAGAGAAACGCTTTCTCCCGCGGTTCTGGAAAAAAACCATCTGAAAGGCGCCTTGACGGTGGCCAGCAGTAGGGACCCGATTTTCCCGCCAGATAGAGTGTCTTTGCCGTTATTGTCTATCTGCAAGACATTCTTGCCTTCTGCCTTCTCCGACCAGAAGGGAGATCCTACGGATATCGCGTAAAGGGAATCATTCAGGCTCTCTGAGACTTTGTCGTAAGTCTCATTTATAAAAGCTGCCCCGTTAGAAAGACCGGCTAGTATTATTTTCTTGTCGGGGAACTTCTCTATTATAGAGTCTAAGTCTTTCGCAAACGTGTCTGAAGAAAAGGAATACCCGGCGAAGAAATCTTTTGTGGCGGATATTTTGTTCAATATCCCTTCCTTGGCCCGATTATAGGGAATCACTACAACATTATGCCCCCACTGGTCCAAAACATCTGCCATCCCTTCAACAATGGGGAAAAAATCTTGGGCCTCTTCCATGGGAGTGTCCCCCCATCCACCCGGATTAAAGATAATGATTAAATCGCCATCGTCTAAATTCTGTATCAGCTCTTCTGACTCAAAAAGAGACGGGGTGTTTACCGGAATAAAGACTAAAACTATTGCGGAGAATATTGTGGCGAGAACCAAGAATTTGGTTATTTTTTGCATTTCTTACGGTAGCTTCTAGATAAACTTTATCCTTCTATTTTAAATCTAACACATTCTGCCAATTTAAAAAGGAGAGTGAATAGCCTCTCCTTTTCAATGAATTAAGCGATCCTGTAGTTTATCTTCTTAATCTTATATGTTGTCTTAACTGGCGACGGGACTTCTATCTTATCTCCGATTTTGTGCCCCAGCAGAGCCCTCCCCACCGGAGACTCGTCGGAAATTCTATTGATAACAGGATTAGCTTCTAGGGAGCCGACCAGAGTGAATTCATTCTTCTGCCCGTTAGCGTCCACCGTAATTGTAGCCCCCAGCCCTATCTTGTTCTTCTCCGAATCCTTTGGCGCCTTGATCAAAGACACATTCTTAAAAATATTATCCAATTCTGCGATTCTGGACTCTAAAAAGCTTACGTCTTCCTGGAAGGCAAGGTACTCGGGGTTCAAATCTTCTGATTGTAAGACTTTGGGTGATTCTTCTCCTTTAGTTTTGGCTAATTTGAGCCCAACTAAATCCTTATACTCTTTCTCGAGTTTTGCGAGCCCCTCCTTGGTTAAATAAAACTTTTTTTCGTCCATCATGGTTTTTAAAACCCCCTTCCTTTTGAGGTCGGGGGTTAAATACCTTAATTATATTTAACTCCCCTAACGGAACATTTTTCCAAAACCCAAAACAATTGTTGAATATGCAATTACTGATTTTCTGTTTTGAGTATCTACCTTTTCCATGACTTAGGCACTTTTGCCATAGTCCATTATAATCTTGCCAACAATTATGTCAACACCCAGGACAAACCTTGCTAAAAGGGTATTTTTTATGTAAAATATTCCCATATGGTGCTCGTAGCTTAGTGGAAAAGCGCCTCGCTGTGGCCGAGGAGACCGTGGGTCCGAATCCCATCGAGCACCCATCCAAATGAAAATTATCGTAGCTAAAAATATAGGCTTTTGCTCCGGAGTCAAAAGAGCGATACAGATAGCCGAAAGAAGCTTAGAACAGGACCAAAAACCTGTTCAGTTTCTCGGAACTATAGTGCATAACGAGCAAGTTATAGAAAAATTCAGGAAATCTGGAGTAAGGTTCCTTAAGGACCTGAAAGAGGCTCTGCCTGGAACTATTGTAGTCCAGGCTCATGGGATTCCTCCCATAAAAGGCACAAACCAAAGCATATCTTTCAGGGACGCTACCTGCCCCTTAGTCAAGAAGACTCAGTTGTTGGCCAAAGAGCTTCAGGCGGAAGGATTTCAGGTTGTAATTATCGGAGACAAGAAGCATTCCGAAACGAAGGGGATAAAAGGATATGCCAGAAAAGCAAAAATAATAGAAAACGAAAAACAGGCCCGGAGCTTGGGAAGATTCAAGAAAATAGGCGTGATTTCGCAAACTACACAGAATCTAAAGACGGTAAACGATATCCTAAGAATATTAAAAACAAAAACAAAGAACTTAGAATTCTATAATACCCTCTGTTCCGAAGTGTTAAACAGGCAGAAAGAAATGAGAGAAATGTCAAAAAAGGCAGATGCAATGCTGGTAATAGGATCTAAAACTTCTGCGAATACCAAAAGACTTGTAGAAATAGCCAAAAAAGCCAAAAAAGTGGTTTGGCTCATCAACACTTACAAAGAATTAAATAAAAAGAACTTGTCTAATGTTAAAACTCTGGGGATAATATCGGGAGCTTCCGCCCCTAATTGGGAAATAGAAAAAATAATGAAATGCCTACAAAAGTAATAAAAATAGGAAACGTAAGAATAGGCGGCGGTCTGCCTGTTCGTATCCAGTCCATGACGAATACTCCGACTTGGGATGTCAAGAAAACAGTAAAACAGATAAAAGAATTGGAGAAAGCAGGATGTGAGATAATAAGAGTAA
>JBAZFF010000023.1:0-7409 GCA_041653495.1 Minisyncoccota bacterium
CCCCTAAGAAAACTATCAAGTGAGGCTCCATCAACCCTAAAAGGCTCTCTATCGTGGTGTCTATTTCCTCCCGGTAAAAATCCACTATATTCATTAAAACCGTGTCCAAGTTTCCAGTCTTCTCGCCGACTACCGCCATTTGAGTAAAGACCGGCGGGAATAATTCTGGATATTGGCCCAAAACGAAAGATATATTGTCTCCCCTCCTTACTGCCTCCCTTGCTTTCGATATGGCCCCCCTGTAAGATTCATTCCCCATGACGTCCGATGTTGTTTCTAGGGCCTGGACTATGGGCAAGCCTCCTGAAATCAGGGTAGAAAGATTTTCAGAGAACCTGGAAACGTATATCATTTTCAACAGATTCCCGACCAGCGGAATCTTTAAAAAGAAACTGTCAAAAGCCCTCTTGCCAGTAAGCGTTCTCTTGTATCGGATCAGGAAGAAAACGACTGCGCCCAGTATCAGGAAAATAATCAACCCCCAATCGCGCGCAAAATCGGAGAACCCCAGAACCATCCTAGTAGAAAGAGGAAGCTCTTGGCCTGTGGTCTCCAAAATATTTTTCAAATTCGGAATCACATAAAAAACCATAAGGGCTAAAACGAACAATACGACGGAAAGCACCAATGAAGGATAAATAAGAGCGCCTCTAACTTTCGAGGTTAAGTGGTATTCCCTCTCCATGTGCTCGGCCAAATAATTCAAAACTTCCGAAAGTTTCCCTGATATTTCTCCGGATCTCACCATGGCAACATAGAAAGGGGAAAAGACTTTAGGATATTCTGCAAGCGCCTTGGAAAAAGAGGTTCCAGCTTCCACTTGCTCTGAAATATGGAAAACCTTCTCTTTGAAATCAATATTCTTTATCTGGGCAGATAAAACTCTCAAAGCTTCTATCAAGGAAACTTTAGATCTGAACATTATGGAAAGCTGGCGGGAAAACATCACTACGTCCTTTCTGGAAACTCCGGAGAAGATGACTATCCTCCTTGCGTAAAAAGGAGACTTGTCCTCGCTCAAAAGAGTAATAAAAAGGCCGTTCCCCTGTAGGAGCGTTATTGCTGCCTCCTGGGAGGAAGCCTCAACCTGCCCGATTCTCACGTCCCCGTCTTTTGTTCTCCCTTGGTAATTAAACTTCATTTTACTTGACGAGCATCTTCAATTCGACAGGATTTGTAGAATAATTAAGAGCGTTGTCTACGGATATCTCTTTTCTCCTGACGAGATCGGCCAAAGCCCTGTTCAACGAAATCATTCCGACTTCGTTGGAAGTCTCAATAACTAAAGGAATTTCATGGATCTTGTTTTCCCGGATTAAGTTGGCTACAGCAGGAGTGCTCAACATTATTTCGCATACGGGAACCACCCCGCCTTTTATCCTAGGCACCAGCCTCTGGGAAACTATCCCCAATAAAGAACCAGAAAGCTGAGCCCGGATCTGGCCCTGCTGAGTAGAAGGAAATGTATCGACTATCCTGTGGATGCTCTGGGCGGCTGAATTGGTGTGCAGAGTTGCAAACACCAAATGTCCGGTTTCAGCGGCCGTAATGGCCGTAGAAATGGTTTCAGGGTCCCTCATTTCCCCGACCATAATCACGTCCGGATCCTGCCTGAAAGTGGCCCTCAAGGCCTTTGGAAAGCTTAAGGTGTCCGTGTATAATTCCCTCTGGTCAATAATGCTTCTGTCATCCTTAAAAATATATTCCACCGGATCTTCTATCGTTATTATATGTTCAGACCTGGTATGGTTTATTTCATCTATCATCGCGGCTAAAGTCGTAGATTTTCCTTGGGAAGAGGGGCCTGTGATCAAAACAAATCCCTGGGAGGCCTGGATGAACTTTTTCAAAACCTGGGGGAGGTTCAATTCTTCTATTGTTTTAATGCTTGAAGGTATCAAACGGAGAGCCATGGCCGCATTTCCCTCCTGCATATAGATATTTACCCTGAACCTGTTCTCTTCAAAGCTAAAGGAGAAGTCTATTTCTTTCTGCTCTGAGAATCTCTTCCATTGGTCCTCATTCATAATGGCCTGGGCCAAGCCCGCGGTATCCTGGCCGGAGAACTTGTCGTGTTTCACCAACGGAATAAGTTTTCTGGAAATCCTTAAAATAGGAGGATGACCTTCAGAAATGTGCAGGTCTGAAGCCTGCTCTTTTATGGTTATTAAAAGAAGACTTTTCAGTTCTTCGCTATATTTGTTTTCCATATTGTTATCTTTCTTCTGTTACTCTTAAGACTTCTTCTATCGTAGTTATGCCCCTCAATGCTTTTAATATTCCGTCCTGCCTGATAGTGACCATGTTCTGCTCCTTAGCTTCCTTTAAAATCCTCATTTCGGAGGGATCTTTTAGAATAATGTCAGCCAAGTCGGGGGTCATAGCTAAAACTTCAAACAAAGCTATTCTGCCGGAGAATCCCGATCCCGTGCACTTTGGGCATCCCTTGGGCTGATAAAGCTTTATCTCCTTTTTTATGAATTCCTTTCCGCTATCCCCGGGTATTTCCGCCAGTTCCTTCTGGATTAATTCCTTTATTTTGATATTCGGTTTTACTTCTTCCTTGCAGAAATCGCACAGCTTCCTCACGAGCCTTTGGGCCATGGCGACCTGTAGCGTCGGAGGGATAAGATACGGCCGAATCCCCATATCTATCAACCTCGGAATCACCCCGGTTGCGTTGGACGTATGGAGAGTGGAAAGAACGATATGACCAGTCAGGGCCGCATGAATGACCAGATTGGCTGTTTCCTCATCCCTGATTTCCCCGACCATGATGATGTCCGGATCCTGCCTCAGAATATGCCTTAACCCGGAAGCAAACGTATAGTTTATTTCAGGCTTCACCTGGGATTGGTTCAAACCTTCTATGAAATATTCTATAGGATCTTCCAAGGTGACTATGTTCACTTCTTCCTTGTTCAGCAATTCCAAAATGGAATACAAGGTAGTAGTCTTACCAGAACCTGTAGGACCGGTAGCCAGTATCAAGCCATAAGGCCTTTTTATCCTTTCTTTCACTGATTCCAGCGGCTTCCCTTCCAATCCTAAATTCTCAAGGCTCTTCTTCCCTATCTGCGGATCCAGCACACGGATCGCCACTTTTTCTCCCATGGCAGTAGGAAAAGTCGAGACCCTGTAATCAATCATTTTGCCGTTTACTTTAGTCGAGAACCTGCCGTCTTGAGGCTTTCGGCTCTCGTCTATCTTTAAATTAGAAAGTATCTTGATCCTGGCTACAACTGCCGGATGGATGTTCAGAGGCAAGAATATAGAAGCATGCAGTTCCCCCAATGATCTGAATCTCACTCTTAATTTATCCCTAGTCGGCTCAATGTGGACATCTGAAGCTTCTCCTTCTACCGCGTGCCTTAAAATAACCGCCACTATCTTGGTTATTGGAGCTTCTTCCGCTATCCTCCGGAACTCTGTCTGGGGTTCAACCTCTCCATCCTCTTCTCCTCTTTCGTCTTTCAACTCTACCTCAAGCTCTTCCAGGGCTTTCCCGACTTCTTTCTTCAAATTCCTGTATTGGCTCAAAAGATCCTTGAAAGCGGTGAAGGTTATCAAGAATACCTTATAAGTGAAGTTCTTTTGCCTGGCTAAGAATTTCAGGGCTTCCTGAGATTTCAAATCTTCGGGGTAAACCATTCCTATCTCAACGTCCTTCTCGGTCTTATTGATAGGAATCATCTGGTAGTACTTGGCCGTCTCTTCGGGTATCATTTCCAAAACGTTCAAGGAAGCACTTCCAGGATCAACTTCCCTTAAGGGGATCTTCAAGCTCTCGCTCTTTTTTTGGAAGAGGTCGCTTTCTGACAATATGTTGTTCTCCAAAATCAATTCCTCCTCGGTCTTCCCCGATTCGGCTGCGTCAGAAGAGAGTTGTTGGGCCTTTTCTTTTTCCAGTATGCCCTTGTCTTTTAAATATTTTATTATTGACATGCTAGAAAGGTAAAAATGGATTGTCTCTCCCGATATCTTCCGTGACGGATGTGGCGTTAAGAGGATCTACGGGCTGTATTTCCGTGAAGGGCTGCAAAGCGTTCAAAACCGGATCGCTTAAAATATCTAGGTTGAAATTTATTTCAGGCTTTTTAATATTGTATGTTTCGTAAGAAGAGACTGCAGGAGGCTTCATACCGTAATAAAGCACTACAACTATTATTACCAAAAGCACCACTAGAATGGCTATCAGTCTCTTTTGTTTCTTTTGGTGCTCAATGAAATTTTCTTCCGGCATAGATTTAGTAGTTAAATACTCTTACGCTTAATTGAAACTCGAAAACATCTTCATCCTCGGTAGACGAAAGGGAAATTGAATGCATGTCGAAAAGCCTGGCTGATTTTTCCAAGACCGAGAGAAATGCCTTGAAGGCAGGATAAGAACCCGTAAGCTCCAGACTGAAAGAAGTTTCGTTCAGCCTGCTGTTGATATTGGAAAGATTCTCATCAAAAGGACTTATATTATCTAGAATCATCCCTGAAGCAGAAGCGGATTCTTCCATGAACTTATAGACTGAAGGAGTTGAAATATCGGCCGGGATGGCAGAAGATATCTTTGAAACCTCGCTTTGCTTTTCCGTAAGCTTGGCCTTTAAATCCTGGAGCTTGGCGATATATTCTTCCTTGTATCCCAATTCTATTTCCTTGATCTCAACCTCCCCCCTGAGATCCGAGTACTCCCTGACTTTAGGCCAGACGATGAACCCTCCGATGATCAAAAGCACAATAAAGAACCCTATTATTATCACAGGAACGTAGTTTATTAGCTTTAGGTACAGGTTAATTCTTTGCATTTAAATATCCCGGATTAAAATACAGGTGCAATTCAAAGTCTATCTGGGCCTTGCTGTTTATGCTGGCAGCCACCAGCTTGAAATCGTTCAACTCTTCCCTGTCTTTCAAAACCAGCAGCTGCTGGCCCAAGCTGTTGAAGTTCCTGGCTACGCCGCTCAGCACCACCTTCTCTTCGGCAGGAGCCAAAGAAAGGGAGGAAAACCAGACGGAAGAATGGACTATCTTTTCTAAAAAGGCGAAAGACCTGGTATTCTCTTTGTGTTCTCCCAAGATTATTTCAAAATCCTGAAACAGGGTCTTATACCCTATAATCTCGTTTTCCAAGTCAGTCACCTCAGGAAGATTCTTCTCTTCAAGCTGGCTGTTTAAGCTTGCCAGTTCTTCCACGGATCTGTTAACGGAGCTCCTCAAAATAAAGAAGGTGGTTATAGAAGCGACCAGGAGAAAGGCCAAAACATAAAAAAGGATGTTTATCCATTTGGGAATCTTTGGCAATTCTTTTGGAATTATCTCTACCATATTGTTATTAACCTATTATATAACTAATATTCCAAACCGCGAAGGGCAGACCCTATTGCAATGGCATATGCCGGCCCCATCTTCCTCAATTCCGGCTCTAAAACGGGAGGATAAAAAAGAGTTGAAAACGGATTGGCAATTTCCACTTCCATTTCCAGACTCTTGGCCATGTATTCTTTCAGCCCCGGCAAAAGAGACACTCCCCCGGCCAAGACTACTTTCTTTACCGCTTTCCCCCTTTTCTCGTGAAAATCATGAATAATCCCGTCTATCTCACGGACTATATTATCCAGCATCGGAGAAAGAACTTCTTTCAAGTTCTTCTCTGCACCGAAAGTCTCTGGCTCTAACAACCCCTGAACCATTTTTATTTCTTCCGCTTTCTTTATATCAACCCCTAAGGATTTTGAAATAAGGTTAGCAAGTTCGTTCCCGCCCAGATCAAAGCTGTGAGAAGTATAAAGCTTGTCCCCGTCCACGACGCTGCATGTAGTGCTCTGGGCTCCGATGTCTATTATCACCTGGGGGACTCTGTTGTCTCCCGGGACCAAGGACCTTATCAGCCCGAATACTTCAGCTTCAAGCCCGAACAATTCAAGTTCCGCCAGCTTTGCTATCTCCGTATACTGGTTTATTACCTCATTGGGAACAGCTGCCAGGAGGATGGTCATTCTCTTGTTCTGCTCTATCAACTCTTCGTTATCCATAATCCTCCAGTCCAAAGTCATTTCAGACAAAGGGAAGGGAATGTGCTGCTTTGCCTCAAACTTCACTGCTTGGGGAATTTCCTCCTTGGACATCTGGGGCAGTTCAAAACTGGTGAAGAAAGTTGAGAAATCAGGTATGGAAAAAATAGCCTGCCTAGACTTTATTTTTGCTTCCTGGATGACGGCTTTTATGGCCCTGGCCACGTCATGGCTGGAAAGCAAAAGAGTATTCTTGTCAAAAGTCCTGAAAGGCTGCTTGTATAGAACCTCCGCAGAAACGGATCCGTAGTTCTCCAGCTTCTTCCTGCTCCCGAACTTGGATATCTCCACTATCTTTATTTCGGCGGTCCCTACGTCTATCCCGACAAACCTCTGGGGAAATATTAAACTAATAATGTTGAACATTTTTCTTTACTAATTGTATCATAAAAGCTTTGTCAACGAAACAAAATGTCCGGCCAGAGAGCTTTGGAGCCAATAATAAGTTATTTCTTATCAAGGAGGTAGAAAAAATGTTCTTCAAGAATTTCGAACAATTTTCTTGTCGTCCCATTTATCTCACTTGACTTTTTGATTAAAATAACTATAATAAAAAACTAGATCGAGGGAAAAGGAGGTTCGTAGGATGGCCTTTAAAAACATAAAAGAGATTGCCCTTAAGGCAACGGAGAATGTCCCTTCCTATTTCAGGTGTCATGAAGTGGCCAGAAAGATAGCTAGTGAGTTAAATAGAAAGGGGATAACAGCTGAGGTAAAAGACGGAATTGCCGTTTACGAAAATGCTTCTCTGATAAGGGACTTTTTCGACTATCTGGGCCTTTTAGATTCTCTTACCGAAGAACAGCGGCAGGAAATATTAGGGGATGGCAAGAAAAAAGAATCTAGAGTTTTCCATTCGTGGTGCGAGAGTCCTCAAGAAGATGGACTTGTTGTTGTTGTTGATGATGATGATGATGATTGGCATGCCCATTTGAGATTATCAAAAGGGGAGTCAGTAGACAACTTATTGATTGTGGAGAAAAAACAAATCCTGCCTCATAGTTATTTTCCCGTTGCTATTAACCGGGGAAAATGGATTATCTTTCGAACATTTCCGCCCATTTTCACAAAGCTAAGGGTTTAGGAAGGTGCAGACCTTCCTTTTTATTTTATATCTCGCACAACTGTTCCAATAACTTATTTAAAAGACAAGCAGTCCATATTGAAAATAAGGTGATTATAAAAGAAAAATCCCCCGATGCGGATAGCCGCATAAGGGTCTTTTTCGTAGTGATATCATAATGATATCACAAACCCAAGGACTTTGTCAAATAACCATTTAAAGCCGTATTTATACGGTCTTTTATGTCTCACAACTTATCTTTCCGGTCCCACCATCTCAAT
>JBAZFF010000024.1:0-7388 GCA_041653495.1 Minisyncoccota bacterium
TTGAGTTTTAGCCTTGCGGCCGTACTTCCCAGGCGGAACACTTAACGCGTTTGCTTCGCCACCTGAAGGGTCGACACTTCAGATAGCCAGTGTTCATAGTTTACGGCGTGGACTACAAGGGTATCTACATTATTGTTACTATTGCTTTCGCAACGGTTAGACATTTCTGTTTAACTCTCCGTATTACTATGGAGATCGGACTATATCATATGCCAAATTTATGGCACCTCGGCGTATAGTCTCTACGGGGTCACTGGAAACTTATATCTTGAACTTGGTAGAAGATATTCTTTGACTGTTTTATACAATCTTGGAATTTCAGCTTTAGGAAAATAAATTATCCATTTTCCCTTATTCTTTCTTAGCGATGAATTTATTTTGAAATTCTCCTCAATGGATTTGGTTAACAATATGACTTCATTCTTGGTGAAACAATGCGTTTGCAGTGTTACGCCGAAAGTATCATTAGCACCATCATCCATCAATAGAACTGCTAAACTTAGAGGATCATTGAATATTTTACTTATGTTCTGAGGAATAACTTTTTGTTTCCCCTGATAAAATATGTTTCTATATTCGTCAAACAACGGATGGGTGAGAGTAACAAATTGAATAAATTGATACTCTTTCCCGTAAACATCTTGGGAAAAATAATTCAACGACATTAATATAATGTTCTTAAAGACATTATATTTCCATTTAATTAATTCCTCTTGATTTCCAGAGTGTTTAACGAATAATCTGCAATGATTTCCTCGTTTAGCTAAACTCCCATCGCCTAATAAGGTTCCTATCAATACAAACTTTTGTTTGTCTGATAGATGAAAATTAGCTTTTTTCTTCTTTCCTCTTACGTTCATATAAGTTCCGGACTTCCCTCGGTATTGTCCTTTTCAATTGCTCAAAAAGGGTTTTCACCGATATAGCCAAGTTTGCTTATTCCTTTTGGGGAATAGGGACCAGTGTATTTAGTATACCACAAGGGTATCTAAAACCAATCCTTTTTGCTACCCACGCTTTCGTCTCTCAGCGTCAGGGTCACCCCAGTTGGATGCCTTCGCATTTAGGGTTCCAGTCGATATCAACGGATTCCACCCCTACACCGACTGTTCCTCCAACCTCTAGTGCCCTCTAGTCCAGTAGTTTCCCAGGCATTCCCAAAGTTGAGCTCTGGGTATTTAACCTAAGACTTTCTGGTCCGCCTACAGACTCTTTACGCCCAATAAATCCGGATAACGCTCGGGGCTCTCGTATTACCGCGGCTGCTGGCACGAGATTTGCAGCCCCTTATTCTTAGAGTACCGTCATCCGCCTTGCGGCGGATTCTTCCTCTATAAAAGCTCTTTACATCCCGAAGGACTTCTTCGAGCACGCGATGTCGCTGGTTCAGGGTTTCCCCCATTGACCAATATTCTCGACTGCTGCCTCCCGTAGGAGTATGGGCCGTGTCTCAGTCCCATCGTTGGCGGTCATGCTCTCACACCGCCTACCCGTCATAGCCTTGGTGGGCCTTTACCTCACCAACTAGCTGATAGGACGCGGGCCAATCCACAAGCGGCCGAAGCCTTTACCTAAGTGTCTCGCGACACCGAGGGTCATCAGATATTGACCTAGATTTCTCTAGGTTATCCCTGGCTTGAGGGTATGTTACCCACGTGTTACTAACTCGTCTGCCACTGCTTACAAAAGTAAGCCGTATGACTTGCATGCCTAATCCACATCGCCGGCGTTCATCCTGAGCTAGAATCAAACTCTCAATAAAAATATAGAATATTCGGAACAACTTCAAATTACCGATTCTCTGTTAAGTTTTAAAGAGCGCCAAATGTCAGAAAAAAAATCAGGAAGAATCCTGATTGGAACTCTTCTTGTTGCTTGTCTTACTATCCTTTACAGCATTCGCATCCGCAATCGCAACCCTTTTTCTTTTTCTTTTGTTTTTTGGCCATATAAGTTAAACCACTTATATACAACATCATTTTACTCGGAACTATAACCTTGTCAAGAGTTATCC
This sequence comes from Minisyncoccota bacterium, assembly GCA_041653495.1. Taxonomy (GTDB): domain Bacteria; phylum Patescibacteriota; class Minisyncoccia; order Minisyncoccales; family RBG-13-42-11; genus JBAZFF01. The sequence continues at coordinate 2,015 of JBAZFF010000024.1, forward strand.
CCCCGAAGAAATCTTCCTTTAATTTACAAATCGGGAAACAATGTTGTGGAGCCAGCGATCGGATTCGGACCGATGACCTACTGTTTACAAAACAGTTGCTCTACCGCTGAGCTACGCTGGCAAGCATTATTTTTTCGTCATGTTCCTGACATCCTTCCAGTAAGTATCGTCTTCCCCGAATTTATTCTTCTGAGTTTTCTTCCTGAGGCTCTGGAGCCAATTGAAAGTTTTATTGTCGGATTTCAAGATAAGGATTCTTACCTTGGCTAAAATCTTCTGCAAGGCCATCTCTAAGGACAACGCCTTCTTGCTGTTGCCCAAGTCGGAAACCATTTCCCTTACGCTTACGGGAGCAAGTTCTTTTTCCGAAAGGGCGGAAAGGACGGGAAGCTTCCTGAATATTATAAAAATCATTCCTGCCATCCCCAAGAGAAGAATTATTAAGAAAATTATTTCCAACGACATAATGCTAGATCTCGTATCTTACGAATTTAGAGACTTTTATCTTCTCCCCTATTTTGGCCACGGTTTCGTCGAACAAATCCTTTATGGTCTTCGTGTCGTCCTTCACCCAGGCCTGGGTCATTAAAGAATTCTCTTCCTTATATTTGTTTATCTTCCCTTCCATTATCTTCCCGATCATTTCTTTGGGCTTACCGGAAGATTTCAGCTGATCTTCGTATATTTCCTTCTCTTTCTCCAGATCTTTTTCCGTAATGTCTTCAGGAGCGATAAACTTAGGGTTCATGGCCGCAATCTGCAAAGAAATTTCGTGGGCCAGATTTCTAAAATCGCTGGAATTGGCGACAAAATCTGATTCGCACCTTAACTCAATCATGACTCCAACCTTGTTGTTTGAGTGCAAATAGCTGTAGATTATTCCGGACTTCGCATCTCTGGACACTCTCTTCTCGGCCAAACTCCTGCCCATCTTCCTCAAAATATCTTTTGCTTTTCCGAGATCACCGGCTGATTCTTCAAGGGCTTTCCTGCATTCCCCTAAAGAGACCGCGGTTTCCTCTCGCAATTGTTTTACTTTTTCTAAGTCTGCCATTTATTTTTTAGGTTTTGCTTTTAAAACAACTTCTTTTACCTTTTCCAATATGTATTTTACGGAGTTTATCGCATCGTCATTAGCCGGAATGCAATAATCCGCCAGAGTAGGATCTACGTTTGTGTCAGCCAAGGCTATAACGGGAATCCCTTTTATTCTCGCTTCCTTCACAGCCAGCAGGTCCTTATTCATATCCACGACGAAAATAGCGTCGGGGGATGCGGTTAATCCTTTTATCCCGCCGAACTTGGCCTCCAGAAGCTCTATTTCTTTGTCAAAATCGGCTCTCTCCTTCTTGGTATACTTTGAAAGCCCGCCTGTGTCCCTCTTGTTTTCTAATTCTATAAAGTAATCAATCCTCTTTTTAATCATCGGAAAATTAGTAATGGCTCCTCCTATCCACCTGTTGCTTATATAAGGTATTCCGGCTTCCTTCCCTATCGTTTCAACCAAGCTCCTCAATTGCACCCTTGTTCCTATTAAAGCCATGACTTTCCCTTCAGAGACTATCTTCTTTATGAATTCCAGGGTCTCCGTCATCTTCTCTGCCGTCTTGTCTAAATCAAAAATGCAGATTCCATTCCTGGTTCCGTAGAGATAAGGCTTGATCTTCGGGTGAATCTTTGAGGATCTGTGGCCAAAATGCAAACCAGCCTCCATCATTTCTTCTGGCTCTAGGGTAATATCTGATTTTTTGGTTTTTGTTTCTGCCATAACGTTAATAAGTCTAGCATAAAGAATTTTCCGTGGCAAGACTTGATTTTTTGTAAGATTTATAATATCATAAGTATTGTTAAAAACAATATTATGAAAAAAGACATACATCCACAGTATTTTCCCAAAGCCACGGCGCACTGCGCCTGCGGGAATACTTTTACTATAGGATCAACCAAAGAATCCATAGAAGTTGAAGTCTGCTCCCAATGCCATCCTTTCTATACTGGAAGGGAAAAAATGGTAGACACGATGGGTCAGGTCCAGAAATTCCGAAAGAGGCTTGAGAAGAAACAGCCCAAAAAAAAAGAAATAAAAAATGGCTGATCTGGAAAAGATCAAAAAAGAATATCAAGAACTCCTAAATCAACTCAGCGACCCTGAGTTGATTTCTAATTGGGACAAATTCGAAGAATTGAACAAGAGAAAGGGCGTTTTAGAGAAAATAGTGGAAAAAGAGGAAGAACTCTTGGAGATCACCAACAGAATAGACGAAAACAGCACAATACTCACCTCCCAAGAAGACATAGAGCTTGCTTCCTTGGCTGAAACGGAAACCCTCCAGCTGAGGGAGAAAGAAAAGTCCCTTAGGGAAGAAATAAAGAAGCTCCTGGCGGAAGAAGAGAACAAGCACCCCAATGCGATAGTGGTGGAAATAAGGGCAGGGACAGGCGGGGATGAAGCCGCTCTTTTTGCGGCAGATCTGTTCAAAATGTATTCTAAATACGCCGCACTGCAGAACTGGACCCAAAAAACTCTGGACTCAAGGGCAAATGAGATAGGGGGGTACAAGGAAATAATATTTGAGCTAAAGGGGTCCGATGTCTATTTAAAGATGATAAACGAAGGAGGAGTCCACAGAGTTCAAAGAATACCGACTACGGAAAAAGCGGGAAGGATACACACCTCCACGGCTTCCGTTGCGGTATTGCCGAAGCCGAAGAAAACAGAAATAAAGATGAATCCTGCAGACCTCAGGATAGACACTTACAGATCTTCCGGGCCCGGAGGGCAATACGTCAATAAAACCGACTCCGCGGTGAGGATAACGCACATCCCCACCGGGATGGTCGTCGCCTCCCAGACCGAGAGAAACCAGCTTTCAAACAAGGAAAACGCAATGAGCATCCTTACTGCAAGGCTCCTGGAAAAGCAGGAGGCGGATAACATCGCCAAAATGGGAGGAAAGAGAAATATGCAGATAGGAGGGGCAAAAAGAGCTGAAAAAATAAGAACTTATAATTATCCCCAAGACAGGATAACTGACCATAGGATTAAAAAAAGCTTTCATAATATTGAAAGCGTAATGGACGGAAAGCTTGACCCCGTCGTTGAGGCTCTAATAGAGGCTGCCTCTGCCGAAGAAAAAGAATAAAATTACTCTAATTTAGCAATATCCTCCGCATATTGGGAGGTGATATTCATAATGGGATATCCATAATCCCTCTTATACACGCTGGCATAAGATGATTTTGACCAGCCGGGGCCTGCAAAATAGCTCAAAGCGGCATTGAGTTCTCCGTTATAAGCCTGGGATTTTGCCCCATAATCCGAAAGGTACAACCCCGCAGCGAGGAACGAATCTTTAATCGCCCAGGGATTGGCGGCTCTTCCTAAAATCTCTTCTATCCTTTCTCTGTAATTCTGCCAGGTGGCGGGAATGAACTGGGCCGGGCCCATTGCTCCTCCCCAGCCGTAACTCATGGGGCAGGAAACCGGGGTGTTATAGGGATCTTTTCCCAACTCCTCTGTAATGTCCAAGAACGGAGGTATGTCCCTGGAAGGACTCATCACCTTGGATGCTGAAGCTCCAGTCTTTATAACTATGCCCGATCCTGTCTGGGTGTTTCTTACATAACACTGCCCCACATTTTTTCCTAAGTTGGACTCCTGCGTCATGACGGCCAAGAGGAAAGCCGGCCTGACTCCGGTCACGCTTTCAACATATTTTGCAATTTCCAAAGCCTCACCAAAGGTGGGAGCCAATGTGTCGCCGGCCAATTCAAAGATCCTGGCCCTTATCTCCGCAGCTTTCTGCTCGGCCTCGTTCTTCTCTTTCAGCTGCTGCTGGTATTCGGCTTCCGTAATTTTGAGGTACTGGTCTTTCGTGGCTTGGGCGGTCTGAGATTGATTCTTCTGATATGTCTTTAGGGCGACCACTTTCTCCAGCTCGTCCTTCTCCCCGTCCAGCGATGCCTTCTGGTTCTCCAGAGAGACTTTCAAACTTTTGATGTTAGCCAAAAGCTCGCTGCTCTTTTCATTCAATGTGTCTAAGGCCGCAAGATCCTCAAAGAATCCGGAAAGATTGTCTTCTGTAAGCAAGACCTCAAGCATTGAAACTTGGTCCTGCTCGTGTATGGATCTCAATATCCCGGCAAGCTGGACTTTTGAATCGTCTATCTTTAAGCCGGTCTCGTCTATCGATTCTTCCGTCTCCCCTATCTGATTCTCCAAGCTTTCTATCATTATATTGCTCTGGGAAATTTGAGCATTCAGCTTGCTTATGGTCTTTTTCAGGACATAAATCTCATTCTGCAATGTTTTCTTTTCGCTCGCCGTCTTTGAAATATCCTGCTCGTACTGGGCAATCTGCTCTTCCAGCTCGGCCAATTCCGCCTCCAAGGCGTTTTTCTCGTCTTCTGCCGTCTGGGCTACGGAAAAAACAGGGAATAAAATCCCTGCGGTCAGCAACATAGATAAAATTATTTTCAAAAAAGTCTTCTGGAAAAGAAGCATAGTTTAAAACTATTTTTTTTCTGGCTCTTCCGCCGGAACTTCCTCCTCTTTCTTTTCTTCCACTTTTTCTACTCCTTCAACATTTTCCTCAATAGGCTTCTCTAACTCTTCTTCAACCTTCTGAGGCTGAGCAACCAATGCGATTATCTCATCCAAGCCTTTAACGATTTTAACGTTCGTAGGCAGTGCCAGATCCTTCACGGTTATCGTATCCTCAAAACTCTTTAACTTCTCCAGGCTGACTTTAATCTCATGAGGAAGATTCTGAGGCAATGACCTGACTTCCAGCTCATGAATATTCTTGACTAAGGTTCCTCCCAAATCTTTCACGGCCAAAGATTCTCCTTCAAAAACCAAAGGAATTGCGGCTGTGATTTCTTCATCCAGCTTGGGCTGGTAAAAGTCTACGTGCAAAGGGTTCTGGGACATGTAATCCGTCTCCACATCGTGGATTAAGACGCTGTATTTCTTGGAATCTACCGTCAATCCGATAAGCGAACTTTCTCCCGCTTCCTTGAAAACCTTGTCGAATTCCTTCAAATCCACTTCCAGGGAAATGTTCTTTACCCCGGGACCATATAAAACAGCGGGAATCTTCCCCTGTTTCCTTAATATTTCCGCCTTCTCCCCTTCTTTTCTTGTTTTTGCTGATAAAGCTATCATATTTTATTCTTGCTTTGGAATAATGTTATTTTATCTTCAACTATTTTCTGAACTTTGGCTATGACTCTCGGCATATACTTATAAGGGACTATTTCCCCGCTTTTTAAAACATCCCTCAGAGTTTCAGTGTAAGCCACTCTTAAATCCGTATTTACATTCACTTTGGCCATCCCCAGCCCTATCGCTTTTTTAATGCTCTGGCCGGGG
>JBAZFF010000025.1:0-7236 GCA_041653495.1 Minisyncoccota bacterium
TCGGAATTACCGAGGCAGGAACAGACTTTTCCGGCACCATAAAATCCTCTATCGGTTTGGGCTATTTATTGTTAAAAGGAATCGGGGACACAATAAGAGTATCTTTAAGCGCAGACCCCGTAAAAGAGGTGCAGGTAGCCTGGGAAATACTAAAAAGCTTGGGATTAAGGGAAAGAGGAGCCAGAATAGTTAGCTGCCCGACCTGTTCCAGAGCTAAGATAGACGTCATTAAAATAGCAAAAGAATTGGAAAGGATAACTGCTTCCGTCAAGAAACCTGTTAAAATAGCCGTGATGGGTTGCACTGTAAATGGACTGGGAGAAGGGAAGGAATCGGCCTTAGCTATTGTGGGCAGCGGGAAAAACATCGCTTTATTAATGAAAAATGGAAAAATAGTTAAAAAGGGAAAGGAGAAAGAAATATTAAAGTTGTTAAGAAAAGAGATTAGTAAATTAAAAATAGCTGTCAGGAGGTCAAAGTGGAGAAAATAAAGGAATTGGATTTTAATTCTCTTCCCTATTCTTGGAAAGAAGAGGCTGAGGAACTTGATCCCTCTTTTATTCCCGATGAATTAGCCGGAAAAACTGGCGTGTTCGACTTTCCTTGCCCCCTCAGGCCCAAAACGATAATACTATTAGTAATTAAAGAAGGTAAAGCCTTCCGGTTTGTAAGGCCTCCTTTAAAGAAAGGAGGCTTTTTATTAGAACAGCGTTTTCTGACTTACGGAGAAATCCTTACCTCCGCCTAGAACGCTTATTTTCCCGTAAACTCCGTCATACCCCGGGGTTTTTGAAACTTTATTCTGCCTAACCTTCATGACCCCCTGGGCTATATCCTGCTTTGTCGATGAATTCAAATCATTCTCCGATGCATCTAATAGAACTCCAAACTCAGATCCTATTTTTCTAATTAAATTATCGTACTCAATCTCAACTATTTTGGAAGCCACCCCGGTTTCCAAGACATCAGCTATTATTTCGCTTAAAGGAACTAAACTCTTAAAAGGAATTCTGTTCTCTGGGAGATATCTCTCTTCTCTATCAGCCAGTTCTTCCACCCTGTTTAAAACACCTACTGTCAGCGGCCTTCCACAGACAGGACATATTCCTCCGTATTTCTTAGTTTCAGGCGGAGCTAAACACACATTACAACTCCTGTGGCCGTCGAAATGATATTTCCCTTCTTCAGGATAGAATTCTATTGTGTACAAGAACTTTTTGGAATCTTTTGTCTTTAAGGATTCCGCAATTGCAAAGTAACTCAATTCCGTATCAAACACATTCGCCTCCCTCCCTATCTTTCTGGGGGAGTGGCTGTCACTGTTGGAAATTAAGGATATTCTGTCTAAAAACGACAATCTCCAGTTCATGGCCGGATCAGAAGAAAGGCCGGTTTCCATGGCATATATGTATTTGGAATATTCCTCAAAGCATTCCTCTATAGTGTTGAACCCGGACTTCGACCCGAAGAGAGAAAACCAAGGAGTCCATATGTGAGCAGGGATTACCATGCAGTCCGTGGAAGCATCAAGAACTATTTTGGTCAATTCTTTTGCATCCAAGCCCAGGATGGGCCTGCCGTCTGATTTCAAGTTCCCTATCAAGTTCAGCTTGGCATTTATCTTGTCTACAATTTCAAATGATGGAGCAAAAACGAGTATGTGTATTTTTCTGACTCGATCGTTCTTTGAATAAATGCAGCTTATCTCCGAAGTAAGCATAAAACGGGTCCCTTGGTCTTCTTTCAGTTTAAAAAAACCTGGCTCGGCAGGCTCTAATTTGTCTTTCAAGCTTTTGAGCCATTCCGGATGAGTAAAATCTCCCGTTCCCATGACTTTTATTCCCTTTATCCTGGCCCACTTGTCCAAGTTCTCAAGGTCCATATCTTTGGAAGTAGCCCTAGAATATTTGGAATGTATGTGGAAATCGGCTATAAACTTCATATTATAAATTGGAGCACCGCCCCTAAAACTAAAACTAAAGCACAGACGAATAGCACAATTTTAGGAATATTCACGGCATACTCCGGATTATGGTCCCCCAATGTTTTCGATTTGTTAAACAGAAGAATAATTATTATCCCTTCTATTACGCCTATTACGGTTCCCAAGAACCCTATGACACCAATGAAATTCCTCACTCCCAAAATAAATAAAACAACCGGCAATAAGCCGACGAAGATGGAGGCGAGGACTTTTGAAATATTCTGGTCGCAGATTAAGCTGTTCTTTAGGTATATTGCGACGACCAGATAAGAGTCTGCGACAGTAATAAAGGCCGCCAAAGTTCCAAAGAAAATGATGCCTGGGCCCAGGAACGAACTCAAACCGCTGAATACATCTTGGGAGGTCTTATCTCCGCTGACTCCCACAACTACAAAGGAAAAAAGAATGTATAAAACAGTAATTATAAGAAAGGCTATCTTAATAATGGACTTCATGTTCTTTTTCTCCTCCTGCCTTAAAACAGATTCTGCTTCCGCAACGGCAGAAAACCCGACCAGAGAAAAAAGGATTACTCCGTAAGGAAGGAACACATCGGGAAGGCTTATTAAAGAAAAGTTGTCCAAGCTAACCTTCGGGAGACCGACTATGAGAATAAAGATTATTATTATGAAAAAAGCTACATTCGTAAAAATCTCCATTGGGGCTATCACCTTTAACCCTCTGAATATCAGGGGAAGCGACAATAGGACGAAAATTATGCTGCAATCAAAAGCGCTTACTCCAAAACCAGAAAGAATCGTGCTGAGGAATTGTCCTTCCAATATTATGTAAGCCAAAAGGGAACCAATAAGCCCCACAACCACTGAAAATGTCGCCAGCCTTCCGTAATTCTTCCCGAGATATTTTCTGGCCAGTCCCACGAGCCTGCACTCCTCTTTCGTTCTTAAAAATATCTCTCCGAAAGCCAAATGCAAAAACATCAAAAGACCCGCTATTATCGGAAAATAAAAAAGAGCGGGAAGTATTCCGCTTCTGGAAAAGACATATGGTAGCCCGAACATCCCGGCTCCCACAATTGTCCCAATTAAAATAAACAGGGCGAAAATGCTGTTTTTGCTTAGTTTCATTTAGACTTACTCCAAATATACTTTATACCCGTCTCTAACCTTTTCTTTAACTTTCATGCCAACATCGTCTCCTTTCTTGGCTGTTTTTATCTTCTCATGGTCCACTTCCATAGACTCCACCTCCTGAGTAAAATCGGTGTTCTCTCCTCCCATTATCCTGATGTTGTCTCCGACTTTCAATTTATCGGACAAGGCGATAACGGCCACCTTTATTTGGTCAAAGTAATGGATTATTTTTCCTATTTCTTTTAACTTCTTTGCCATAATATTTATTTTAAATAACGACCTTTTTCTTTTTTAATCAGCTTTATAAGCTCTGAAACAAGCTTTTTAGGATCGGCTTCGTAAACTATCTTCTTTTTGCCCCTGTAGGGCCCCCTGACTAAATCTTTTATTTTATCCGCCGTTCCTCCCGATCCCACCAATACTCCAATGGGTTTTTCGTCCTCAAAGGCAACTGTAAACTCGTTCAGAGTCCCCATTCTCCCGCAGATAACTATCACTCCATCCGCCGACCTGGTCATCAATAAGTTTCTTCCGGCGTATCCGAACCCCGTATAGATTACCACGTCAAAAGTATCTACGGGAAGCCTGTATGTTTTTACGTGGGCAATTTCCGTAGCCGCAGGAGAAAGGCCTATGGAAACTCCCTTCTCGTCATGCGCCCCCATTGAAGTATAATAAGGCGCTCCCGTTGTGGCCCCCGTGATTAACGTGCACCCCTGTCTCACGATTTCTCTCCCGACTTCCTTGCACAGCTCCTTTATAGTGGAACAGCATATCTCAGTCTCTGCCGCCCCGGCTACCGCTATCTTGTATTGGTTTGGATATTTCATATTATCTTATTTTAGCAGTATTTCCCCAATCAAAAAAGAGGTCTTCCGATCTCTTCTTTGATAAGGAGGAAACAATTCCTAAGAAACTTGACTGAGATTCCCAGGTCCAGTAGGACAATGACTAGGCGCGCGCTGCAGCCTCCTTTTTTAAGAATTATCTGTCCATAGAGCATATAGCTCGCACCTCCTCAAGAGTAGTTTAGCAAAAAATCTTGCCATGTCAATTCTCGGCTATTACTAACAAGTTCCTTTCTCTGCTCTTACGCCTCTTTATCGTTCTCACTTCTACAATTTTGAATCCCGACTCTTTGAACAAAGACCCTATCTCTTTCTTTGAAAAAACATGGACGTACCTTAAAAGATCGTTTCCCCAGGGAATAAAAGTATCTCCGAAATCCATATTCCTTCTAAACTTCAGGAAAATTGATTTTATCAAGAAGTTAAGCTTTTTAGAGAAAGAAAAGTCCCAAACGCTTAAAATTACCAATCCTTTCGGCCTCAAAACCCTTTTCGTTTCTTTCAAAAACTGCAATCTCAATTCTTTAGAGGGAATATGGTGCAGCACCGCTATGCTGAAGACTTTATCGAAAAAATTGCCGGGAAATGGTAAATTTAAAGCATCAGCCGCCTGGAACTTAAGCTGCGGATACCTTTCTCTGGCTATATCTATCAGCTTTTGGGAAAAATCTACCCCGTAATAATCAATCGCTTTCGCTTGGAACAGCTCTGAAAGCCGGCCGTTTCCGCATCCTAAGTCCAAAATCCTATCGTTATTGTCCGCATAATCGGAAATGAATTCCATCTCTTCCCAAAACTTATTCCTGGTTCTGGAGAAGTCACCCGAAATAAGATTGTAATTCTTCCTAGTTTCCTCTAATATCTTTTTTGCGTATTCTATGTCCATACAAACAGAAGAAATAATTAAAGAATTGGCCAAAAGGGGATCAAAGACCCCGGATGATTTGAATAAAGTTAAGAGATTCGTGTCAAAAAAATATAAGACTCCCTGCCCGACCAATATGTCTCTTCTTAAAAGCTACCACGAATTGGTAGAAAACAAAAAATTGAAGAATAATCCCAAGTTAGAAATTATTCTAAGGACCAGGCCCATAAGATCTTTGTCCGGAATAGTTAATATTTCTGTTCTGACCAAAACTTTTAAGTGCCCGGGGAAGTGCATATTTTGCCCGGCCGAGAAAGGCCTCCCCAAGAGCTACCTCTCGGGGGAGCCCGCCGTAGAAAGGGCCAAAAAACTTAATTTTGACCCTTATCTGCAGGTTGGGAAAAGAATTGAAATGCTGAAAGAAGAAGGGCATCCGACGGATAAAATAGAATTGAGGATAGTGGGAGGAACCTGGAGCTATTATCCAAAACTCTACAAAAACTGGTTCATTAAAAGATGTTTTGAGGCCTGCAACGGAAAAAATAGCAAAAGCTTAAAAGAGTCCCAAAGGATAAATGAAAAGGCTACACACAGAGTAGTCGGCCTCTCAATTGAAACCAGGCCGGATTTTATCAACGAGAAGGAAATAAAACATCTGAGAGAGTTGGGCGTGACGATGGTGGAGCTGGGCGTCCAGTCTGTTTATGACGATGTTTTGGAAAAAAACCACAGAGGACACACCAGAGAGCAAACAATAACTGCCACTAGAATATTGAAAAACCACGGATTCAAAGTCCTATACCAGATAATGCCGAACCTTGCCGGGTCTGATTTGAAAAGGGACGAATATATGTTCAAGGAGCTTTTTTCCAACCCAGACTTCCAGCCGGATTATCTAAAAATATACCCATGCGCCCTGATAAAGGGGACTGAGTTATACAACCTCTGGAAGAATAAGAAGTACAAACCATACGCGGAAAAAGATCTTATTTCTCTGGTCAAAGAAACGAAACAAATAGTACCCTCATACGTAAGAATCCAAAGGATCACAAGAGACATCCCCGCCCACAGTATTGTGGCCGGGCCGGCAAAACTGACTAATTTGAGGCAGATATTGAAGAACAGCATGGAAAAAGAAAATTGGGAGTGCAAGTGTATAAGATGCAGGGAAATAAAAGGAGACTATAATCCGAAAGAAAAACTTTTCCTTTTTAAAACTGCCTACTCCGCTTCCCGAGGTAAGGAAATGTTCTTAAGCTTTAAAGATAAAAAGAGAAAAAGGTTATACAGCCTTTTAAGACTGAGGCTGGCAGAAGGAAAGGCTTTAATCAGAGAAGTCCATACTTTCGGGCAAATGCAGTCTTTAAATATTGAGGAAGAAAAATCACCGCAGCACAAGGGGCTCGGAAAAAGACTGGTTAAGGAAGCTGAGAAAATAGCCAAAAGGAATAATGCCGATACGATGTCTGTTATCTCGGGAATCGGAGCGAGAGAGTATTACAGAAAGCTGGGGTATAAACTGAGAGGCACTTATATGATAAAGTCTTTATCCTAACAAAAACAGCCGCCCTAGGCGACTGCTTTAATTTTCCTCTTTCTTTTCTTCGGTTTTAACCGTTGTCTCCTGTTTTAAAAATCTCTGGTAAAGATTGTTTATTTTCTCTTTCTGCTCTTTCGTATTTGAAAATTCCCGGCGGATGCGGGCTTTTTCGTTTCTTATATGTTTTCTTATTGATCTTGGCATTTTGCTTTTCATTTTGGGCTTTCTGACAATACCCTCTAATTATAGTAGAAAAGAGGGCTTTTGTCTAGTAGAGCTTCCCGTACTCTTCCAATATAATCCTTTTATCCGACCAGGGAATTTTCCCCTTGGAAGTGATAATCCAAGGTTCGCATCCTTTTCCGGTTACAACAACCACGTCACCAGGCCTGGCCGTTTTTAAAGCTTCGCTTATAGCTTCTCTCCTGTCTAATATCTTTTTTGCTTTGCCTTTAGCCCCGGCCGCAACCTGGTTTATTATTTCCATCGGATCTTCGTCATAAGGGTCTTCGTTGGTCACAATAATCTCCTGGCAATATTTTAAAGCTATTTCCCCGAACAAGGGACGCTTCCACTTATCCCTACCTCCTCCGCAAGACCCGAATACCGCAATTATTCTGGAAGGGGAATGGATTTCTTTCACCGTCTGATAAAGCTGTTCCAGGGCGTCCGGAGTCACCGCGTAATCTACGATTATCTTGAAAGGTTTTGATATTACTTCTTCCATCCTTCCCGGCACTCCTTTGGCTCTTTCCAGAGCTTTCTGACACGTTTCCATGCTTACCCCCTGCGAAAGACCTACGCATATTGCGGCCATGGCATTGTATTTGTTGAATCTCCCGGGCAAGGGAAAATTAAAATTTAAACTGCTAGAATTGACGTCTCCCTTGTCCCAGCCGTAAGTG
>JBAZFF010000026.1:0-6287 GCA_041653495.1 Minisyncoccota bacterium
AACCCTTTCCCAAATAAGAGCCATGGCTAACCAGGACCGGGCCAGGAAGCAAAGCCTGATAGAATACGGATTCAGGCTTCCTTCGGCTATAGACAACAGACCTCTGACATTCAAGGAATTTGAAGAAAGAACTTCCCAGACTGTTTACGTGTCAGCCACTCCGAACGAATATGAGAAAGAAAAATCGGGCAAAGAGAATGTAGTTGAACAAATTATAAGGCCCACCGGATTGTTAGAGCCCTCTATTGAAATAAGGCCAACCAAAGACCAGGTTCAAAACTTGATAAAAGAAATAAAAGAAAGGGTAAAAAAGAAACAAAAGGTTCTGGTCCTGACTCTGACTAAAAGATTAGCTGAAGCCCTAGCGGATTATCTAATTGAGAACGGGATCAAGACAAAATGGTTGCATGCTGAAGTAAAAACCATGGAAAGACCGGTAATACTCCAAGACTTCAGAGAGGGAAAGTATGATGTCCTGGTGGGGATAAACCTTCTGAGAGAAGGTTTGGATCTGCCGGAAGTTGCCCTTGTCGCAATATTGGACGCGGACAAGGAAGGATTCCTAAGGTCGGAAACGACCCTAATCCAAACTATGGGCAGAGCCGCAAGACACATAGAGGGTCATGTTGTATTATATGCAGACAATATGACCGGGTCCATGAAGGCCGCTTTAAAAGAGATAGGAAGAAGGAGAAAAATACAGGAGAAATACAATAAAGAACACAACATAACCCCCCAAGCTATTATTAAGGCGATAAGAAAGTGGCCGTTTGCGAAGAAAGAAGAAGTGACATCCGAATTTTCTGAAATACACGACAGGAATCTGCTGGAAAAGGAAATGAAGAAAGCGGCAGCCGATTTGGACTTTGAAAGAGCGGCTGAAATAAGGGACTTGATAAAAAAACTAAAATAAGCTATATAAAAATATATGGCAATAACAAAATCCGCGAAAAAAGCTCTGAGACAGAGCCTAAAAAGAAGGAAATTAAATATAGCTAAGAAAGACAGCCTGAAAGATCTCCTAAGGGAGGTTAATGATTTGATTTCGCAAAAAAAGATTGACGAAGCAAAAAGAATCCTGCCTAAAGTCTATAAGGCGCTGGACAAAACCGCAAAGACCGGAACGATAAAGAGGGGAAGAGCAGACAGGAAAAAATCAAGAATTTCGAAATCCATCAACAGAGCTATATCTCAGAAATAAGCATATCCAGGGCTTCTTCCTGGCTCAATTTTCCCGTTTTGATAAAAAGATCTGCCTGAAATATTTTTTGGTAGATTTTTTTTAATTCAGGGTAAGAAAACCTCTGGGCCGATTCATAACTCTTTTTAACCACGAAGGGATGGAGCTTTGTCAGTTTAGCCAAAGCATAGTAAGGCTTCCCTTTTTCCATCAGGTCCTTTACTACTAAAAGGTTCCTGAACTGGAAGTTGATCATGGACAGCAAGTAAAGCGGAGACTCCCCCTTATCAATATGCTTATGCAGCAAGATTAAGGCTACTTTTCTATTCTTCAGGGCTATTGCGTCTATTGTTTTAAAAATATCCGTTTCTATTTTCCCTTTCACCAGCAACTCAATGTCTTTCTCTTCTACCGGCCTTTCCCCCTTATAAGCGGACAGCTTTTTGATTTCATTATCTAGAAACCAAAGGTCTCCGTCAGAGGATTCCAATAGTTTATTCAGAGCGCCAGGGGAGATGTTCGCCTTGAACGCTGAAAACTTTCCTCTGGCCCATTTTTTTAATTTATCCCCGGACAAAGGAGCAAACTCCTGGCATTTCCCGTACTTTTTAAATATCTTTAATGCCGCGTCGTTCGCCGCCAATTTATCTTCCAAAAAGACTATTATATTCTGGCTTTTTGCCAAATCCGCGTAACTCTTCAAGAATCTTTCTTTGAAGTTCTTATCGGAAAAAGCGTTGCTAACGACAAGCAGCTTCTTTTCATTAAAAATTGAATTTTGCTGATTCTCGCTTATTAAATCCGAAAAGTCGGTACTGCTGACATACTTTAAGTCCAGGCCAGTTTTATTGGCCTTATACTGTTCCACCATTTCCTTCAACTTTCCCCTGGAGCTGTAATCATCTTGTCCGTAAAGAAGAATTATCATATTCTTTGGCATTTCGGGCAGAAGTGAGCCGATCTTCCTCCTATTTTTATCCTCTCTATTATCCCGCCGCACGAAGGGCATTTTTCTCCAGTCCTGCGGTAAACCTTCCTGGCCTTATCATAAAATCCTTTCTGGCCTAAAGTCCGCCTGTAGTCCGAGAAAGATTCCCCTCTGAGCTTTACTCCCAGAGAAAGAATCTTTTTAATGGCGGAGTATATGACCCTTTTTTCTTTTTCCGACAGATTTGAAATGATTTTAGAAGGATGGACTTTGGCGTCAAAGAGTATTTCGTCTGAATAAATATTGCCTATCCCGGCTATCACCGCCTGATCCATGAGAGTCTGCTTTATCCTGCCTTTCTTATTCTTCAAAGCTTCCTTGAATTTGTCGTAGGTAAATCCTTTCTCCAGCGGTTCCGGCCCGAAGGCCGTTAAACGCTCCTCCAATTCTTTTTTATCCCAAATCTCCGCTTTGGCGAACTTTCTCAAATCCGAGAGGGCGAGCATCTTCCCGTTATCCAGCCAGAATATCAGGTGCAAGAACCTGTTCATCGGATCTTTCGCTATTTCTCCCTTTGTCAGTGGAACCCAATGGCTTTCTTCTTTCCTCCATTTGCCTAAGAGAAAATGCCCTGTCATCTTCAAATGAACCAGTAATACTTTCCCGCCAGAAAGGTAAAAAAGGATGTTTTTGGCCCTTCTTTGAACTTTGTTTATCTTCTTCCCTTTTATCTGTTTTCTAAAAGAAGCTAAAGAAAGTTTCTTTATCATTCTTTCGTTGTCGGTCCAAACATCAAGAAAGGTCCTATTCAGGACCTCCTTCTTCAGTTCTCTTACAATTGTCTCCACCTCGGGAAGCTCGGGCATTATTTTAGAATGCTTTTTATCTTCTCTATTATCTCGCTTGGCGTAAAGTGGGCTTTTATTAAATAGTCTGCCGCTCCCAATTTCATTCCTTTCTCCACATCTTCTTTCGCTCCCAAATTGGAAAGGATTATCACGGGGATAGAATTAACCAAAGGATCTTCTTTCGTCTTAGTCAGAACCTCGAACCCGTCTATACCGGGAAGAATGAGGTCTAATAAAACAATATCCGGTTTCTCTTCTTTAATCTTTCTTACTCCCTCTTCTCCATCAACCGCACTGACGGCTTCGTATCCTTCTTTCGCTAATTTTTGAGATATTAGTTCTCGGAGAAACTTGTCGTCCTCTACGATTAGAACTTTTGTCATGTTAATTTATTTGCTTCTTTACCTTTTCTAAGACTTCTTGCGGATCAAATTCTGTTTTAATAAGCCAGTCCCTAACTCCCATCCTTTTGGCTTTATCTATTTCCACTGGCTGACCGGAGTTGGAAATTATTATAACCGGAATGTCTCTTATTTCTTTATCCTCGTTCTTTTTCTCCATCACGTCAAACCCGGTCATCTTCGGCATTATAATGTCTAACAAAACAAGGTCGGGCTTTTCTTTCCTCATGGCATCCATCCCCTCCAGCCCATTTCGGGCGACTATAACTTCGTATCCGGACTGAACCAGCTTTTTCTGCAAAAGCCCTATCATTATTTCTTCGTCTTCTATCAGAAGTATCTTTGCCATATTGTTGTATTTTAGAACTCTTTTAAAAACTCTTCAAGCTCCTTTTTCACAGGCAGGAGGAAATGGAACACGCTCCCTTTCCCTTCCTCTGATTCAAACCATATTTTGCCTCCGTGCGCTTCAATTATGTTCTTGGCGATAAAAAGGCCGAGGCCGGATCCTTCAGTCTCCAGCTTCGTGACATTCGACCCCCTGAAGAACTTAGAGAATATCTTGAGCTGCTGTTCCTTGGGAATTCCCACCCCCGTATCCCCAATTTGGAACTCTATCTTGTTCTTATCTGATTTAATTGAGATCGTAACTTTTCCCCCGCTGGGAGTATATCTTATGGCGTTCTCTAAAAGATTTTGTATGGCCAGCCTTATTTTCTCGGTGTCCATCATTACCCTTGGAATTCTCTTTGGCGGCTTCTTAAACTCAAATTTCACCCCTTTCTTTTTGATTGTGTCCTGGCTGGCTTTAACGACCGACTCCGTCACATTAATCAAGTCATCCAGGGTCGGATTATACAGGTACCTGCCTTCTTCTATCCTTGTTATGTCTAGCAGATCATTTATCAAGCCGATCATCCTTTCATTGCTCTGGTAAGACTTTTCAATCAAGTCTCTCTGGCTTTCGTTGATTTCTCCGGCATCCCCTTCCAAAAGCATTTTAATCGTCCATTTGATGGCAGACAGGGGAGTCCTCAACTGGTGGGCGGCCAGAGAAACAAACTCTGTCTTCATCCTTTCCACTGTTTTTTCCCTGGTGATATCGTGCAGTATAATTATGGTCCCGAACTCCGTCCCGCTTATTATCATAGGGACTGTGGATACTTCCAATATCAATTCTTTGTCTATGAATATTTCTTTCCTGAAAATGCTTTTTAATTCTTTTTTGAAAAGCTTAAAGAGAGGGTTCATTCTTTCAACGCCCTCGAAATCCCCGATCTTTTTCCCGACCATCTCTTTTTGGGGAATTTCCAATATTTTTTCAGACTGGGGATTCAAAAGGGAAATCTTTCCCTTGTCGTCTAAAACAATCAGACCGTCCGAAAGGTTGCGGACAATAGAAGCTGTCTTTTCTTTTTCCTCTTCCGCTTTCTTTCTTGCTTCTTCCACGTCCTCCAGTATATTCATTAGAGCCATCCTGGAATTCTCCAGATCTCTGGTCTTTTTATCATCTATACTGCAAGCTTCTAATTCCTTCAGTTTTTCTTTGACGGTTTTTAAGGACTTTGTCTGCGATTTTTTAGTGGTGTTTCTTGGCATTTTTTTCTAACTCTTTTACCTTGTTCTTTAACTCTATCATTTTAAGCTCCCTCCCGATGGCCAGCCTGTTGAATCTCTCCAATTCTGCTATTTTAGATTTCAATTCTTTTGTCCTGCTTTCAACCTGTTCTTCCAGCTTCTGGGAAAGAATGAGCAGCTCCCTTGTTCTAGCCTGAATCTTTATTTCCAGGGAAGATTGGGCCATTTCCGCATCATCCTGGGCTTCCAGAGCTTTGACGTGGCTGTTCTGCAAGTTCCTCGTAACATAGGTTATTATAACCACGCTCAGGGCCATCGCAGATAAATCAAACAAAGGATAGAAAACATGGTTGAAAAAGTATAACAAGCCGTAGCTCAAGAAAGACATGAGTCCCGCAAATAAAATCACCTTCGTATCCCTGAAAAAGGAGAATAGGGCGAAAAGAAGAATATACTCTATTATTATGGAATTTTTTAGGTTGAAGGAAAACAGAATAACTGCCATTGTAAAAAGCAGTATAAAAGCAAAAACGCTGAAATATTTGATAAAAGAAAGTGATTTTCGGTAAGACAGGGACGTTAAAAGAACGAAGGCCGATAAGAAAGATGATATTAAAAGGGAAATGTATTCCAGCCACGCCAGGCTTTGTCTTCCCAAAACGACGTTTACTATTTGAAAAACGGCCGACCCAGCTATCAGAGTTAAAAACAAGAATAAAAAGAGCCGTGCACTTTCAATCTCTCTTTTTTGGAGAAAGTATTCTTTAAAAGAAAGCGTGGGCGCTTCTATCTTCCCGCAAAAGACCTTAACTCTCTCTTGGATTTTATCCGAAAGAATATCCTTTTCTTTCAGCTTTCCCGACAAAAACAACCTGCCCGCTATCTTTGCCCCTCTTTTTTCTACCTTATTGCAAAACGAAGCATCAAAAACAAAAGAAGAAAGGGTGAAGAGATCTTTGGGGAACAGGAATGTGGGACCGAAAATCGCTGCTTTCTTGTTCTTTAACCCTTTGATGGAATCTATATAAGAAGAAATAGGCAGGGATACCCCAAACCAGTCTGGAGATCCGAAGCAAATGACGTCATATTCTGAAACATCCTTTACTCGAGGAGGAATGATTTCCGTTTTTGATTTAAAAATTCTATGAATAAACCAAAAGAAAGAGTTCTTTTCTTTCTCAACTCTTATTCTTTCCAAATCTATCCTATACCCCTTTTCGGTAAGTTTTTTTTGAATCTCTCTCGCCAGCCTTTCCGTTTTTCCCTCCTTGGAATAATAGGCTATTAAAATTTTCATTATGAAATTTTACCATAATTTCAAATTCTTCCCAATCTCCCCGTTATCCATTAAT
>JBAZFF010000027.1:0-6259 GCA_041653495.1 Minisyncoccota bacterium
CTCCGCGCTAAACTTGTTCCTGTCTAATGCCTTTTCCCCTTTCGGATCTGGGAGCCAGTCCGAAGTGACATGATTTATACATGCAATCGCCGTGCCAGTGGCCTAGCAAAAAAGTGATAGCCTAACAGCTTTTTGTTAGGTTTTTCGCTAACTTGTTATGGATGTTACAGTTATCACGTTTATAACTCTTTTAAAGCTTTTTTCCCTTTTTTGCTTTCCTTCTCCTGTGTCCGCCAGCGGACCGAAAACCATACCTAAAAAGCATCATTTTTAGGGCAAAAGTGTAAAGCATTTTTACAAGTTTTTCGTCCTTTTAGCTTTTTTCTCCCTTAAAGCCATTTTCTACCTATAGTTACGGGATTTTCAAAATGTGTAAAATAATTTTACAAGTGTAAAAATGGCTTACAGGCTAGGGATTACAGGTTGCGGGGATGAAAAACAAATTCGCGCTGTAAGGCTTCCAGAGAGGCAAAAAGTTAAAAGGCATACATACGTATAGGTACTAGTAACATAATCGCGCTGGAAGCTTTACAGCGCATTTTTTGATGTATGCAGGATAGGCTGTCGGAATAGGATATGCTGTAAGCAAAGTCTATCCTTACCTTGCCCTGTCTTGATCCTGTCAATATCCTGTCATGTCCTTATCTTATCCCTGTCTTGACATGCTGTATCCTAGACATAGTCTATACCCTGCGTGCGTGCGTGCGCGCGTAAAACGCGTACTAGGTGTTAGTGGATTTTTGAGGATAAACTTTAAAAAAGAAAAAAGCTATAATGGCATAAAGCATTTGGTTTCTGTTATACTTATTATTTGTGTTATGATTTATGTTTGACCGGGAGGGGTAAATAAGACGAAGGAACTGCTTGCTAGGATTGCCCGTTAAGGCTCGTGTGTGCCAGCGTGGGCGATTATTTTTGACAACGCGGGCTCGGTTATGGGTATCGATTTACGCTTGCCTTATCTGTCGTAAATCGAGAGCCTCCGTCCCTTCCACAGCTTCTTTCCCCTCCTTACATCCTCTACAGTCTCTTTTTTCTTTCACAGCCTCTCTTCCCCCTCCCGAGCCTCTACAGTCTTTCTTTTTTCTCTGAGCCTCTTTCTCCCGAGGCTCTTTTTCCCCTGAGCCTCTTTCTCCTGAGGCTCTCCTATTTATTTTAGTAATGGAAATTTTGAAAGGCTTCTTTTTTCTCTGAGTCTCTAGAGATGGTGGAAACGGCAGAGACTCTTTTTCTCTTTTCTCCTCCTCCTCCCGAGGCTCTCCTATCTTTTTGGGGAATTGAAATTTTGAGCCTCTAGAGTACTGCGGAGACTCTAGAGAAGGGAGTAAACGACAGAGGCTTTTCTTTTTTCATTTTTTATTCATTTTTAGGTTGACTTAGGTAAATTAAAAATGGTATAATCTGGGTGTGCTTTTTAACAGGTTATAACTTGAAAGAAAGGCTAAAAGATGAAAGATCCAAAAGATTTAAAGGTTATAGATTTGGGGTATCATATCGGCGCATTCGCAAAGGATGCGGAAGGGAATGTGTTTTACACATTCGAGGATGAATTTGCGGAAGCAGAGGATTGGCATAATGCAGAAGATGATGCGCCTGACGCGGATAGCTTCGCATCAGATGAAATTGGGGAACTCTTCTTGAAGGCATGGCAAGCGATTGTCGAGCTTGTTAAGGCGATGAAAGTTTAAGAGTTTAAAGGTTTAAAATAAAGGGGGAAGGCTTTGATAAACAAAAGCCTTCCCTTTCTTTTTACTTCAATAAAAAAGAGACTGTAGAGAAGAGGATAAAAGAAAAGGCTCGTCTTCTGTAGACTCTCCTATCTTTTTGAGGGATTTTATTTTTGAGGAGCCTTTGTATAAAAACAAAAGCTGTAGAGACTGTAAACGGGAGTAGAGTCTCTACAGGGGTACAGAAGGGAAGTGAGACTGTAGAGGGCTTTCCTTCCGAGCCTCTCCTATTTTTTCGGGGAATGGAAATTTCGGGAGCCCCTTTCAGTTACGTGAGGCTCCCATTTGGCTTAAAGCGTTTCCTTTACTTCAACTCCTCCCTTTGATATACATGATAAAGCTCAGAAGAAGCCTCCACCTGAAACTCCTCTATTCCTACCATGCAGATTACGCTGTTTCCGCAGTAGAGAGCGTGAGTGTGAGCTGCATAGGGGCGGTAGAGGTGGATGAAGGTGCGCTTATAAACATTGTCAACCTCTATACGCTTCACGAGTGCTGTAGCGAAAGCACCGTCTCCCATAAAAGGAATTCTGACGGTATCCCCCGGTTTCAGTTCTGTAGCTGGTACGACGAAATCATATTTAGTTGGCATCTTTTTTTCCTTTCTCCTCTTTCGCTTCTTCTCTCTTTTTTTCTTCTTCTGCCCAATAGGTATCAGGAGTTCTTCGAGTTAAAATTGTGTGAAAGATATCTCCTAATCCCTTTGCGCGCTCCCGTACTTGCTGGTCAATCTCCCGTGAATAGGCACCTGTTATATCAATACGAGCATCAGTAATTGATACGGAGATGTCATACAGGAAATCTGAGAGTTCATGGAAACCAATAGAATTCAAAGCCTCAGCCTTCTCGTTAAGTTCTATAGAGATACAACGAAGCTCGTTAGCTCTTGCGTGAAGAGTATCGAGAAAAGTCTTGGTCATTTTTCTTTTCCTTTCTTTCCCTTTTTACAGCAGCCAAAGCCTAAAAGATCCCCGCAGCCGCTCTCTGCTCCTCAAAGAATTTCTCAACAACCTCTGAGAATCTCCATATGTGAACCTTCACAAAGTTAAGGGGAAAGCGTCTCTTTGTGTCGATGAAGATCCCAGAAGAAAGAATCTCCTTAATAAAGGGAGCATTTTCGCTATATGTCTTAACGCAGAATTCTCCTTTCTGGAGAGGAACTCCGGGACAGTTCAGGGTGAGTTTTAAATAGGAGCTGAGGTCGGTGCAAGAGATGTAAAGAAGAGCTGTGCCGCCTTCTGCATATGTAGCTGCAGAGAGAAAGCACTTCTCTCCGTTGTGGAAGATTATGTGGAAATCGGGGATCTTTAAGTTTTCAGTAGTCTCGTTCATTTCCTTCTCCTCTTTTCTTCATGGTTTTAAAAACATTCTCTTTTTAAGTATAAAACAAAAAGGGAAAGAAAACAAGGGTTTTTTGGGAAAAAATGAAGAAAACCGATGCTCGGTAGTTCTCTGAAAGACTCTACAGGGTCTCTTCTTCGGTAGAGACTGTGGAGGAGATATATAAAGGGAAAAAAGAAAGAGGAGAAGCTTTTAAAAGTCTCTCCCCTTTTCTTCTCTTTATTAAACAGCCTCAGCTGAAGGGATTAAACGGAACCACGTCAGCCTCTTTCTGTCTTCTCTCCTTCTCGTCAAAGTTATGAGCTATGATTGTAGCCTTCAGGGATCGCAGAAGAGTTATGTTATCGATCACGAAATCGACAAGGTCTTTGGACTCCTTCAAGCCTAGACCGTATGCCATGTCGGGGGAAGAGACCATGCGAAAAGTGGAAGAGACTGCGCGGACGATCTTAATAGCTGTGATCTTTCTGCCCTCTCCTACATTCTCCACAATCTCGTAAACGAGAAGGAGGAAGTCAAAGGAATAGTGCTTGTCATAGATGCAAATGGAAAGGGATGCTCGGCCTGAAGGACCGCTGAAGGTTAACATGGTTTTTTCTCCTTTTTCTTTCTAAAGGTTAAAGGTTAATGAATTAAAACGTGCAACGTGTTAGCTCAGAAGGTCTGCAAATAATCTCTACGAGTTCATCTCCTCCGTTAAATCTAGCCTCCACGAGAATAAGAGGATATCCATCCACGTCCGGGTAAACGCGAAGGATCTTCACAAACTGAGAATACATGGGAAGGTATGCTGTTGTATATCGGCGGAAGCGAACTAATATCTCCTCTTTCGTCTCTGCGGGTCTAAACGTAGCCTCGACAGTGAGACCCCGTTCTTGATACTCCTGAGCGAGAGTAGAACCCTGAGCAGCATAGTCCCCGTTTTTGTAATAATATACAGGCTCTTGTAGACGGTCTGCGAGCGCTTGCATTTCAGCCGCTCTGTTTACTAGAATTCGCTGTGTCATAATCTTTTCCCTCCTCCATCATTATACCATTTTTAAAAATAGAAATCAAGGGTTTTTCGTTTTCTTTTTTCTTTTTTCTTCATTTTTATGAGCCTTTCAGTGGGAGTGAAAAGCTGTAGAGGCTATGGTTTAGGGAGGTATGCTGTAGAGACTGCAGTTAGGGTTAGAAACTGCAGAGAAAAGAAGAGTCTCTACAGACTGATGTATGTGGAAGGAGACTGCGGGAGGTCTTTCTCCTCCCTTTTCTTTGCAGTCTCTTTTCTTTTACAAACTCCTATTTCTTTGGAGTCTTCAAATCCTTAATCCTTAACCTGCAGGACAATACCGTCTTGCACGAATACAGAACAATACCACCTATGAGGCTGAGGATAGTGCGGGCCTTCGATATACTCCCATCCGTCTCTCGCCGCAGGATATATTCCCACGGAATAAACGGTGACCTTCTCTCCGTTCTTTACAGCTTCCTTTAAAGCTTTCTTCGTCTTGAAATTCGGGTCTACGTATGCCATGTTATTCTCCCTTCCCTTCTCTTGTTCCTTCTCCTGTTCCTTCTCTCCCTGCTTTAACTCTCGGTGGATCTTCGATTCTATAAAGCCGCAGAAGCGTTTCAGAATCGCTTTCGATAATATCAGTGAAGGTGAGCCTCTGTACGCCGAAGTCTACTACCCGTTCCCGTGTGTTTACATAAATGATGCAGTGGGATATGCTGGGACGCGGAGAAGGGGATATTCCATATTTAACATACCGTCCTGTACGAGACTCCCGCATTTGACAGAAGATCGTACTAACTAACTCAGGCGCTTCTATAGGAAACATCGTGCCCGATACGTATATGGCAACAGCTACGTCGATAAGCAGCTGCTCGGCATCTTTATCTACTGTAAGCCAAACAGCCTCCATCATGTTTCCCTCGTGTATACAAATACTTGCGGATTCTTTCATTCTCTTCTCCTTTTCTTTTTCCCTTTTCTTTTCCCGTTAAACCTCGGACCCAGAAGCCTCGTCCTCTCCCACATCTTCAATCCTATAAAGCTTCAAGAGTGTCTCATAAGGACATTCCACCACTTCACCGAAAGAAAATCTCTGAACTCCGAATTCTACTTCTCTCTCCAGTGTGTTAACGTATATGGTGCAATGAGAATCTCCGGAGAGCAGAGAAAGAGAAATTCCAAAAGCTGGTATAATACTACTATCATCCGCAACGTGCCGATGAGAGACTAAAGCTAAAAATATGGCTGAGGGCAGCTCTACTATATCCCTGCTTCCTTCATAGCAGAACTGCTCAATTCCCTCAGCTACGTCAAGTATTAAGCGGTCTGTTCTGGTATCTGTCGAGATCCAGATACCCTCCATCATGTTTCCTTCATGAATACATATGCTTGCTGATTCTTTCATCTTTTTTTTCTCCCCTTTTCTTTTTCTTCTCTTTTCTCTTCTCTTTTCTCTTCTCTCTTACTTATCTCAAGGTTATGCTTCTCATACGTATAGAAGCCGAGATTAGCTAATGCTGGAGACACATTTAATGCATTCAAAAACGCCTCATAAATCTCAGTCTCATTCTTTCCCGTTACTACCACGTGCAGAGAGCATACAACTGCCTCGTAGTCTTCCCTTACCTGCGTATCCGGGGTTTTCACCAAGCATGTGACGAAGTAAGGCTCAACACGTCGAAATTTCGGGATTTCTTCAACATACTCGCCTCTGGTACTCTCTGTCATTTTCATTTAAAAAACCTCCTTCTGTAAGTATACCAAAAAGAAAAACGAAAATCAAGAGAAAAGGGAAAAAAAAGTGAAAAAACCGAGCCTCGTTTATAACCCCGAAGGCTGTAGAGACTGCGGGATAGCGATTCCTGCTCTCTTCTAAAGAAAAGCCTCTACAGGATGTAGAGAGGGGAAGAGTCTCTGAAGGAGAGAAGAGACTGCAAAGAAAGGAAGAGACTGCAAAGAAAGGAAGAGAGAAAAAGGAAAGCTGAGCCTCTACAGTATGTGAAAGAAGAAAGAGACTCTGAAAGAGGAAAGAGCAGAAGAAAGAAGCAAGAGCAGAAGAAAGAAGAAAGAGACTGCAAAAAACCCTAGAGCACCCCACATCAAACCCACCCTCAGCTCTTAAACCCACGCCCATCCTATGTTTCTGGAGTATTTGGAATTTTGAAGTCCTTAAAAAGAGTGAAGAAGGGAAAAA
>JBAZFF010000028.1:0-5722 GCA_041653495.1 Minisyncoccota bacterium
GCAAGAGGCAAACCTGCGAGGGGCAAACCTGCAAGAGGCAGACCTGCAAGAGGCAAACCTGCGATGGGCAGACCTGCGAGGGGCAAACCTGCAAGAGGCAAACCTGCGATGGGCAGACCTGCGATGGGCAGACCTGCGAGGGGCAAACCTGGATTTCTCTTCAGGTTTTTCTTTCAGATGTTCATCTTTCGGAGTCAAACTTGATCTAAAACTGGCAGCGCAGCTTGCTTACCACTTTTGCCGATTTGATTTTGGGGAATGCAAGGAGGCAAAAGAAGCTCAAGAAAAGTTGAAAAACTTAGCCAATAAATTTCACAGGGTGGATGAGTGCGGAAAAATCGAATAAGTCGTTCTGATGAGTCCTGAATGGGCGAAACCTGCCAAGGAGGGGCAGGTCAACGACAATAAAAACTTAGGAGGAGAAGCAATTATGGGAAAGGGAGCGAAGTTAGCAAGAGAAGGGATATATGTCTATAAGCAACAAATATCGAATGGTTTCCACAATCCCTGAAGGAGATGTTTTCGATCTGGTAAACCAACTGAATCCTGCATGGTATAACAATCTGAAAGAGATGATAAGAAGGCATCTCCATCGGGAATCTTCTATTGCCACGATTGTAAACTGATCAGAAGACGAATGGGTCGATTTTAAAAGGGAAGGAGGAAAATCAGCATGAAGATTAAAACAAACTTTCTTCTCCATTACGATGGAGTAACAATGACCGGGAATGAATCATATCCAATAATTGGAGACATTCTTCCTGACGGCAAACAGGCAAGACTGCTTGTTTGCAAAGTTATCTTTCCTCTCTTTGCGAACGGCAAATTTCTTTTAACAGGCTCTTGTCTCGATAAGGCGATGGTTGCAATAGATTTCATTCCAAAGAAACTCAATCCAAAAATCGTCGGAGGCAAATTGACTCTTGTGTCGGGAGACAAAAAATCATCTTACGGCTTTGGATGGAATCCACCTCTGGAATTCCATGCGTGGATAGAGTGCGATAAGGGAATCATCGACTTTTCCCTTCCAGGGGTTATCCTTAAAGGAAGCACAATGTCTGATGATCAAGGACCTTTCTTGATCGGACGAGAACCAGTTATTCTTGCAGGAGAGCCGGAAGACTGGATGATTTATGAGAAAGTTTGCAATATTGTAGTTGGATAGTAATCCAATCAAGAATTTTAAAAAATTTTTAAAGGTATATGTTGTTTATCATTCCTTTCAGTAGTATAAGGAAGACAACGACCAAGGAAAGGAGGATCTATTGTGAAAGCAGGCAAGAAGAAAGTGCAAGGAACGTATATCTCTATTGAGTCCATAGAGGCAATTAAAGAGGAGGCAAGAGGGAGAGACCTTTTGCCAACGACTGTTGCCTCAGAAATTTTGGAGCAAGGAGTGAAAAAACTTACAGAAAGGAGGTTAGCACGTGGCTCTAAATCGAAGAAAAGTCGATCCAATTGATCTTGATCCTCCCCAAGTAATAAAGAAATTAAATCGTAGGCCTGAATCAATTGCCAAAATTCAGCAGCAGAAAGAAATTGCTCTTTTTCAAGAGCAGTCGGAAAAGCTTTTCGTCCAAACGGAAGAATTGCTTGCCCAAGCAACAGAATGGAGAAAAGAAGAAACAAAGCTGTTGATGCAGAAGAATTATAACTCAAACGGAGAAATTCAAGCACGGGCAAAAGAACTGAATACCAAGGTTGATAATAACATGACCAGGGCAGAAAAGATCTATCACGAAGCAATCCAAATCAGGAATAAGATTCGAAGACTTGCAAAAGCAATGGAGGTGTAGAAATGGGAAAAGGCAAATCAATCTGCTTATACGACTGGCTTATTGCGGCAAACGCAACCTGCGGGACAATGGAAGAATCTTATTGCGAACTTCCAACGGGGCAGGAGGGATTTGAATTGAAAATACTTCCTTCTCCTCGAAATCAGGAAAAGGAATTGATCAAACAGGAGATGCTTTCCTCTTTGTCAACAGAAGCCAAAGAGGTGATTGACATTGTGCTTAATTCTCCAGCAGAGGTCATAGAATCTCTAACAACTCCTACCTATAATTGTATCAGCAAATCTCTTATCTCCAAATATCTCAAACACAAAAACTGGAAGAAGAACAAAATTGAGTCCTCATTCAACGAAATCAAATTATTTGTTACTGGCCTTGAAGAACTCGGGTAGCCAGTAAGGAGGTTTGGTGTGATCACAATTACGATTGTTGATTCTGTTGTCAGCAGGATCAATCGAGAAAGCATATCTCTTTTGAGACCTGCATTCAGTTTCCAAAAGTCTTTCTGGAAAAAAGAAGGATTCACGAAGAAGGCCCAAGACTATGATGCTTTTTTGATCAGTCAAAAGGGAGAATTTCTCACAGGATTCGTCCCCAAAATCATTCAATATTGCCAAGAGAAAAATCTTGAATATGAAATAGAAAATCAAAACGATTGGGAAGTCTCAGGTCCGATGCCTTTCCTCCCAAATGTTATTTTTCGAGACGATCAGAAAGAAGCAATCATTCAAGCATGTGAACAAAAAAGAGGAGTCATTCTTCATCCAACGGGAAGTGGCAAAACAGTGATTATCTGCGGGATAATTTCTACCCTTCCCAAAGTGAGGATTCTCTTCTTGTGTCATACTGTTGACCTGATCAATCAAACAGTTTCAGAATTCAAGAAATTTGGTCTTGGCCCTATTTCCCAACTTGGCGGGGGTAAGAAAGATATTTCTGGCAGGATTGTCGTATCAACAATCCAAAGCTTTTCCAAACTCAAGCCCGAAGAATACTGTGATTTGTTTTATGCTGTTATTGTTGATGAGTGTCATCATGTTGGTACGTCTGTCGGTAAGGTGGTTCCTCAGAAATCTGACAGCATCTATTCAAAGGTTCTCAAAACCTTTCTTGCTCCAATGAAAATTGGAGTCACTGCTACTCTCCCTTCTAAGGAAGAAGGCAAGTTCGCTCTCGAGGGGCTGATAGGTCCTGTCATTGCCAATCTCACAATAGAGCAGGCAACCAAATTGGAAATCCTTGCTGAGCCCAAAGTGAAATTGATTAAAGTTGATTATAATACGGCATGCAAGGATTTAAAAAGGTACAATGATCTGTACGATGCCCAGATTGTGAACAATCGAAGGCGAAACCGAAAAGTGATTAAAGAGGCAAAGGACTTGGCCGACAAAAACAAAAGCAGCATTATCTATGTCAGTCTTATCGAGCACGGAGAAAACTTGCAAGACATTGCAATGAGGATGGGATTTCCTGTTACCTTTGTCCGAGGAGAAGTCTCAGGAGAAGAAAGGCTGAGGATCAAATCTGATCTCGAAAAGAAAGAGATTCTGACTGTTATATCAACCGTGGTCTGGAGGGAAGGGGTCAACATAAAATCCTTGAATGCCATTATCCTTGCCTCAGGAGGGAAAGATTCAAAATCTCTTATCCAATCTGCAGGGAGAGGACTTAGAAGAGATCCTGAAACAGAGAAAGAAGATGCTTTGATCATTGACTTCGCAGACCCTGTTCGTTATCTCGCTGAGCATTTTGTTGAACGACTTGGGGTCTTTATTGAAAACAAATGGGCATTTGTTTATGAATAACACTTACGATATCCTTCTTTTCCTTGATGAGCAGGACATTCCTCATAAATCCGGCGGAAAAAATGTGAGTTCTGGGTGGGTCAATATCTCCTGCCCTTTCCCTGGATGCAGTGACCCATCTAACCATTTGGGCATTAACCTGAAGTCGTGTGCTTACCATTGCTGGATCTGCGGGGCTCGTGGGCATATCGAGGGCCTAATCCAGGCTCTTTTGCAATGTTCGTACCCAGAAGCTTGCAGATTGCTTGCACCATACAAAGAAGATGCCCTGATCGTAGATGAAGAAGAGCCGATAAAAGACCCCACAGCCTTGGATGAGTTATGGGAGACTTTCGATAAGGACTTACCACAGCTTCATTGGGATTACCTTGAGAAGAGGGGATATGACCCTAAATACCTGCAAAGGAAGTACCTTGTCAGGTCTTGCTATATAACCGGACGGTTTCCATATCGAGTTGTTGTTCCTGTGATTATGAATGGCCAAATCGTGAATATTTCTGCAAGAGATGTAACGGGTAAGCAGAAAGAAAAATACATGGGCCTTAAGAACAACGAAGCGATCATCCCGATGAAATCTTGCTTGTATAACATCGATTCTGTTCGAGACAAGATTGTCATTGTCGAAGGCATCTTTGATCAGTGGAAAATAGGGAACGGATGCGTAGCGACATTTGGCGTGGAATGGACGTCAGATCAACTTGACCTTATCCGTGAGAAAGATGTGATCAAAGCCTTCGTTATGTATGATGCCGAGGAGAAGGCACAAAAGAAGGCCGAGATCCTTGCAAATGCTCTCTCAGCCTTTGTCCCTTCTGTCGAAATTGTTGTTCCTCCCAAAGCAGATCCTGGTGAATTAACCAAAGAAGAAGCCTGGGAAATTCGCAGGGAATTAGGCCTATAAAATTTAATGCAAAAATATATTTTAATAAATCCCTTTTTGTAATATGATTACCTTGCCTGGCAAGCAGAGGAGAGAAAAAAGAGGAGAAAAAGATAAGGCAATGAACTGTTTTAAGAAGCTTTTTTTAGGAAGTCTGGTTGGCATTTCTTTGGATCGTCTTTTCTTTTCCCTCGGAGATCCTCTTCAAATGCCCTGCCAGGCACGTCAACCAGACTTCCTAAGAAGGGCTTTTTCTTTGTCCTAAAAAGAAAGGGATGAAATATGGATGAACAAGAAAACAGATTTTCTCTCAAATATATCAAACTCGAACCTGAACTATTTTTGAACAAAGACTTGGATAGAATACATTGTATTCTTTTTGCCGTAATTGAATTATACGACGGAGAGGATCATTGCTATGCTTCCAATAGGTATCTTGCCAATCTTGTCGGATTGTCCTCAAACGCTGTCAGTTCTGCAATCAATGTCTTAATAGAAAAAAGGTATGTGACCCTTATTTCCTTTGACGGGAGAAAAAGGTACCTGAAAGTGAATGAAGACTATAAAAAAATTCATGCAGGGATAATTACCCAATATAATCAAAGATGTTCAGACTACAAGGAGACTTTATTGCAGACTAAAAGGACCCTTGGAGGCAGCCTCAAAGAAGGCTTGTCACAGAATACAAGTAGTTTAATACAAGAAGTAGAAGAAGATTCTTCTTCTAAAGAAGAAGAATTGAGTTTTGCTTTGGCAAAACTCCCAATCCCTCCTTCCCAAAGGCCTGATAGGAAAAGAGGCACCTTTACTCAGCAGCAAGAACCTCCCACCGTATCAAAATCCCACCGGATCACTCCTATCGTCGAAAGAATCCTTAGCTATTGGAAATCAAAACAGCTTTACATGCCCAGAGAAGGTTCAAAGATCTATCTCGAAGGGGTGAAAAAGATCAAGGGCCTTACCATGGGCACCTTGCTTGGGCAGAAATATTCAGAAGACCAAATCAAAAGGGCTATTGATAATTTTGTCAAAGCAGCATTTGATGACGACTATGAACCATGTGGTGATTACAAAGACAGCCTTCGCAAGAAGCCTATCTCAAATTTCATCCTCGATAAGTGGGCCAAAGAAAAGTCCTTATTTCAAAAGTATGTGAGTGAAGAACCAAAAAAGAGAAAAGGCAGAGAGGAGGAACCTCTTGAAGACAATCACCCCGAGCAAACAAGACAACTCATGTCCCTTTA
>JBAZFF010000029.1:0-3601 GCA_041653495.1 Minisyncoccota bacterium
AACAGCTCCCTTAAATCCCTGTCCCAAAAAAGCCTCCAGTTATCTTTCTGGACTCCTAAGAGGTAGGGAAGCTTTAGTTCGAGTTTTGATTTAGTGAAATTCTTAACTTTGGAGTGAGTCATAATTACGCTAAAAATACCCCAAACAAAAACTGCTTTAGGGTACTTGATTACTCGATTTTATAAAAAAGGGTGGAACAAAATAATATAAAATTTAAATCCCTTTTAGTCTGAACAAGTGAATCTAATAATACACCACTTGGAAAAATCTGTCAATAGCTTAGATTATTTATCAAAAAGCGAGGACTTTTTGACTATTATTTTATAGACGTTTTCTATAAAGTCCCCTCCTGCGTATCCTATTATGAAACCCAGGGCAGGAGTGAATTCTCCGAGAAAAGTGAACCCCAGCCCTTTAACGGCGGCTGAGGCCGCCACCCCGATCAGGCCAGAGAGGAAAATCATGCCTAAGAAATAAGAAGGCCTGAATTCGACATTCTTGTATGAAAACTGGTGTTTTATGAATCCGGTCAGTCCCCTCAATAATCCCCCGGAGAAAGACCAGATAAATATGGCGAACATTTTAATTTACTTTCGTTAATGTGAATCCCCAGACCTTTTTTGCTCCATTCTCCCTTAATTCCCTGCAGCATTCCGCCATCGTCGCCCCGCTTACTAGAATATCGTCCACTAAAAGCACTTTTTCGGGGACGACGACGCCCTTTTTTACTTTGAATCCGCCTTTTACGTTTTTAAACCTTTCTTTCTTATCCAGCCCCTCCTGTTTCTTGACAATTTTAGTCTCAAGCAGGGGAATAAGCCTCCTTTCGGTTATCTCAGACAGCCGCCTGGCTATTACTTCTGCATGGTTGAACCCCTTTATCCTCTCCTCGTCCTTCCTTCCCGGGACAAAAGTAATGAATAAATCTTCCGGCAAGAAGGTTTCCCTTTCAGACATCGCCTTGTCTATCAGTTCTTTCAGGGCGTCAAAAATGCCATTCTTCTTCGCTTCCCAGATTATTCTTTTAATTATCCCGTTGTATTCCCAACAGCAAGTCAGCTGTTCAAACCCCTCCATTTCAGTATCGGGCAGATCGGTAAGAAACAAACTGCATTTATCACACAAATAGCTTCCTTCCTTACGGCAATTGAAACATTGTTTCGGGAAGAAGATGTCCAAAAGAGACATTATTTTGAGTCCCCTATTCTCTCAAAAATCCAACCTCCGTATTCGCGGAACAATTCTGCCACGCTTCCTGTCTGATAGTAAACGCTTGCAAACTTGTTTTTAAAAGAGACTATGTCTTTGTGGACCGTTTCGTAGCTCTCCATGCCCGCGGCTATCAATACCTCTGCGGATGCAGCCACTTCTTTTACATAAGGACTGAATGTGTTTGAAACGTTGTTAAGGGAAGGCCCTCCGAAAGCAAAGCTTGCTCCGAGGAAAATGCAGATTGAAGCCAAAGAGACAGAAGCCCTCAAGGTGCTTGCCGTTTTAGATTGAGCGACGGGCAAGTTCTTCGGAGGAAGGGCTTTTATTTCCCTGACTAAAACTTTTTCTACAAAAATATTTTTAGAATTGTACTGCCTCGCCCT
Source organism: Minisyncoccota bacterium (assembly GCA_041653495.1). GTDB lineage: Bacteria > Patescibacteriota > Minisyncoccia > Minisyncoccales > RBG-13-42-11 > JBAZFF01. The sequence continues at coordinate 1,596 of JBAZFF010000029.1, forward strand.
TTCGGAATATTCCTGCACCCATTCCGTTTTCGTAACCCAGTTCCTGCCGAATTTCACAGCCTTCAGTTTTCCCTGCCTGGCCCTCAAAGACAAATACTGCTGCGTATAAACACAACATTTGCTCGCCTCCTGTAAGGAAATGTAATCGCTAAAGTCTCCTGGCATGATTCAGAATTATATTTTTATATTTTCTCGCAAAAGGCCGGGGCAGTCAAGAACTACCTGTTGTTTTTCATATTCAAAATAATACCCAGGCCGGCAAAACTGGCTATTAACCCCGACCCACCGTAACTTACGAAAGGCAGGGATATCCCGATTATCGGGCTGATTCCAAGATTCATCCCCACGTGAATGAATATCTGAAAGAGGAGGACTACGGAAAATCCCATTGCGAACAGCCTCGGGAAATTGCTCTCAGAATCAAAAATTATTTTAGCAACCCTCCAGAACAGGACGGCAAAAGAGACAAAAAGGATGAACACTCCGGCCAGCCCTGTCTCTTCCGCTATGGCTGCAAATATAAAATCCGTATGGGCTTCGGGCAAGAATCCGTACTGAGTCTGGGAACCGGCCCCTATCCCCTGGCCGAACAGCCCTCCGGATCCTACGGCTATCCTGGCCTGGTTCTGGCTCCAGCCGGAGCCTAAAGGATCGTCCGGGGAAATGAAACTTAAGATCCTGTCCTTCTGGTAATCTTTCATTAAGAACATCCAGGCCACAGTCAGGATTAGAATCCCGCAAAAAAGGAGCAGGAGAAAATGACGGAGCTTTATCCCAGAAACGATCAAAACTCCAACCCAAAGGGCTATTAAGATTAAGACCGACCCAAAGTCGGGCTGGAGGAATACAAGAATGACCGGGACGAGGACGTAAAAACCGGAAAGAAGGATATGCCTTATTTGGTATATTTCAACATGCCTGGTGGAAAAGTACTTGGCCAGCAAGATTATCAAAACTATCTTAGTTAATTCTATGGGATCTATTGAAAAAATAGCGATTCTATACCAACTTTTGACACCCCTGATTTCGGGCGCGAAAAAAAATAATCCGACCAATAGCAACAGACAGACGAAATAAAGGATAAGAATCAAATAAGAATTATTCTTGAATATCCTCCAGTCAAAAAAGCTGAAAAAGAACATAAGTCCCAGCCCTAAAAATAAAAAGAATATCTGCTTTTGAAAATTGGAAAAGTTTCCGTCTGCCAAAGACGAGCTGTATATTGACACTAAGCCGAAGACCGATAGGGCCAAGGCGCAGGTAATAAGCATCCAATCCAGCCCTTTCAACCTTTTAATCAGTTCCATTTATTTTATAAGATTTGTAAATTCTTCTTCTTCTATTATTCTGACTCCCAGTTTCTGAGCCGCTTTCAGCTTTGACCCAGGGTCTGATCCTAAAACTAAATAATCTGTGTTTTTGGAAACAGAACCGGAAGGATCCCCTCCAAGCTCCCTGATTCTCCTTTCTGCCCTGCTCCGAGATATGGTTTTCAGGGAACCCGTTAGAACAAATATTTTCCCTTCAAGCTTTCTGCCTTTCTTCTCGGGAGAAATAATGGAGACTCCAGCTTTCAAAAGACTGTCTAAAAAAATTCTGTTCTCTCTCAGCTGAAACCAATTATAAATGCTCTCTGTGACTTTATCCCCGACGTTCGGAATATCTGCCAGGTCTTCCTTCTCCGCTTTTCTTAAACTGTCCAGAGTTTTAAAACGGTTTGCCAGATCTATGGCTGTCTCCTCCCCCACATGCCTTATCCCCAGGGCAAAAACAAATTTAGAAAATTCTATCCTCCTGCTTCTCCATATAGATTCTACCAAGTTCTTGGATGATTTTTCGGCAAACTTTTCCAGAGAAACCAAGTCTTCTTCTTTCAATCCGAAAATATCGGCGGGCTGGGAAATAAGACTTTCCGTCAAAAGCTTCTCGACGATTCTGGGGCCGAGCCCGACAATATCAAAAGCCTTTTTGGAAACGAAATGATATAGCATTTCGCTCTTTCGGGC
>JBAZFF010000030.1:0-3576 GCA_041653495.1 Minisyncoccota bacterium
CTGGAAATGTTCTCAATCTTTTTCAGCCTGTTTTTTCTTATTTCTCCTAATGTTTTCATATTATTCTCTAAGCTTACTCCCAAAAATGCATAATTTCAAGCTAATTTCCCTCTGAAAAATACCAGTTTAATATCTCGTATGCCAGGGGCGTTACAGTCCTCTGGATGCCCTCAACGTCCTCTATCATTATGGTCATAATTATCTCCGGATTGTCATACGGGGCGAAAGCCGTGATCCAGCTGTGGTAATTCCCGCCTTTTGAGGTTTCCGCCGTTCCGGTCTTTGCGGCAGCCGATACGGAAAGGGCATTTAAATCCAAAGCCGTGGCTTGGGGGCTGTTTTCCCCGGTTACGGCCTGCCTCATTCCCTCCCTGACTATTTCAAGAGTTTCCTGGCTTATGAAATCTTTTCTGATGATTTCAGGTTCAATCTCCCCTACGATTTCTTCCCCGTCGGATCCGAGCACTGTTCTCACTATATGGGGCTCATAAAGAGTCCCGCCGTTGGCAATGGCAGAATAAGCGTTAATTACTTCCAGAGGAGTTATCAAAAGATATCCCTGTCCGATTGAAAGGTTGTAAGTGTCTCCGTCCCACCAGTCCTGCTTCCAGATTTTCTTCTTCCATTCCTTGTCGGGCAAAAACCCTGCCGCCTCGCCGGGGAGATCAATCCCCGTCTTCTCGTTCCAGCCGAAAAGTTCCAGATACTCTTTTATTTTTGTGGGGCCCAGCCCTTTTTGGTCTTCAAACCCGCCGCCTACGGTATAAAAGAATACATTGCACGATTCGGCGATGGCTTTCCGAATATCCACCCAGCCGTGAGTATGCATATCGGTAAAACTCTGTCCTTTTGTAGGATCGTAGGGATTCTGAACATATATCTCCCCATCGCAGTATATCTTTTTTGAGGCGGTGATTATCCCTTCTTCCAGAACGCCGGAGGCCAAGAAAGGCTTTATTGTGGACCCGGTAAGATATCTTCCAGAAATTGCCCTGTTAAACAAAGGTTCATCCTTGTCCGTCAGCACGGCCTGGAGGTCTCCGGCGTCTCCTCCCTTTTGAAAAAGATTGTTGTCGTATCCCGGAAAAGAAGCTAAGGCCAGTATCTCTCCTGTGTTAGGATCCATGGCTATCCCGACAGCCTTTTTGCTCCCTATTCTTTCCAGCACGCTCTGTATTCCTGAAACCATCTTCTTTTGGAGGCCGGCATCCAAGGACAAGACCAAGCTGTTCCCTGATTGGGGCTCGGAAGCTACGCTCTGAGACAGAACATTTCCTAAAGCATCCCTCTCTGTCACCAGTTCTCCCGGATCCTTCCTTAAATCTTCCTCGTAGTATTTCTCCAGCCCTGACCTCCCTATGTAATCGGTGATTGAATAGTATTCCTCGGATTTTGCGTATTCTTCCTGGGTTATTCTCCCCGTGTATCCTAAGACATGGGAAAAGATCTCTCCGTCTAGATATTCCCTGACGCTGTTGTTCCTGATTTCAAACCCATCCAAATCTTTAATCTTGGTCTCAGCCAGAATGAGACTCTGGTGGTCCAGGTCTTCGGCTAAAACCACTTCTTTCCCTGAGGCTTCCCCTATTTCTGCTTTGAGCTCCTCGACGGTCTTGTTGGCAATCCCCGAAGCCTCCTTTAACAATCCGTTGAATTCGTTCTCGTCTTCTGGAATGTAGCTTTTATAAAAAACCAGGTCAAAGCTGGAACGGTTGTAAACGAGCTGTTCCATGTCCCTGTCGTAGATTACCCCCCTTTCCGCCTGAAGTTTGGTAATTATGAACTTATTTTCATCGGCTTTCAGGGAAAGTTCCTTCCCCTCCAACACCTGAAGCTGGAAAGTTTTTCCGAAAAGCAATAATAAAACCAAAATGCAGGAAAAAGAAAAAATCTGGATGATAATCCTTAGAATCGGAACCTCCAGTTTCTTCCCGGTAATGCCTATCTCTTCCTCTTTCCTTCTGGCCAGGGAGTCAAGTATTATTTCATGGGGCTCTATGTCTTCAAATTTTTTTGATATTCGGAACTTGAACATATCTTCTCAAAAACAAATGAATAAAAAACCAAATTAAAAAGAAGATTGCAGAATAAAATCCGAAAAACACGGAACTGTAGAAAATGTCATTCAGCAATCCCCCTGCAAAGGCCGCCCAGATTCCCAGCTTCCCCGATTTTTCAAATAAAGTTATAAATACGACCAGAATCAAAATATAATTCGGAGTTATCCCCCAGAAACTGAAATGCGGCAAGAAACTGGTCTGCAATAGGATGAGAAGGTAAATTAAAGATAGAGTGAGGATTACTTTCTTTATCATTAGAAATCTTTGATAATTAACAAGTCATCCAAGCCTTCTAAGGATAAAAACAGGTCCAAATCCGCTTTCTGAAAAGATTCTACGTCCGAATTATTGACCTCTTTCACTTCCCCGACCAGCAGCCCTTCCGGAAATATGCCTCCCAAGACGGAAGTGAGAACGGCATCTCCGACCGCTATGTCCTTTTCCTTCGGGATCAAGTCAACTTGTGAGTTCAGATTCCCTTTCCCTTTAGAAACCCCGTAGGCGTCCTTCCCGATGATTCGGACGTCGAAAGAGAAATCTGTATTGCTTAAAAGCATAACCTCCGAGAAGTTGTCGTAAGCCGAAGAGATCTTTCCGACCACCACTTTCTCAACGGTAATAACCGGCATGTCTTCCAAAATACCGTCTTTTGCACCCTTATTCACCAGAATCAATTCTCCGGAAATATCTTTGCCGATTACCCTGGCCGGCATCAGGCTGAATCCCGCCTCTTCTTTCAAGCCCAGCGCCTCCCTTAAGAATTCGTTCTCTTCTTTCAGCAGCTCTTCTTGGGCTAGCCTTCCTAATAATTCCTGGTTCTCAGCCAACAGGATATTCATCTCCTTCTTTAAGTTTCCCGCATTGAACAATCCTTCAAAAAAATTGGAGAAACTGTTCCCCGCTTCCCAGGCATTTCCCTGTAAGGAAGAACTGAAAGAATAGAAAGCGTTCTTTATTTTTCCAGAAAATCCCGTCAGGTTGACGGCAACAAAAACGCCTAAAACCAGCAATAACACAACAAAAAGTTTTAAGGCAAAAAACTTTCTCATTCAATGATTCTATCACAAACGGGACACTCTTGACAGGCCTATTTGGCTAGATATAATAACCAGGAAGCTAATTCTCTGGGGCTTAATTCCCAGTCAATAAAGCCTCAAAGGTCGGACAATTGCAATTGTCTATAAACAAATCATGGAAGATACAAAATACACATCACCCATAATGGATGACGAAGAAGAAGTGGAAGAGGAAGAAGCGGAGGAAGCTGAAAAAGAGGAAGGAGGCGACGAAGAAACCACGGACGACGATGACTGGGGTGAAGAAACAGAATAAATACTAAAAAACAAAAAGACCAGCCCGAAAGGGATGGTTTTTTGTTGCAACAAAAAGGCGCTAAAATGGCAGCTACCTACTTTCGCCCATAGGACTATCATCGGCCTTGGACTATTTCACTTCTGTGTTCGAGATGGGAACAGGTGGGACAAGTCCAGAATAGCCGCCATTTCAACGCCTTTTT
>JBAZFF010000031.1:0-3439 GCA_041653495.1 Minisyncoccota bacterium
CTTCTTATAACACCCGGATCAAGCTTGTCTCCCTTCTCGCGGTCAAAAATTCTAACACCCACGATTCGTCCGCTCTTTCCATGAGGAACGGTAAGAGACGCGTCTTTAACGTCTCTCGCTTTTTCGCCGAATATCGCGCGCAAAAGCCTTTCTTCGGAAGTGAGTTCCGCTTCTCCTTTCGGCGAAATTTTCCCAACAAGTATGTCTCCCGCTAAAACTTCAGCGCCAATACGAACAATACCTTCTTCATCAAGATTTTTGAGCTTATCTTCGGAAACATTCGGAATATCCGGAGTAGTTACTTCGGGTCCAAGCTTGGTATCGCGCACATCGCAAATAAAGTCTTCGATATGAACAGATGTATATCTGTCCTGCTCTACCACTCTTTCTGAGATAATAATTGCGTCCTCATAGTTGGCTCCCTCCCAAGAAATAAAAGCAACGGTCAAGTTCTGACCTAAAGCTAGGGTACCGTCCTTAGTCGATGGTCCATCACCAATCACTTCTCCTTTCTTAACCTTGTCGCCTATCATCACGGTAGGTCTGTAAGAGAAGGCTATGTACTGGTTAGTCATGCGGAATTTTTCGAGTTTATACTCGGTCTTTTTTCCTCCGTCCTCCAAAACAACAATGTGCGAAGCGTCAACTGCCTGCACTACACCGTCTTCTTCAGCAATAATTACGTGACCTGAATCATAAGCAGCCTTTTTTTCCATGCCTGTTCCAACGAGCGGAATCTCCGGCTTCAAGGATGGAACTGCTTGCTTCTGCATGTTTGAGCCCATCAAAGCGCGCTTAGCGTCGTCATTTTCAAGAAAAGGAATAAGCGACGCTCCAACAGAAAGAATCTCTGCTGGGGAAACATCCATTAGGTCCGCTTCTTCTCTCGGGACGCTGGTTGGCTTGCCCTGAAATCTTGCTTCAACAATTTTATTCTTGAGAATGCCCTTTCCCATATCAAGATCTTCTCCGGAATGCACTATTTTATATCTTTCCTCATCAAAAGCGTCTAACCAGATTATTTCTTTAGTTATTTTTCCTTTTTCGAGTTTTATATATGGAGCCTCAATAAACCCATGCTTGTTGGTACGGGCGAATATAGATAGATAGTTTATAAGACCAATGTTCTGACCTTCCGGCGTTTGAATCGGACAAAGTCTTCCATAATGGGATGAGTGAACGTCTCTAACTTCAAAGCCGGCTCTTTCTTTCGTAAGTCCTCCGGGGCCAAGCGCGGATATTCTTCTTTTGTGTTCAAGCTCGGTTAAAGGATTTACTTGATCCATAAATTGGGACATGGAGCTCGTCGCAAAGAAATCTCTAACGGAAGCGAAGAGCGGTCGAACGTTCACGAGTTGAACGGGAGTCATAGTTGTCTTTTCAATAGTAGACATTCTGTCCTGTACTATTCTTCGCATTCTGCTAAAACCAAGTCTCATTCTCATTTGCAAAAGCTCGCCGACTGCTCTGACTCTTCTGTTACCGAGATGGTCTATATCGTCTTCGGTGGCTCCCTGGTCGGCATTAAGAGCGATTATTTCTTTAATGATTTTTATGATATCTTCGGGTGAAAGAAGCCTGTCATCAGAATTATTAGTATCCAATCTCTGATTCATCTTAAACCTCCCGACTTCAGATAGATCGTAACGATCGTCTCTCTTAAACATTGAATCAATAAGATTCTTAGCAGCGTCAGCTGTTGCAAGATCTCCGGGACGAAGCCTGCGATATATCTCCATATAGCTTTCAGCCGGAGTTTTGGCAGAGTCTTTTTTAAGAGTGGTCTCTATGCAGGCTAGCTCTTTCTCATCAGAGAAAACGGCTTTTATCGCTTCTTCGGTATCAAACCCAAAGACACGAAGGAAGGACGTTACCGGAACTTTTCTGTGGCGATCGATCTTGACTTGTATAGTCCCATCATGATCAGTAGAAAATTCTATCCAGGCTCCTCTGTTCGGAATTATCTTCGCTCCGAAAAATCTTTGTCCGCGAACATTATCCGCGGTGAAATAAACTCCCGGACTACGAACTAATTGAGAAATTATGACACGCTCGACTCCATTTATAATAAAGGTCCCCCGCTTAGTCATTATCGGGAAATCACCAAAATATATTTCCTGTTCCGTTTTCTTTTTAGTAATAAGGTTCGTAAGCTCAACCGTCATTCTAAGGGGAGCTTCATAGGTCAGTGCCTTGTCTTTGACTTCCTCTATAGAGAACTTTGGCTCGTCAAAATAAAAATCTTTAAAATTAAGCTCAAACTCCTTACCGGAATAATCGCTAATAGGAGAGACTTCTCGGAGAAGCTCCTTTAAGCCTTTTTCTTTAAACCAATTAAACGACTCTGTTTGTATAGATACGAGATCGGGTTCTTTCATGAAGGAACCCGGGTGTGAAGAAAAAACTTTAGCTTTTTGTTTTGGCATTGGACAATAAAAAACCCTCCAACTTGGTCTTTGGGCTAAGAGATAGTTATCTCAGGTATTTAACAATATTTTTAGTGTGCTCGTCAAGAGTCTTGGCAAAAACCGTTTTCCCGGTCTTTGAATCGGATATAAAGTACCAATATTCCGAGTTCTTTGGAGAGGCAGCCGCCTTTATGGCCGAGAGGCCCGGATTGGCTATCGGAGTCGGAGGTAAACCTTTATTCTTATAGGTATTATAAGGAGAATCCGCTTCTTTGTCACTGGGGACAACTTGACCGCATCTAAGCTTGTCTTTGATATAGCATAAAGTGGCATCAATCTGAAGGGGCATGTCGTTTCTGAGGCGTTTAAAAATTATGCCCGCCGCAACCGCTCTTTCTTCTTGGTTCTCCCCTATTTCTTTTTCCACAAGAGAGGCCACTATTATCTGATCGTACGCCGTCTCTTTACTAATGAAGAATAGGGACGCTTTCTCTTGCCAGTTTTCGAGCATCTTGCGCGCCACTATTTCTGGCGAAGACTGCTCAAAAAACTCATAAGTATCCGGGAACAAAAAGCCCTCAAGAGTCTCTTTTTCCTTAAGAAACCAATAATCTCCGAATTTATTCGGATCAATTGAAATAAGCGATCCTTCTTCGGCTATTATCTTATTTTCAAAGAGTAGCTTCTCTATCTGATAAATATTATATCCTTCAGGAATAGTAATTGTTCTTCTCGGATATACGGGTGGTTCTTTTTGAGGAAAAGACAAAATAATCGTAGTGACTAAGACGATTAAAATTCCAACCAAAAAATATGATTTAAACCGATTTTCTTGTGGCAATATTTTGAACAATTCCTAGTAGCAACATTGAAGCTATTAAATTCGACCCACCGGAAGAAACAAGGGGAAACGCTACGCCAATAACAGGAGTGAATCCTATAACCGATCCCATATTAACCGCGAATTGTAGTCCTAAGAATATCATAGTCCCAAGACAAATAAACTTACTGAAATTATCATCAGCCGATGC
>JBAZFF010000032.1:0-3432 GCA_041653495.1 Minisyncoccota bacterium
CGAAAATATCGGCGGGCTGGGAAATAAGACTTTCCGTCAAAAGCTTCTCGACGATTCTGGGGCCGAGCCCGACAATATCAAAAGCCTTTTTGGAAACGAAATGATATAGCATTTCGCTCTTTCGGGCAGGACATCTTCCGTTCGGGCATCTCCAGATGGCTTCAATTTCCGGCTTAGCCAACTTAGTCTTGCATACCGGACAGATTTTGGGGAATATAATGGTTCTTTCCCTGCCACTCCTCAATTCCTTTATGACCTTGGAAACAGCGGGAATTACGTCCCCGGCCCGCTCCACTATGACAGTATCTCCCGATTTCACATCAATCTTTCTCAGCTCTGATTCGTTGTGCAGGGTCGCATGGGTGATAGTCACTCCTTCTATCTTTACCGGTTCTAAAACGGCTATGGGGGTAACGGCTCCCGTCCTTCCCACCTGGAATTTTACGGATAACACTTTCGTCGTGGACTGCTTGGGAGAGAATTTAAAAGCTCTGACTCCCCTCGGGCTTTTTCCCGCCACTCCCAGTTTCTCAAAAGTCCTGTTATCGTTCACTGACAACACGACTCCATCAATTTGGTGAGGAAATCTTTCTCTTTTTTTCTCGACATCTTCCCAGAAATCCGCTATTTCTCCGATATTGTCCAATATTTTTCCGGAGGCCGCTTTAATCCCGAAGGCCAGCAATATCTGGTGCTCTTGGGAATGTTTTGTCTGCCCCAAATCAGTAATCAGGTCATACCCCAAGAATTTCAAGGGCCTGGAGGCCGCCAGTTTGGGATCCAGCTGCCTTATGGAGCCCGCTGCCAGATTTCTCGGATTGGAATATTGCTTTTCTCCTGTTTTCGCCAGCTTTTTATTGAATTTATTGAAATCGTCTTTGTCCATATAGACCTCCCCTCTTATTTCTATCTCCCCGTTTTCAATCAGCTTCCTGGCCTTTTGCTCAATATCCTTATTTGGAAAGTTGCCCATTATTTCCAGCTTCAAAGGGATGCTTTCTATGGTCTTTAAATTCCAGGTTACGTCTTCTCCCACTCTCCCGTTCCCCCTGGTAGAACCCGTTTTAAAGCTTCCGTTTTCATACAGCAGAGATATGCCAAAGCCGTCAATCTTTGGCTCTACAAAATACTCGAAAGAAGATTTCTTTTCAAGCCTTTTTATGTAAGACTCCCAATCCGCCAGCTCCTCTTTGGAAAATATATCTTCTATCGAAAGCATGGGGACATCATGAACGACTTTTTTGAATTTATTCAAGGGCTCCCCTCCCACCCTTTGAGTAGGAGAGTCGGGAGTTATGAATTCCGGATACTGCTGTTCTAAAATGTAAAGCTCGTGTTTCAGGGAATCGAAAGCTTCGTCCGACAAATCCTGCTTGTCTAAAACATGGTACAAGTATCGGTGGCGCGAGATCATCTCCTTAAGCCTCTCTATCCTTTGCTTGGATTCCTGTCTTGTCATAATTGTATTATACCAAAACAAAAGAGGCTTTTACACCGGAAATCGCCTCCAAAAATCAATAAATAATTTCTATTGCCCTCTTGGCGGCCTCGTATTTGCCCACGGATTTTATGCAATAATTCAGAGAGGCATCGCAGTCCCCCGACCCCCCGGTCGTGACATCTACGGTATAACTCGCCCCGTTCCCGAGCGGAGTTTCAGAAATATCAGAAGGAGGAGTGCCTAGCAACACCTGTTCAATCCCGGTATCGGCCGCATAAAAAGCGATGACAGAATGGCCTATGCTCCTTAATATTTCTATCTGGGTTATTAGAATAGTGCTCACTCCCAAAGAAATGCCTAAAACAATCGCCACGATCAGTATTACGAAAACCAAAGATATTCCTTTTTCCTCTTTAATATCTAACATCTAAGTTCCGTTGGGAAACGGATGTCTGAATTTTAATTTCCGGCTGCATGGAAAGGTCGGCTGTCAGAAGAGTCCTTGCCTGCAGATAAATCGTCACCTCTGCCTGCAGATCATCATCCTGGTCCCAGGATCCGGACGACTCTATTGTAAAGTAATCCACTTCAATATTTTCCGAAGTGAGGTAATCCTCGCTTATGACTCCGCTTTCGCTTTTCCATTCCTTAATCCTGCCGTTCTCCAAAAAGAATTCCTGGCAACTATTTTCATAATTTTGGAATTTGATTCCATCCCCAGAGCGGGTCAGTTCGTAATTCACCTTTGAACCCAAAAGGCAGCCCGTTCCTTCTATGTCATCTTTAACTGCCATCCTTAAAGCCCTGCTCATATACTCCATGGCATAAGAAATGTTGTCCACCATCTCCTGGGAAGCCAGAATCTCTCTCTGACTTTTGAGGGAATTGGAAAAGAAAGTAATCAAAGAAGCCGAAACTACGAAGAACACGGACACCGACACCATTATTTCAATTAAAGTATATCCGGTCTTTTTCATCTCCAGTCGGTCAATTGGCTTATTATTTCGACATCATGGTCCGTTCCCCTCTCGGTCCAATAAACAACCACTGAAACCTGGATAACTTCGCTGCTCACTTCGTTTATTGTTATTTTCCTGCGATATTTAGTAATCTCCTCGCCTGCGGGGCTGTCTATATAGGAAAGCACGCGTGGATCATCATCTATATAAAAATACCTTCCGGTATAGGCTGCGAGAGCTCCGCTGTCATAATCTATTTCCCAAATGCCAACGGACAGACCTTCATTCCAAGCGACGGTTCCCTGCCTGTCTTCAAGCCAGTTATTGTCCCTGATATTTCTGACTAATTCTGTCCCTTCCTGGGCAAGATAATAAGCGGCCAGGCTTGATCTGTTTAAAGAGGCAGGAGCCAAGCTGCTTTCCAGTAATGCAAACGCCCCGAAAGCAGACATCGACAGGATGAACATTGCGAACACAACCTCTATCAAAGTAAATCCTGATTTCATTGGACCACGGTGATTAACCCTACTTCATTGACCCTTATGGTCTCTGTCTTTGTCCCTCCGGCAGCATCTCCTTGAATTTGTATCGTTATTTCCGAAGCATCGGGTGAAAACAAAACAGAGGGATCCGGAGGAATAAAACTTATGGATAGATTTCCAGACGTATCAGGCACTAAATTCGAGATTAGAGATCCTTCCTCCAAGCTCAAGGATTCTACCTCTTCTGTAAAGCTGCCTGCGATGCAAGAACCTGATGTGCAGTCCTGGCAGTTATAAGCTCCCTCATTGTATAACCCGTCCCCATTGCAATCCACAAAAAGAATGTAAGAAGAAGAGCCTTCCGTTAAAAAAATGCCGTATCCCCCTTGGTATATTCCCTTGAAATCCTGGGTTGCCGTAGATCTCTCCTCGGCGTCTCTTATGTCCTGGGCCAGCCTGTGAGCAGATCTTTTCAAGGCAAAATCTCCTTCGCCTCCGCGATAATTGGCAAGAAACACGACTGAAAGGATGGCAATCACGGAGACGACCA
>JBAZFF010000033.1:0-3285 GCA_041653495.1 Minisyncoccota bacterium
TATGGACATGTTTATTCAAACTTTTCTCCTTTAAAAATCCACACTTTTACTCCGATTGTCCCGTATGTGGTCATTGCCGTTTCCAATGCATAGTCTATGTCTGCTCTCATTGTAGATCTGGGAAGCCTTCCTCTCTTTAACCACTCTCTCCTGGCTATTTCAGCTCCGCCAAGCCTTCCGGCGACCTCTATCCTAGCTCCCTGGTTTCCCCTAGAGGCCATTATCTTCTCTATCGCCTGCTTTATTGTCTTTCTGTGGGGCATCCTTTTTTCTATCTGCTGGGCAATCCACTGGGCGGACAAAGCCGCTGAAGCCCAAGGATCCTTGATTTCCCTGATTTCAATCTTTAGCTCCCTCTTTTCCTTCTTTTTCTGCGAGGGTTTCATTATCTTCCTATCAATCAAAGCCCTTAAGGATTCTATCCCCTCACCGCCCCTTCCGATTATCAGCCCCGGCCTGCCTGAATAGATTATAACCACGGTCTTTCCCTGGAACCTTTCTATGTCCACTTTCTCGGTGGACAGCTTCCCTATCTTTTCCTTCAGCAATTCCCTGATTCTAAAATCTTCCTCAAGATACTGAGGCGTTTTTTTGATATTAAACCATCTGGATCCCCATCCTTCCAGTCCTTTTAATCTAAATGCTTTTGGGTGTACTTTGTGTGGCATAGTTTAGACTGATTTCCTTCTAAAGAATCTTTGTTTTCCCATTTCAACCTTTGGCTTCTTCATATCAAGTTTCTCTTTGGCAGCTGTCTGCCTCTGCTGCTTCTTTGCTGTCTTTGCTTCTTCTTTCTTTTCCTGCGCGGTTTCTGATTTCTTTATTTTCTTTCCTTCCACTATCTCGCCCAAGACAACCGTAATGTTGGACGTTCTCTTCTTGATATCATAAGTCTGGCCCTTGGCTCTGGCCATCCATCTCTTTAAGACCGGGCCCCCGTCCACCGTAATCTTTGAAATATACAAGTTATCCGGATCCAGCTGCAAGTTGTTCTTTGCGTTGGCAATGGCGGAGTTCAAAAGCTTTAATACGTTTTCGGCTGACTGCTGCTTGGCGAATTTCAAAATATTCTGAGCCTTGTCAGTCTTTTTACCCCTTACCATATCAACCACCAATCTTACTTTCCTGGGAGCTATTCTTAAATTGTTCAGTTTGGCTATAGCTTGCATGTTTATTTCTTAACTGGTTCCTTAACCGGGGCTTTGGCGGGAGCTTTGGCTCCGGCTGCCGGGGCTGCGGCGGTTTCCATCTTGACGGCTTCCTTCTGCTCAGCCGCGGCTTCCAATTCCTTCTGCATCTTTCCTCCGTGCCTGTGGAACCTGGTCGTGGGAGCGAATTCCCCCAGTTTGTGCCCTACCATGTTCTCACTGGGCTTTACGGTGATGAAATCTTTCCCGTTGTGAACTCCAAAAGCGAATCCTACCATTTCAGGCGTAATCATTGATCTGCGGGACCAGGTTTTGATTATCTCAACGCCCCCCGCTTTCAGCTTGGATATCTTCTTCAATAAGTTGTCGTCCACGAAAGGACCTTTTTTCAGTGACCTTGGCATAGTTTATTTCTTACTCTTTTTCTTTCTTCTTTCAATGATTAATTTGCCGGTCCATTTCTTCTTGTTCCTGGTCTTGACCCCTAGTGCAGGCTTGCCCCAAGGCGTCTTTGGATTCATGCCTCTGGGAGTTCTTCCTTCTCCTCCTCCATGGGGATGGTCTACCGGGTTCATGGCAGAACCTCTGACGGTCGGCCTGATGCCCTTCCTTCGGTTAGCTCCGGCGTTCTTAATACGAATAAACCTGTGTTCCGGGAAGGAAACCTGCCCTACGGACGCGTAGCAGTCTCCAGGCACCATCCTGATCTCGGTTGAAGGCATTATTAACAAAGTATAGCCTCCTTCCTGGTTTTGGACTTTGGCGGAAGACCCCGCTCCTCTTGCCATCTTTCCCCCTCTCCCGGGCATTAATTCAATATTGTGGACCTGCGTTCCAATGGGTATGTTTTTAATCCTCATCCTGTTTCCGATCTTAGCTTCCGCTTTTTCTGCGCAGATTATCTCGTCTCCGACTTTTATTCCGTCTGGAGCTATTATATATTTTCTGTCTTTGTCTGCATATTCCACCAAGCAAATAAAAGATGTCCTGTTTGGATCGTACTCTATTGCGATCACCTTGCCAGCTACATCCATCTTTTCTTCCCCGAAACTGATTATCCTGTACATCTGTTTTACTCCGGCTCCCTGGTGCCTTATCGTAATTCTGCCCATGCCTCCCCTGCCGGCTTTCTTAGTCAGTCTTGTAATCAATTTCTTTTCAGGTTCTTTTCTTGTTAATGATTTATAGTAATTCATGTTTATCTGGGCAATATTTCAATTTTCTGCCCTTTCTTTAAAGAGACTATCGCTTTCTTATATCCTTGCTTTGTCCCGATTGTCCTTCCCACTCTCCTCTCTTTTGAGTGTATGTTTATAATCTTTACTGAAACTGCGTCCACGTTGTACAAATCCTTCACTGCCTTCTTTATTTCAATCTTATTGGTTTTGGGCCAGACTTCAAACACGTACTGGTTCTTTTCCGTCAAATCTGAAGCTTTCTCTGTGACGTGCGGGGCTTTCAAAACCGCAAAGGAAAAACCTTTCGTGGCTCTTGGCTGTTTTGCTTCCTTAGGCTCCTCTTTCTTTATCTCTTTCTTTGTCTCTTTGGGAGCTTCTATTTTTTCTTCTTTCTTCTTAAAGATTGCCATGTTATTTTGCGAATGTTTCCTTTATGGTCTTAATGCTCTCTTTGGGAAGCACTATGTTCCTGACTGAAAGCAAATCGAATGCATTCAGCTTATTGGCTTCCATTACGCTCAATCCCGCTATGTTCCTTGCGGCTCTTAAGGTCTTTATGTCAGTTTTGGGCAATATCAATAAAGCAGTTCCTTTTACCTTCAAGTTCTTCATTATCTGCGATACTTCCTTGGTTTTGAAAGTATCTAGCTTTATGTCGTCCAACACGTAAACCAAGTTATCCTGGGCTTTGGATGACAGGGCCATGAATAAGGCCTGCCTGGATACTCTCTTGTTTATCTTCTTCTTAAAATTCCTCTCATTGGTGGGGCCGAAGGTGGTTCCTCCGCCTTTCCATATGGGAGATCTCCTGGATCCGTGCCTTGCTCTGCCGGTTCCCTTCTGCCTCCAGGGCTTAATGCCTCCTCCCCTTACCTCTCCTCTTCCCTTGGTGTCTGCTATAACCATCCTTCTATTAGAGCTCTGGCAGGTTATGACCTGGTGGAGCAAATCTCTGTTCA
>JBAZFF010000034.1:0-2941 GCA_041653495.1 Minisyncoccota bacterium
TCCCTATTGCGGCCTTTGCACCTAATCTTCCAACTGCTCCGGGTATCGCTGATGCTTTTTGTGCAAGCATAGACGCACCTATGCCAAGACCTCCAACACCAAGACCAAGAACTGAACTCTCCATACCTGACTTAAACACTTGCGACCACTTTATGTCATCAAATGTTGCTCCCGGCACAGCCCAATCTCCAAGCGCCTTAGTTACTGCAGAATAACTCCCAAGTGCTGCCGATGAACTTCCCATACTCATTAGTGCGGAAGTAAGCCGCTTAGAAGCATCTAACGCCTCCTTTTCTGCAATCTCCTTTGTAATACCTACCTTTATTTTCTTATTGACAGTATTCTCCATTATACGTTTTACAAATGGAGCTGCGGCCTTCTCTGTAATCTTTGATCCTATTTTTCCCCCAAGACCAAACGCCGGCATATCCAAAAGGAATCCCAATACCATTGCAGTCACGTCCGTCATGGTGTCGCTGTCATACTTACTCAACCATTCCTCCGGTGCTCTTGATTCACCGTTTATAATAGCATCCGCAAGTCCTGTTATTGTTTGGTTATATGCCCTACCAAGGATATATGTAAGCTTTGACGGGGTTTTTAGGAGCATATTAAGCTGATCCTTTTCCTTCAAAAGTGCGGCTCTCTCCTCAGAAACAATCGGCTTTGATATAAATGGGCCGGCTGTTGGGAGTATCGTGCCTACTGACTGCTGTTCTACTGGTAATGCAGCAAGCTTTTTATCTATCTCTACTAACTCAGATTCAGTTTTTGTTTTGAAATAGTCTTCGCCAAGGGTTTCGCTAATTACTTTTTGCCCAATAGGTTTCTCCTTAAACCCTGCCTTCGGTTCTTCAATCTTTAGCTCTGGCTTTTTTAAGTGATCAAATCGCTGTTTTGTAAGATAGTTTCCTATGGAGAATTGCAGGGTACTTTTAAAAATATCCTTCCCCGTATATCTATCTTTCTCTTTTGGTGTAGCAAATAAATCTGATTCTTCTTCTACATCTTCCGGTTTGGAGACGGTTTCGGAAAATCCTTCCTCTACTTCTGGCTCGATTGCTTTGCCCTTGCGAATCTGGGCAAACATATCTTTAAATACTTTTGCGCTTGGCAAACCAAATTCTCCAGGATCTTCTTTTTTTTTTAACCCAAAGGTGTATAAAAAATCATTGTAGTCTGATGGGATGGCATAGTTATCCTCTAATAGCTGCTTGTGCAAAGCATCTGCATTGGTGGAATCTTTGAATGTTTTTTCAAAAACAGAATAGTCCTCCGGCACCGCATATTGATCTTTTAATAATTGTTGGTGTAATATGTCTAAGTCCGGGTGTTTTTTTACTTCCTGATCTGCCATGTTATTTTATTTATCAACGTCCTGTTTTTCCGGGGATATAAGGAGTTTCGGACTTATACTCCTTGCCTCCTATTCCCTTTCTTTCAACCTTCGGCGTTTCTCCTGGTGTTCGGAAATCTTTTCCCCCGATGCTCTTGTACTTCAACTCTGCTTGCCCAAACACATCTTTAAAATCTTTTACAACGCCATCAACTTCAACTTTTAATTCATCCACCCTGTCACCAAGGTTCTTTCTTGGTACTGCAATAGTTTCATTATTGCGAGCATAGGGAAAATCACTGCTTTGTGTCAATCTGAATAAAAACTCATCCCTTTCTGCATCGTAAAACTCCAAAGTGCCTTCCAAATCTCCTCCTCCCTCCATTGGTTCCCATTCATCGCCATAAAACCTCGATGATCCTTTTGCTCCAATAGGTATCCGGAATGTTACGTTGGAATCAAACTCCCATGGTGCCTGATAAGTCCTTCCTGCCGCCCCGGTGCCATATATAAGCGGAGTTTTCTTTTCCATCCCGGCTTTCATATTAACACTCTGGCCAAGGAAGCTGAAATTTAATCCTCCCTTGCCTGATCCACCTCTGACAGTAGTTCTTTCCTTGGATGCGTATTCCGGCAAAAACCTTCTCCTTATCCAATCTTCCAATGTCTCGCCTTCCCTTTTTTCAACTTCATAAGCTTTCTCCGTAGATACTCTTATATCCTCCGGTGCGCTGCGAACATTAGACGCTGCCTTGTTTATTGCAGCATCAATCCTCTTTGCTGAAGTATATTCTCTGTGAGTAATGGTCGTCTTTCCCGTTGCAGGATCAAACTGAATATCGTCTGGCCTAACATCGGTGCCCTTAATAAGATTATCAAATTGCGTTGCAAAATATTTTCCAATGTCTGCCGGCTGGAATTTGTTCATCAATAAGTTCCCCTGCAATATTTTCGATCTCTCCAACACATTTCCTTCGGAAGTAAAATATTTCTCAAGCCTCTTTGCTGATTCTGCCCAATCAACGGTCTGATCGTTTAATGGTTTCTGTTTCTGTACTTCAATTACCTTCTTATACTCATCCACAGCGGCCTTATTCCTTTGCCATACATCATTCTTTTGTTTTATCTCAAGTAGTTTTTGATTGAAAGCTTTTGATAGTTTTTGTTCTCCAATGTTTTCCGGTCTTATAAGGTTCATCCCTTTTGCAGCAACATCAACCCATTGGGATCTCAATTCGTTTAATTCATTGCTGATCTCATCAAATCCTTTCTGGTCTTCCCAGCTCTTTATATCAACCTCATCAAATCGGTCAAGACCTTTTTGCATCTCAGTTTCCTGTTGCTTACGCCTCTGAAAAGCTACCTGTGACAGCGTTGCCTTTGCCTGCTTCATCTCCTGAATAGGATCATAAGAAGACTCCCCATAAAAAGGTGCTGCTATAAAATTGGGATCAAGTTTACCGTTTGCCATGAGTTGAATATTTTTAAGTCACAGGATTGATATAATCGCCCTGAGTAATGTCAAAGTTGCCCGGATTAAATGGCTGCGTACTACCGCCAGTGGTGTTTTTCTTCAATATGTACTTATCAATATAATCCTGAATC
>JBAZFF010000035.1:0-2766 GCA_041653495.1 Minisyncoccota bacterium
CAGTAGCCATTTGCTCAAGCTCTTGGGCAAGGAGGCGCTTTACGTGCTCGATATGGGGAATATTCGTCTCGAAAGCTTGCTCATTGTCTAGATCAGCTTGCCTACGCTGTGCTACAACTGGTGCGTAAAGCTTTTCTAAACGAGAAACGCTGAGATCCCTTACGGATTGTTGGGAATAATTAGCTAAAAGTTGCCGAGTCTTATAAAGTGCCATGTTGAAAAACCCCTTTCAAGTGTTACTTCAGCCACTTTAGCATGAAGATTTTTGGGGGCCTTAAACGGTTGTTAATTCTTTTGAAGATAAATCGACGAGATCGCGCAAAAGGAAAGTTTTTGAACAGGAACCACATTTTACTTCCAGCGGCAGACTCCCGAATATCGTTGAAAGTTGGGCTTGACAGCACGGGCTTGTTAGTTCTCCACAATCTTCCTCTGTGTCACCATCAGCACACGGATCTGCCAACTTTTTGAGGAAGTGTTGGATGGGGTTTGGGGTATCCTTATCGGAGAAATCAGCTAAAGTTGAGAAGGGAGAAAGGGGGTTAGTCATTTTTAGGTGCCTCTTCCTTATACTTCCAGATAAAACCACCTGCTGTCTTTTTCAAACCCCGGCACACAGCAAAAATATTACTAATAAATAAATTACAGGCCCTAGCAGCCTTAGACATAGAGGAAAACTCATTAAGAATATTGCCCTCTTTGTCAAATTGAATAACAGCTTTTTCTTTTCTGATCCTTGAATTCTGTTCTTCTACTAAAGGCCTGTCAGCTTCATTTTTGAAGCACCACATAAATTCGCCAGCTGCCGTTTCTTGTTCCCCCTTACACACCCGAAAAATAGCCGAAGAATGCAAACCACAGGTGTGCGCCGCCTCATAAATAGAAGGAAACTCTGCAACAATATTTCCGTCTTTATCTAATTGTAAAACAGCTTTCCTGTCTTTTCGGACTTTTCTTGGTTTTCTTTTGGGGGGCTCTGTTGGTCTGTCAACCTCGTTCTTATAACACCAGATAAACCCAGCCGCAGATTTCCTAACCCCCCTACAAACACTTGAAATACTGGAGTCATTAAGATTATATTTTTTTGCTGCCGCAGAAATAGAGGCAAATTCACCAACCATATTTCCTTCTTTATCTAACTGAATAACCGCTTTTCTGAGTGACTCCCGTGTAATTGGTTCTTCTTCTAAGGATCTAGCAGCGGTTTCATCTTTAAATCGCCAAGTAAAACCCTTTGCAGTCTTACGCTTTCCATTACAAACGTCTGAAATACACATTTGTGAAACACCAATTATACGAGAAGCTTCCCAGCCTGAAACATATTCATTAAGAACCCCTCCAGAAGAATCAAGTTGCTGCACGGCTTTTCTAGGCTTTGCAGCTCCCACAGGTTCTCTTTTCTGGGCCGCTTTAGACATACTAAGTTTACGTTCTTCCGAAAATTTTACCCCTTTATGCGTTAAGCTGGCTCTCTTTTTTTCTTCTTCAGTAGGATGATAGGGGCCATATTTTAATAAATGAGCTTGTACGCCTTCGGATATTTTTCTTTTTGTTTCATCCGATGCTTTTTTTCCTTTTCGTCTTTCACCCATCTTTTTTATAACTTCTGGGGATCTCTTTTTACCTTTATTTGATCTAGACACCTTTTGCTTCATTTCTGGCGTCCACCTTTTAACTCCCTCTCCACCGTAGGTCAAATTATAACCATATTCTTTATTTACTGCCTGATATTCAAAGATGTAGAAAATTTCCTTTTCCTCCAATTCCTCTTTAGTCAGGCACTCTGTTATCGTTTCGAAATCAAAAGATTCTATTCCATATTTTTTAATTGCTTGCTGAAAATAGAAAGCCCCGCCGCTCTTGCTTCTGCTCAAGTGCTGCGCTATTCTATCTTTTAATGTCTTTGTTGTGATACCAATATAAACTTTTCCATTTATTTTATTGGTGGCTTTATACACAACGCCGAAACAGGAAAATGCGGGAGGATCTGGCATAAATTACTTCGTTGGCCTTAATAATCGGGGTACGTAGGAACACCATTTTTCGCCAAATTCCCCGAAAAACGACGCCCACACCGATGCGGCATGTTCGTCCACGCCGTGCTTCTTGAACCACTTCTCAGCCAGATCAGCACGAACTCTTTTTTGGACGGATCTTACAAGTTCTTTCCCGTAGGGGCCAAAATAATCTTCCCAAACCTTTTTCGCCTTATCGTCTATTGATATTTTCGTAAGGCCACTCTTCTTGAAACCTTCAAAGATATTAGCAAGTCGCACAGCGGGTTCTCCGTAAACCTTGACCACTGCCGCTGTTTTACCTTCACGAATTCCATCAAGCATAGTCTTAACATGCTTCATATCAACGGAGGCAGTAACATCCATTACATCCTTGGTCATGATGAATGGAATATTGAGGTATTTGCTTGCGAGACGAACTTTAATGCCTTGAGCAATTGCAGCACGGACGGCCCGAATTGGTTCTTCCCCAAAATCTGTTTTCAACTCGTCCCAAGATTTAATAACTGGTGCATCTGGTGCAGAGCAGGCATTAAACCTCTGAACAACCGATTTGGGTATCTCAGAATTCAGGCTGGAATTGTCCACTAAAGATGCACCGAAAAGCCCCCAGAGTGCGTCTGAAGTTTCTTTGTCTGCATTCTTCCGCGAAGCAGTCTTTTCCATATTGAATTCTTCCTTTTCCGCAGCACTCCGAGTCACTTTGATTTTACCTGCTTCATCTTTCTCTGCGGACCAAAGATGATGACTT
>JBAZFF010000036.1:0-2738 GCA_041653495.1 Minisyncoccota bacterium
AGAATCGGAAATTAATTATTTGTTAAAAGTTCTGCCTTCCGTAGTCGGGAAGCTTAGGAGAATATCTCCTTTTAAGAAGAGCTTTAAATTCTAAACATATGCTGTATTCAAAAGAGATAATGAAGCATTTCAAGAATCCCCAGAATGTGGGGAAGATGAAAAACCCTACAGCCGTCGGGAAGGTGGGGAACTTGAGATGCGGAGACATAATGTACCTTTATTTAAAGATTGAGGGGAAGAAAGGAAAAGAAATCATAAAAGATGTTAAGTTTGAGACTTTCGGATGCACGGTAGCCATCGCCAATACCAGTCTTCTGACGACGATGATAAAAGGAAAGACCCTAAAGGAATCCTTGAGAATTAAAAAGGACGACATGATAAAGAAATTCGGGGAAGTCCCCTTCGTTAAAATCCACTGCTCAATGCTGGCTTTAGATGCTTTGGCTGAAGCGATATACGACTATTATGTGAAAGCAAAAGAGCCGATTTCCAAGGAACTCCAGGCAAGGCACGAACAGGCGGAGAAAATAGGCAGAGAGATAGAAGAGAGACATAAGGGACTGGTTGATTTAGAAGAGAGAATACATGGAGAATAGGAAGATAATATGCGCAATATCGGGCGGAGTGGACAGCGCCGTATCGGCAGCCCTTTTAAAGGAAGCCGGTTTTAACGTTGCCGGAGTCTTTATGAAGCTTGTGGATTCGGCTTCTTTCGCCGATTCGGAGAAATCCGCAAAAAAGGTTGCAGCTAAATTAGGCATTCCTTTGCGGATTTTGGATTTGAGGAAAGAATTCAAGAAAAAGATAATAGAGCCATTCTTAAAACACTATCTTTCGGGAAACACTCCGAATCCCTGCATAAATTGCAACCAGCAGATTAAGTTTAATTTGATTCTTGACAGAATATCATCGGACAAAGATTTCTTGGCGACGGGCCATTATGCAAGAATAGAGAAGAAGGGCGGAGACTATATGCTTTTAAAAGGGAAAGACAAGAATAAGGACCAGTCCTATTTCTTATGGAAGCTGTCCCAAAGAGAATTAAAAAGGACCATTTTCCCTTTAGCTTATTTTACAAAAAAAGAGACCAAGAGATTGGCAGAGTCATTTAATCTTCCCGTTTCAGGCAGAAAAGAATCTCAGGAGATCTGCTTCGTCCCGGGAGATATCAAAAACTTTTTAAAAAGACATTTAAAGCTTAAGGAAGGAAGAGTCATTAATACGGAAGGAAAGGTGCTGTCTCGTCACCAAGGGCTGCAGCTCTTTACGATAGGCCAGAGAAGGGGGATTAATCTTCCCGGAGGGCCTTATTATGTGCTAAATAAGAATATAAAGGATAATATCCTAGTTGTCACCAAGAACGAAAAGGATCTTTATACAAAGAGTTTTTGCGTAAAGGAAGTCAACTGGATTTCAGGAAAGAAACAAAAATCATTAAAGAATGTAGTAATAAAGATAAGATACAGGGACAAAGGTAGCCCTGCTGATGTTTTCCTTTCTGGGAGCAGGGGAAGAATCATTTTTAAAAAGCCCCAGAGGGCGATAACGCCGGGCCAGTCTGCGGTGGCCTACCGGGGCGAGAGGCTTTTAATGGGAGGGATTATCTGCTAGTATACAATAATAATTTTAATAATTAACTTAAATATCATATGTTTGACGTAAAAGACAAAGTAGCAATCGTCACCGGAGCCAGGAGAGGGATGGGCGCCGCCCATGCAAAGCTTTTGGCCAAGGCCGGAGCCAAGGTTGTGGTTTCCGACATTTCCAAGGAAGACTGTGAGAAGGTGGTTGAGGAAATAAAGAAAGACGGAGGTGAAGCAATAGCCGTAAAGTGCGATGTCAGCAATAAGTCAGAGGCAGACTCTTTGGTGCAGTCAGCAATTGATAAATGGGGGAAATTGGATATTCTAGTTAATAATGCGGGAATCTGCTCCTTTAAGCCTTTTACCGAACTGTCTGAAAAAGACTGGGATCTTACCCTGGATGTCAATTTAAAAGGGGAATTCCTCTGCGCCCAGGCCGCAGTCAAACAGATGATTAAACAGAAATCAGGATCAATAATAAATATAGCTTCCATCGGAATGGGGCAGGTGGGATCCGGAATTGCAGGTCTGGCCCATTACTGCGCTTCCAAGGGAGGAGTTGTGGCAATGACGGAATCTATGGCAGTGGAGTTGGCTCCTTTCAACATAAGAGTCAACGCGATAGCCCCGGGAGCAATAGACACTCCTATGGTAGCTGCCGCAAAGGATGATCCTGGAATGCTTGAGCAGACATTGAGCTTGGTCCCGATGAAGAGAATGGGCAAATCCGAAGAAGTGGCTAATTTAGCTTTATTCCTGGCTTCTGACGCTTCATCTTATATCACCGGGGACGTTATTATAATTGACGGGGGCTGGATGGCCCAGTAAATTATGGCAAAATTCTCCGAAGGCACAATATTGTCGGAAATAACAAAAGATCCGAAAGGCGTAGAAATCTTGGCAAAGTATAATTTGCCCTGTTTGAGTTGCGCTTTCGCCAAAATGGAAATGGACAAGCTGAGACTGGGGGAAGTTTGCGAAATGTATAATTTGGATTTAAAAGGTTTACTAAAAGAATTAAATAATTTAAAATAACCATATGGCACAAGACATCAAAAAACTCTTGTTTCCAGCATCAATAGCAATAGTTTGCCTTATTGCCGGCTGGTTTTTGTTTTATTTCTATCAGGCAAATGCAGAATTAAGCCCGCAGGC
>JBAZFF010000037.1:0-2512 GCA_041653495.1 Minisyncoccota bacterium
TACAGGTCTGCAAGATCATCCACCGGGGACAGTTCTGCAAGTTCAGCCACCGGGAACAGGTCTGCAAGTTCAGCCACCGGGAACAGGTCTGCAAGTTTAACGACCGGACAAGAATCAAAATCAGAGATAGTCAATACAAAAGATATTATTTCTAACAATGCTGTTGCCATCGGAATCGGCTATCAGAATATCGCTAAAGCCCCTTTAGGTTGCTGGATTGTATTATCTGAACATGATGAAGATTATAATATTAAGAGTATCAAATCTGGTAAAGTTGATGGTAAAAAGATACTTGCTGACACGTGGTATAAGATTGTTAACGGCAAATTTATAAAGGCATAATGGCAACCCTGACAATTTTCGCCCTCGACATTATCTCGAGCGAGCCTAATTTTGACGACTTCAAAGATCAGCTTAAGGCGTACCTGGGAAATCTGTACGACGTAGAATGGACTGAAACTAAAGACAATAAAACACCAGACCAGCTTTGCGGTGCTACTATATCAGCCGTTTACCGTTACGACCAGATCAAGGAAATGGCTGAGCTGATCTTCGGACAGAGCGAGGAAATCTTCACTGACATCATTAAAAACGTCCGCTTCAAAGGTAACGGCTTCTGTCCGAAATGCGGAGGAAGTAATCTTAAAAACGAGACAGAGCGCGCATACCGCTTTCGTAAGGAGCCGGAGCCGGGGGAATATAAGTGTTTGTATTGTGAAAAGGAATTTGATATTAACTAACCCAAATATTATAAAAATGAAAAATGAAATTGTAAAAATTAATGCATCTGATTATGGACTTGACGAAACCAGAGCAAATGAATTAATCAAAAACCTTCCTCAGATAATCACGGAGAGAGATGCTTTTGTATCTCAATTCGATGAGGTTATAAGGCTCGACATTGAAGATCCTGTCACGTCAATAAAAGCCCGTGATCTTCGTCTTAAAATCAGGGATAACCGAACCAAAGGAATTGAAGTCTGGCACAAAACAACTAAAGATTATTTTCTCAAGGGAGGGCAGTTTGTTGATGCCATTAAACGCAAAGAGATTGCTGTCAATGAACGTATGGAAGATGATCTTGATAAGATTGAAAAGTATCAGGAGAACCGCGAAAAAGAGCTTAAAGAGCAGTTAAAAAATGATCGGGCGGCTTTAATTTCTCCGTATGTAGAAGATGTGAATACATTCATGTTAGGAGAAATGACTGAAGATGCTTTTAATAAACTTCTGGCAGGTGCGAAACTTCAATACGACATGAGAGTCGAAGCCGAAAAGAAAGCTGAAGAGGAAAGGATCGCAAAAGAAAAAGCTGATGCTGCGGAACGTGAGCGTGTTCGTTTAGAAAATGAAAGGCTTATAAAAGAAGCTGAAGAGCGGGAAAAACAGATTGCCGCTGAAAGAGAAGCTGCCAAAAAAGAGCAAGAAAAGAAAGATGCACTACTGAAAAAAGAACGTGAAAAAGCAGATGTAGAACGTAAAGCTTTAGAAGATAAGGCCAAAAAAGAAAGAGAAGAGCGGGAAAAACTTGAGGCTGAAATAAAGGCAAAAGAGGACGCAAAAAAGAAGGCCGACGAAGCTGAAAAAAGACGTATTGCCGCTGAAGAAAAGAAGGCAAAACTTGCTCCTGATAAGACAAAATTGCTTAACTTCATGCAAGCGATTAACGACCTTTCACGTCCTGAAGTTAAAAGTATTGAAGCCGCCGACATAGCATCAAAGGCAAACATCATGCTCGTACAAGTTGCTAATTATATCAGGGATAATGCAAATAAGCTATAATATGGAAACAGCAACCAAAGAACCAAAAGGAAAAACACACTGGAAAAAAGTGTTTAATTCCGACTATCTCGGATCGTGCGATCTTGAGGACGGAAAGGATCTGAAAGCAGTAATCAAAGCCGTTACTGTCCGAAAGGTTAAGAACACCGACGGCAAAGAACAGGAGCGCAATGTTGCGACCTTTGTCGATGCGAAACTAAAACCTATGATCCTGAATGCCACTAACTGCAAGGTAGTTAAGAAATTCGCAAAGAGCCCCTTTATTAACGACTGGAATAACATTCCTATTCAGATCTATGTAAAGGATGACATCCGGGCCTTTGGTGACATAACCGAGGGTTTACGCATCCGGGAGATCCAGCCCAAAATGGATAAGCCTAAACTGACACCAAACCTTCAGGCATGGGGTAAGGCTATTGAGTTCTTGAAAGGAGCCGGTACGATGGATCAGATAAGAGCAAAGTATGAACTGACTCCCGAACATGAGGAGCTTTTAAAACAGGCCGTAATATGAAGCATTACGATATAGAGCAGAACTCTGAAGAGTGGGACGCCCTGAGACGTGGGAAGTTTACCGCTTCAACCTTTGCAGATCTATTTATGGCAAAGACAACAGCTGGGTATAAGAAAGCAATCATCAAAGTAGCTTTTGAAATTGTCACCGGGGAAAGTGAAGAGATGTATAATAACAAATGGATGCAGCGGGGCCATGAGAAAGAGCCGTTTGCTG
>JBAZFF010000038.1:0-2500 GCA_041653495.1 Minisyncoccota bacterium
GAGCAAGATAAAACTGGGCATCACCTACGCGGTTACGACAAGTTCAGAATTGACAGCGGCTTATTCAATCAGGAAATTATAATGCCATTCCGCAAACGGGGGAGATATTATTATTCGCCTTCGGGAAGGAAATATACCGCAAGACAGGTTAGATTTTACTATGCAAGCAAAAAAACGTGGAAACGTTCTAAAACAAGGCGGAAAAGATGATAGACTTCTCAACGATTAAAAACGAACTGGATAACTTTGAAAACGAGTCAATAGATATTATTGACGATTTGAAGTTCAACCAAAGGGAGAATATAAAGAAAATAGTCTATTATTACAATTCCGAGTTTATCAAAGGAAAGTATGACGACCAGGGGGACAGGAAAGCGTTCTTCAACGTAAGCAAGGTTTCCTGCGATGTCTGCGAGAAGGCGATAGACTTTGACGTTAAAGACATAACCCTCAGAACCGCCCAGAAAGGGGCTGAGGTCAAGACCTGGTTCCTTGAAAAAGACTTCAAGCATTGGGCTAAGGAAAACCAGTTCGGGAAGAAATTGAACAGGATATTCCACGAACTGCCCATATACGGTTCCGTTGTATTGAAGAAAGTCAAAGGCGATTATTATTTCGTTGATTTGAAAAACTTTGCCGTCCAACAGGACGCTGATACCCTTACTGACGCAAGCTACATAATAGAGGTTCATACCTATAACCCTTTGCAGTTCAAGAGGATAGCGAAAGAGAACAACTGGGAGGATTGGGAAAAAGCGTTAGAAGAAAAAACGCAGATTACCGTTTATGAAAGATATGGGGAAGATGACGACCTGAATTACAGGAGAACCATTATCGCCAAAGGGGAAAGCGGAAGCGAAGGAGTGATTATGGTTGACGATATAGTGGAAGAACACCCTTACTGGGAGTTCCATTTGAATAAATTGTCAGGCAGGTGGCAGGGAGTAGGAATGGTGGAAATGTCTTTTGAACCGCAGGTGAGGATTAACCAGCTTATCAACCAAAGGGTCAAGTCTTCTTACTGGAACGCTTTGAGGTTATGGCAGTGCAAAGACCCTGGAGTTAAAAGAAACCTTCTGGAAGACGTTAAGAACGGAGAGATACTGCAGGTCAACGACCCTATAAGCCAGGTGGATATGGTTGACAGAAACGTGGTGGCTTCGGAAAACGAATTGAACAGGTGGGTTAATAATAAGAATGAAATCACCTTTTCTTATGATGTTATGAGGGGAGAGGCTTTGCCGAGCAGGACTCCGCTGGGAACAACCCAGTTATTGGCTTCACAGGCTACTTCATATTTCGGACAGATACAGGAAAACATAGCGTTAGACGTCAAGGAATGGGTGTTTGACATATTGGAGGGGTTCAGGATTTCCAACAGCAAGGAACACAATTTAAAAATAATAGGTTCAGATTTGGAAGAATATAACCTGATGCTTATTAACACAAGGGTAAAGAATGAACTGCTCGGATATATATTCAAGAAACTGAGGATTCCGACTAAAGAAGAGTTTGAATTATTAAAAGCGATGGTTGCCGAGAATATAAAAAAGGGCAAAGAGAAGATAGAAACTCTCCCATCTGATTTCTTTAAAGACCTTAAATACGAAATAGATATTATGATAACGGGGGAAAGTTTCGATTCAAGCGTGGATAATGCCAACAGGATAGCCCTGATACAGCTTATGTCTTCAGACCCAGCATTATTCAACGACCCGAGAAAGAGGAAAGTTCTCGCACCGATACTTGAAAGAATGGGGATAAGCCCAGTTGAATTAGACGGAGGGGAACAACAGAACCTTCAGGAAATGGTTCAGAGAGGGGGAGGCGGAGTTTCAAAGCCCGTTATGCCCGCTTATCCGACACCAGGGGAAACACGAACTAACCTATGAAAAAAACAAAAAAAGACAGGGAACCGTTTTGGAAAGAGTTCGCCAAAATGGAAGCTGGGGTTATCTTGGCTGAAAAATTGGCAGAAATGGCGGAAGAACTGAGAAACGCAAAAGACTACGACAAGACTCATTTTGAAATAGACGGAAAGTCATCTTTAAAAGCGGCAGACAAACTGGAAGAATTCGCCAACGACCTTAAAAGATATAAGAACCCTGAAATAGAAAAGCAACAGAACCCTTACGAATGAAAAGGCAAACAAACGAAAATCTGAATACCCCATCTGCCTATGACAATATATTCACCACTGTTCTTAAAAGGGATAAGGATTTCGACAGGTCAGTTGACAGGAAGCATAAGGTGATTCTTGAAAAGTTTAATGGGGGAAAACTGATAGATATAGGCTGCCTTAATTCCCCGTTGTGCATAATGGCGAAAGAGAAGTTTCCTGATGCGGATATAACGCTTCTTGATTTCTCGCCAGCGGTCATAGATTTTTACAACAAGAACTACGGCTTTAAGACGATACTTGCGGATTGCAGGAACATACCTGTCCCCGACAACACCTTTGATTATGCGGTGGCTGAAGAAGTGCTTGAACACCTGGAAA